>JBJEJC010000071.1:0-13669 GCA_051877675.1 Roseburia sp. | reverse complement strand
CTGTTTTTTGATGGAGCAGAGATCGCGGAACCAGGGCTGCTGGTAATGGACCTGGAAAAAGAACAGGAGAAGTATAATGAGAAAGTGTCTTTCTTCCAGATGCTTTTAAACAGACATATGAGAAAAGCGTTTTTAAAGCTGGATGAAAAAAGTCAGAATGCAAAGATCTTTGAAATCATGATAGCGAAGAAATACAGCAAAGGAAAAATACTGTCTATAAAGAGGCTGCTGGACGGAAAAATGACAAATGAGTTTGTTTTTTCACTTCTGGAAAGAGAGATGTCGGAAGAGGAACTGGCAGAATTGTGCGATACGCTTTTGGAGGAAATAAATAGTAACAGTTCAACAGATACAGCGAGACCATCCGTGAACGAGGGAATGGATAAGAGAAAAGAAAGTGAAGAAGCGGAGGAGGAGACAGTATGATGGGTCAGGATACAGCTTCGTCAGTTATCTACATGGAAGTCGAGGGCATAAAGATTGCAATTGAACTGACAAAGGATGCGATAAGGCTGGCATGGCAGTTTGGTAAATTTCTGGTGTGTAGCATAGCAAAATCAAAATATGCAAAAACATCAGGAAAGACGAACCGGGGAAATTTCTTTGCACGCGCAAATGGGCAGGCGATTGTTCCGTGCAAAATGGATAAGGATACCTTCCAACAGTTTAAGAAGCTTGCGAAAAAAGCGGGAATTCTGTACATCGATTTTAAGGCGCTAAAGAGCGGAAACCAGGACATATTCAATGTCATAATTATGGAAAAGGATCTGGCAATGTTTCAGGAAATCCTTTCGCAGATTAAAGAGAAGAAAATAAAGGATGACGTAAAAAACGGAATGTCGGAGGAAGAAGCACACCGTGGATTTGATGAAAACAACCGTACAGAGACAATGGAAGAATTTGCAGAAAATGTGGGCGCAACAACGGAAGCAGATGTATTTGATGCAGATATGAAGGAGGAATTTGGCGAGGAGTACGGAAAGATTTATCAGTTCCCAAAACAGAAAGCCGCGGGGGTGAATAAAGAAAAAGTGAACGGCCTTGCGGATATAATTCAGTTCACGGAATGGAAAGAAAAAATGGAAAAGGACAAAGCAGCTGAAATTCATTTTGTCTATGATGAAAAAAATAAGAAATCACAAATTGTGGAGCAGACGGAGACGCATATTAGGATTGAGGGAGAGAACCTGCTTGGAGAAAATGGATGGAAATCAATCTGGGTACCAAAAACAGCAATAACTCCACCGCTGGATAAAGAACCGGATGAAAACGGAATGCGGAAAGTTGTACTGAGAAAAGAAGATATCGTGGTGATTTCGGATCCGGTAAATGGAGGAACGCCGGAAAAAATGGGTGCGGAAGAAATAACTTATATGCAGCAGAAAAATGAAATACCATATGCTGCGGAAAAACAGTACGAATATGGAATTGCAGACGCAGAACGCAGCGATGCGGAAAATCAGACAGAAATGTTTGATATTACGATTAATAAAGAAACGCTCCTGGAGGACGAAAATGAGCAGGCGGTAAAGACAAGAGTTCCTGGAACATGGGGGAAGGATGTTCGGTATTTATGGATTAACAAAAAAGACATTCAGGATGTTTATGGAGGAGCTTCCATGCTGACCGCACTGGATGGGACTGGTACATATAAGCTCTATGATAAAAGTGGAGATGTAGCAGAACGGGTGAACGGGAAGGAGCTGTTTCAGCATTATAGTAAGGTGGATAAGTCCGTCAGGAAGAATGCTTCCGGTGCCGTCACGATGAAAGGAAGGGGAAGAACAATATAAATGAGACCGAAAAAGAAACGATTTTCAATGCCGCTTTTTCTGTTTGGTGCGCTTCTGGTGATGGTTGCTGCCTATTACTGCTCAGCAGGGATGCGGCAGGGGGAAACGATATTTCAATGGTATGACCGGATGAATGTAATTATGCAGGAGCCGTTTTATAATTACTGGAATAATGATTATATATGGAAAACGATGGCGTTATTTTTGCTTGCCTATGCATTTGCGGTGATGATGTATATAACTGGAAAAAGAAATTATTTGCCGGGCAAAGAAATGGGCTCCAGTGATTTTGCCAATGTGAAGGAAGTAAATGCAAAACTGGCGGACCTGAGTAATGACGTGGATGATCCACAGAATATTGTAATCATAAAGAGAAGAAGGTGGTTTTAATGAATGTTAGGTTTGCACGAAATGTCCAGATTGTAAATACGAGGAATCGTATATTGTCTCAAAATATAAGAATGAGTCTGGATACCAGGCACACGGACCTGAACAATAATATTGTAGTAATTGGGGGATCCGGGTCTGGAAAGACATACCGCTTTGTGAAGCCGCAGCTCATGCAGCTTGCTACAAGTTATATTGTGACGGATCCGAAAGGAGAACTGTTCCGGGACACTTCCAGTTTTATGAAACAAAATGGATATGTGGTGAAGGTGCTTAATCTTCTGAACGAGGATGAAATGCTGAAATCGTCACATTTTAATCCGTTCCGTTATATTCAGAGTGAAGTAGATGTACTGAAGCTGATTACGAATCTGATCAGTAATACAACGCCTAAGGGGTCGACAACAAATGATCCTTTTTGGGAGAAGGCGGAAGCCATGCTCTTGCAGGCATTGTTTTACTATGTGTGGCTGGAAGGCGTGCCGGAGGGAATGGAACGTTGCAAAAAGTCAAACGGGGAGGATGATGTAAAGCGGATGCTGGAGTTAATCCATGATCCTGAAGTTGAAAAAAAGCATAATGTCCGTGCAGTAATGGAACTGCTGAAATATGCTGAATTTAAGGAAGACCCGAAGACAGGCGCAAAATTGGACTCCACGCTGGATATTATTATGCGTGATCTTGAGAAAATAAGTCCCAATCATAAGGCAGTTCTAAATTTTAATAAGGTCATGCGGGGAGCTGCAGATACGGTACGTTCAATCATTATTAGCGCAAATGCCAGACTTGCTCCTGTCCAGACAGAAGCAATCCTAAGCATTCTTGATGATGATGAGATAGACATCCCGCTTCTTGGAACACGAAAAACGATTGTATATTGTGTAATTCCGGATAATGATACCACCTACAATTTTATTGTGGGAATGCTTTATAAAATTATGTTCCAGCAGCTTTATTACGAGGCAGACTTTGTACATGGAGGAAGTCTGCCAGTACCAGTGACCTTTTTACTGGATGAGTTTGATAATGTAGCGTTACCGGAGGATTTTCTGTCTCTGCTTTCCACAATGCGAAGCAGAAATATCAGTTCCGTTATTATTATTCAGGATTTGTCACAGATAAAGACGAGGTATAAGGACGGTGAGCATGAGAAAATGTTGGCAAACTGTGATGTATGGGTTTATCTGGGTGGAAATGGACCTGGAACCCAGAAAGAGTTAAGTGAGCTTATGGGGAAAGCTACCATTGACAAGAAAAGCAGCGGGGAGACCCTTGGCGTTCAGGGAAATTCATCCCGAAATTATGATGTGATTGGACGTGAATTAATGTTCCCGGATGAATTGCGGAAGCTGGATAGTAAAGTATGCATCCTGTTTATCCGAGGTTTCAACCCTATATTAGATAAGAAAATAGAATCTAGGAAACATCCGTTATGGAAACAGATGTGTGCAGCGCAAAGAGGACCGTTGTTTGATGCCAGGATTGAGAGGCTGAGGAATAAGGCTGTGCGTAATGCCGGAATGCGAGCCGGTTTTGTAGATCCTACAGAGTTTGCGCATTTGCAGTTGCTTGATAAGAAAGCGATGAAACACTATAAGGAGGAAGTGAGAGTGGCAGAAATGCTGAAAGAGGATATACCAGAAAAACCGCAAAGTCATATCTGGGAATTGACATTGGAAGAAATAGGTGTATTGAATGAAAAACTGCAGGCAGCTGAAAGTGCTCCTGTAATGCTTAATGAGGATCTTCTAAATACGGCAAGGGCTTTGGCGGATGAGAAAATAGCAAAGCAGATCAAAGAAAATGAGGAGCTGGAAAAAAGTAGAATTAATGTGCGTGAATTTACAAATCCGGAAGAAGCGTTGGTGTTTGCAAAACTGAAAAATTCCGGTTTTGGAGAGGGACAGACAAAAAAGATATTGACGTTGACAGACGGCTATATGAGCATGGAAGAAATTTTAGCCGTATTTGATCCGGAAATGGATATGGATACAGTAAATCTGATGGTAGATCTGATTATGCAGCATACATAAATTTTCTTTTAGGAAACGAAAATTGGAAAAATTTTTCCTGCAGGTTAATGAAAATGAATGAAATAGCAGGTATGATATAGAAAAAATTTTGGAGGTAACAGAAAAGTGAAGACAACGGGAAAGAAAAACGTGAAAAAGAAAGTTATGAAAAAGTCGATGTGCATGCTGACTGGTATTGCTTTCATGGTAATGTGTAATACCGTCATGGTGTTGGCGGATAACTCAGCATCTACAACGTCAACGGGAGTGGATCAGATAGACAATATACTTTCTGGTTTAAAAACGATACTGATAGCGATTGTGAGCGGGATAGGAATTATTATGGCCATTCCCAAAGTAGGAGAATTTTCAGAAGCATTTCAGCAAAAGGATAATCATGGGATGTGGGATTCCGGAAAGGGACTGATTGGTTGTTCCTTTATGATATTTGTTGGACCAGTACTTACATTGCTGGGAATTATTTAGGGGAAAAATATGGACAGACTTATTGAGGCAGTTTGTGCTGGTATAAAAGAAATGCTTCAATTCTCTCTGGGAACATATAACAATTTTGCTGGAAAAGCTGCTGGAATGTTGGGAGAAAATCCGGCAGCCTGGAATTCCGGCGGGTGGAAATTCGCCGAGGGAGCAAATGCAGTTTTTACAGGTACTGCGGCAGTTTTGGTGGTGATTTTTTTCTTGATTGGTTTCTGTTCAGAAAGCCTGGATGTAAAACAGGAATTGCGGTTTGAGAGCATAATCAGAATGTTCCTTAAAATATCAATTGCAGAATTCTTTACAGTGAATTCGCTGAAAATTGTAAAAAAGCTTTTTTCACTTGGAACCGGGTTTATCAGTGCACTTTCCGGAAAGGGAATAACCTTCAGCTATAGTATGCCAGCGGATGTTTCAGAAATTCTGAATGAACCTGGAAATAATGGAATCAGTGGATGGAGCGGTCTTATTCTGGCAATTGTCGCTATTATCCTGGCGGTTGTATTTATGCTTATCACGGCAGGATGCGGGATGATGATTTTATATGAGGCTTTTTCGAGATTCTTTAAAATTCTTCTTCTGGTTCCATATGGGACATTGGCAAACAGTACATTGGCGGGAAATCATACCCTATCACATTCTGCTGTATCTTTTTGGAAATATGCCCTGTGTACGATTATGGAAGCTGTAACAATGTACATGGCGCTGGCACTTAGTGCGTCTGTTCTAAACAGCGGGGCTATCAGCTTAAGAAGCGGCAATACGGGAGTGACTTATATTATCGCGTGGATCATGGAAAGTACTTTCATATGTATGATGACTTTGGGGATGGTTAAGGGAGCAGAGACAATAACGCAGAAAGCCTTGGGCTTATAGGAGGGAGTAATGTTATCAATTAACATTAATCGTGATGTAGAACAGTACCAGGAGTCCATTGCATTTGGTCTAAATGGAAAGCAGTTTCTGGCAGCAGTTGGGACACTGATTGTCGGTGTCAGCATAGTTTGCATTTTGTATTTCGGAGCAGGGCTTTCCATGGACATCAGTATTTATGCGGCGATTCCATTTTGTATACCACTGATGCTTCCGGTATTAAAAAACCGGGATGGCGTGTCAATGCTGGAACAGATGAAAATGAGTGGTCGGAAAAAAAGGATTCTTTTATATCGGGCAGACAAGACTGATGGAAAACGGAGTGATAGAAATGGCAGGAAATAAATTTAAGCGAATCAGAAACAAGCAGGAACCGGTTTTTCTGGCTCCTGCTTTTTTAAAAGATACAACGGGAATCCGTATTGTCACAGAATCAGGAATTTTTCAGGGAGGCGGCGGAGAATATACAAAAACATATGCACTGCAAGGGCTTTCCAGAGATAAGAAAAAGAATATATACGAGGAACTTCGGCAGAGAGATACCGGCTATAGTGTGACGCGCGTCGTCGGTGAAGAATATCTGATAATCAGATATGAAAGTGGAGAATTGATGGATGCCATAGGATGGTTCTCAGATTTGGAAGAACAATTGCGGATAAAAGGAATTGGCATGCATCAGAGGCTTGGTCTTCTGGTTAAATTTATGGCAGAACTTGGAGCTGTAGATGGTGCGGTGATGGATAATATCAATATCATGGAAACATCAGGATGGAAAAAGGCAATACAGTCGGAAATCCTGAAAATACCGGATGCCGGACTGAAAATAGGGAAAAGTATTTTTTCTGTATTAGCGGTTAGAAGAATCCCGGCAGATCTGGTAGGAAAGGTTGCTTTTTTTTCATATGACTATATGAAGGCATATCGAGTGTCTGTAATGCCCATCACAGATACTCAGGCTGCTGATACAGTGCTGGACAATTATCTGGGCATGGACGGAATCCTTACAAAAATAAAAAAGAAAAATGGAATTCTATATGATTGTATTGATAGACTTGGGGAGAGCGATACAAGAAACTATACAAAGACGGTATTCTATTTCCTCCTGGAAGCTCCAGATGGAGATATGATGAGGGTGCGAATAAAGGAAGCAGTGCAGAGTGCAAGAGAATGTGGAATTATTCTGGAAGAATATCCGCTTATATACACCAGTGGATTACTGGAAATCCGCAACGTTCTATTTTCATTTTTACTGGGAGAAGGTAATGGATGTGACCGTTATCAAAATATGATTCCCTCAAAGGGTATGGCAGAACTGCTTTCCGGTGAACAGGAGGAAGAATTCCATGAAAAGTATGATGTAGAGGAAATGCGGCAACTGTTTTATGGAACAGTGAAGGATGGGGAGGAATAAATGTCGAAGAGAAAACGATTTGCCGGAAGAAGAACTGTAATATCTAAGCGAGCTGCATTTATGGATTTGAAAAAGCCGGACAAACTGCAGTTTCAGACAGCGGAATGTGTACAGGACGCAATTGAAATCCGCAAAATTGCGCCAAATGGGATATTTCAGGTGGGAGAAAGAAAATGGTCTAAAAGCTATCGGGTTTCTGATGTGAACTATACAACCAAGACATACGATGAGCAGCTTGAGTTTTTTTATGACTGGTGCAAGACAATAAAGGCGTATGATGTGGCGGTGAAGCTTACGATATTCAATGGAAACCGTGATATGAATGAGATCCGGGAGAAGATTCTTTATCCGCTGCAGAACGACCCGTATGACTGGCTCAGGGATTCGTATAATGACATTATTGAGAACAAGATTGTGGACGGTAGGAAAGGAATTAAGCAGGAAATATATCTCACCATTACTGTTGAGCGGAATGACTATGAAGCGGCAAGGTCATATCTTACATCGTTGGAAGGAAGCTATATCAACAATTATGCGGCACTTCATTCTACATTACATCCCTTGAGTGCGAATGAAAGACTGAGAATCTTGTATAGCTTTTATCACATGGGGTATGAGGAAGAATTTGACCTGGATATTGAGGAAATGATTGCCCAGGGAAGGAACTTTAAAAATGAACTTGCAAATACGGTAATAGATTTTGAGAGTTATGCGGACTGCTTCCGAATGGATGACAAAACAGTATCGGTGCAATATCTGGATCCGACTGCATATCCAACCTCATTACAGGATACATTCCTTCTGGAACTTGCCGGACTTCCAATCCAGTCCGTTTATTCCATCGATTATCAGCCGATACCGCAGGATATTGCAATAAGAACGTTGGAAGAAAAGCTTTTTGGAGTAGAGACTGCTATTTCTAAGCAGCAGGAGCGCAGAAATAGAAGCGGAGCATTTTCAAGCGAGATTTCCTATAAGGTCAGACGGGAGAAGAAAGAACTGGAGAAAATGTTGGATGAACTACGGGACAATGATCAGAAAATGTGTTGGCTGGGAGTTTCCATTGCGCTGGTAACGGACAGTGAAGACAAAATGGAATCGGCTATTACGGCGGTAAACCAGGTGGTTGAGAAAGCGAGCTGTCGAATGCTCCCCTATAACATGAAACAGAGGGAGGCATTAAATACGGTGTTACCGATTGGTGGAAGATATGTGGATCGCATGAGAGCCATGTTTACATCATCAGCAGCTTCATTTGTACCATTTAATGTAGTGGAGATGCAGATGATGGATCACCCGTTTTATTACGGAATTAATCAGATTTCAAAGGAGCCAATCTGGGCGAATCGAAAAAAACTGCTAAATGGGAATGGATTTGTTTTTGCAATTCCGGGTGCGGGAAAGAGCTTTACCGGATGCAAGATGGAGGCAGGGAGTGTTTTCTTAAATACAAAGGATGACATTATTTTCGTGGATCCCACTTTGGAATATTTTGATGTGGCGGATGCATATGGCGGAACAATTATTAACCTTGCTACATATGTAAAGAATTACGTTAATCCAATGGAAGTAGATCTGAAGACATTAGATAAAAATGATACAAATGGTCAGATAAGGGAAAAGTGTGTATTTGTGCTTGGAATTTGTGAACAGGCAATGGAAGGAAAGATTAGTCCAAAGGAAAAATCCATCATAGATCGTTGTGTCAGAATCCTATATGGAAGGATTGCTATGCTTTCGGTGGAGGAAAGAGTTCAACCCATTTTGTCAGATTTTATTGAAGTGATGAAGGAGCAGGAGGAAAAGGAAGCACAGGATATTGTAGTTGTCATGGAAATTTTTGTGGATGGTTCTTTAAACATTTTCAATCATCCAACGAATATCAATCCTCAAAACCGGGTCCTTGTGTATGGACTGCGAGACCTTAATGGTGACCTATCAGGAATCGCGATGCTTGTCATGCTGGAAAATATTCGGCAGCGAATTATCCATAATTCTAAGCAGGGGCGGGCTACATGGTTGTATGTGGATGAATTCCATGTATTATTGAACAAGCCTTATTCAAAGGCATATTTCATAGATCTGTGGGCACAGGTGCGTAAGCTTGGTGGCTTGTGTACGGGAATTACTCAAAATGTCAGTACAGTATTAAAGGATCAGGAAACGGCTACTCTGATATCCAACAGTGAATATACGGTATTACTAAAGCAGGCAGCGCCGGATGCGGCGTTGCTTGGAAAGGCACTGGAGAATATCAGCGAGGCACAGATTAAGTACACCACGAATGCAGAGGTCGGAACAGGGCTTCTACGGTTTGGGAATACGATTATTCCATTTGATAACCGGATTGACAAAAACAGTCCGGTATATGATATCTACAACACAAATATGCACGAGAAAGCGGCGAAAAAACATGCTGCCGGAGCCTGAAATATGGGAAAAAAAACTGAAAAAAAAGATGTTATGCTGCAGGATGTTAAGTCTGGCAAAAAACTTGCAGAAACTATGCTAAAGCATGAAGAAAAAGATTTGCCTGCTCCTAAACAGGGGAAGAAGGTCGTAAAACCTGCAGAGAAAATAGTGAAAGGCAGACTTCACGACATCGTGACGCGAAGTGATGTGGAAGAAGATCCCGTTGATGAAGTGGAAAACGGGGAAACTGAGGACACGGATAGAGGGGTATTGTCAACAGTAGTGTTGGCATTGGCTTTTACGAAAGAGAAAGGGGAGACAGATAAACAGAAGATCAATAAAAAGAAGAGGGTGCATGCTGGCAGTGAGAAGAAAAAAGGTACGGTAGAATTCGTAAAAGAGATTGAAGAATCGGGAAAAATAAAAAAAGCAGAAGGTGCGGAGAAGGAAAAGAATACAGAGAGAACAGAAGCGGATGATGTAGTAAATGAGACTGCACAAAATAGAGAGAACGAAATAGGTAATGAAGCAGCGAAAATACAAAAGTCAGAAACGCAACGGAATATTCCGGTGGGAGGAACAGGATCTTCCTTCAATTCCGGAGCTGTCAGCCGTGAGGAAATAATCAGAAAGTGTGGTGTACGGGAGTCAAGCAGTTTCACTTCCGGAGCAGGCAGAGAAAAGGCAGAAGGAATCCTGGCAGAGGATCCGGATTCCATGGATGAGGAACCAGCAGTGTGCTCTGTAGAAGAACGTAATGCCAGAAGGGAAGGAAAAAGTCAAAGAAACAAAGACGGAAAGTCAAAGGGAGACGGGAAACAGGAGAAGAACGGAAAACAGGTGGACGGGCAAAAATCAGGGAATTCAGAACGGATGAAGGCAAAGCTGGTTCGGAATCACATGATGAAGGTTCTTATACATGAGGAGGGAAAAAGAGATGAAAACAGTCATTGGAAGCTCTTGAAAAGCTTGGTGCAATATGATGTGGGACGGGTTTTCAAAAAGATAGGAAAGCTTCTACTGGCAGTATTTGGAAAATTACTGCTTGGACTATTGGGAATTGTATTGATAATTGCCGCAGTGCTGGCACCTTTGATTATATTAATTTACCTTTTGTTTAGCCCAGTGACGTATTTTTCTTCCTTATTTGATCAGGATCAGACAGTGACGCAGGATCCTTCTTACATAAAAAATGTGTTAGAGGAAATGTATACGGATTTTAACAATGGAATTAGTGATTTTAAAAGTTATGATCATAATAACCAGGTGGTATATGAGTATGAGGAATATTCAGATATAGATGAAGTAACTGCTGTCTATCTGGCACGTATCTGCAAGAGAAGTGATTACTTGGAATTGGCAGGTAACGACATTATTGGGTATCCTCCGTATTTGTTTATTGATACTAAAGAAGAGAAGAAGCTTTTAAAGGAAGTCTTTCGGCAGTTCAATGATATGGAAACAGAAGAAATAACAGTAACCCTGCGGGATGCAGAGGGAGAGGAATATGAGCAAGAAGCGGAAAAAATGACGGTGTACTGCTTGAAGCTTGGGAAATGGAAAGAAATGTATGCATCGTCGTTAAATACAGAGGAAACGGAACTGCTGGAAAAACTCCTGGAGCAGTTGGATGGAGGAATCATCGGGATGGTCACAGGAAAGGATGAGGTGGCACTTGATGAAATCAGCGTACCGGAGGGCATGGATGAGAAGCTATTGTATCTGGCAGGTTTTATTAAAGCAGAGGCTGGCAATCAATCAGAAAAAGGAATGACAGCAGTGGCTTATGTGATTCTAAACCGTGCAGGAGGTTCAGATGGAAATATAAAAGGTGTACTGACTGCTCCCTATCAGTTTTCCTGTTACATTCCATATCACACGGTTGAAAAGTATCTGAAAGAGTACACGGAAATGACGGAGGAACAGAGGAGCAGGGATAAGTGCTGGAAAGTTGCACAGGAAGCCTATACGGGGCAGTCATCGAATCCCATTGGTGACCGGAAATATTACTGCAATCCAAAGTATTGCAGTGGGGGAGAGGAAAAGCAATGGGAGAAGATTAGGGCAAAAAACAGCGAAGAAGATATTGTGACAATTGGAGACCATGTATTTTGCCGCTATTGCTGGTAAGGAGGTAATGGAATGCTGCAGGAATTGAGTCTGGAGGAATTTAAACAGTATATGGAGACTGAGGGAAATTTGTTTCTTCCCTATAAATACAGAAAAGCTGGGGCGCAAATCATCTTGGAAGAAGGAAATGGAGTCGGTAGGGTAAGGTTGGTGCAGGAGAAAATACCGGCAGAGAGAATGCCATACCTGGAGCTGGAACAGATGTATGAGGTATGCGGGCACCAATTTGGCGGTATGCGTGTTGCATCGGTGATAAATACGTATCTGGAATGTTGCGAACAGGCATTGAAGGCAGATAAAGAGGAGACAAAGATGATGAAAGGATTATTTGAAGAATATCCGGAGGACAAAATCTTTTTTCGTCTGTATCCTTATGAGGAGAACAATGATTTTCAGAAATATTTTCCAGGGAGAATCAGAGGAAGTACGGTAGTATTATATTCCGTCCTTATTAGTCAGGACAGTGAAATGTGCCGGTGCTGTACTGTGAATGCGGAAATGCTGGTGCATTGGGGCAAGACAGAGAAAGAACTGCATGCAGCAGCGGAACGGAATACGCCAAGGCTTTTTCCATACCAGTTGCATAAGAAAATACTGGTAACAGGAAAGGCAGTGTATTTTATCACGTCCGCGCAGTTTTGTTTTGGTCTTGGAACCTTGCTCGGCAAGGACGGACCACTTAAGGAAATTTCCGAGGAAACTGAAGCGGATGTTTCCGTGTTTCCGCTATCGGTACATGAGGCGCTTGCTGTCCCCTGCACGGAAGGTGAATGGATGGAGAAGGTGTGCTTTCAATATATCAAAGAAATGTCGCCATTTCACGGTACAGAATGGTACTACAATAAAGAATTGGATCAGATTGCACTTGATGAAAAAGAGAGAATAGGAATGCAGGAGATTTTATGTGGACAGGTTATGGATGCAGCAGAGAGGAGAATGAGATGACGATTTCAGAGGAGCAGATAAAAACAATATTATTAGATGTGAGTTTGAAAATCCATGAGGAAAGAACAAGGCGCGGGTTATCCATGGCACAATTGGCAGAGCAGGCAAATGTTTCCGTGAGCCATATTTCCAAGGTGGAAGCTGGGAAATGTGAGGTTGGACTGAACGCGCTCTTGAAGATAGCAACCGCGCTAGGATTAGAGATTGTGGATTTTCTTCCGCCTGTCATAGAAGATGAAAAAGCAGACAAGTTGACGAGTAATGGAAGAAGATTTGAATCCATTGTGGAAGGCGCTGAGCCAAAAACGGTAGAATTCATTCTTGCCGTGACTGCGTGCATGGCAGATATGTTTGAGGGGAAAAAATTTTCTTTTAGGCAACAAAATTGATGAATATTTTTCTTTTATTCCATCGAAAAGTCTTTTTGAAGTTTCTATAATGATACCCATAACTGCTTGACAGAAATGGAAGGGAGGTGATACCAATGTTCGAAATCGTATTTGAAAAGTATGGAAAAGCAATTCTTGTTGTGCTTACGCTGCTGGCGTTGGGAGGAATTATTGTGGTGGCGTTGAAATCAGACGGATATGTTGCACAGGCGTTTCAGAGCGCACTGACATCATTCTTTGACAAAATGAATGGGCTTCTGCCGTCAGACGCTGGTGCTGCACCGGCGGGTTTACTGCTGTAAGACCTAAGTATCTGCCGCACCGAATCACTTTGGTGCGGCAGAACCAATAAGGAGAAAAAAATGAATGAGAATTTAACGTTTGAACCAAAGCCGGAGCAGTTCGGTGTGTTCTGGAAATACATAGAGGATCCCACAGTGACGGATATCGATTATAACGGGAAAGAGCTTTGGATTACGGATTTTGAGAAGGGGAGGTATCAGGCGGAGGATTTGATTACAGCTCAGTTCCTTGAAACCTTTACCCATAATATTGCCAACTGTGTCGACAAGCAGTTTAACAATGCCAATAAGGTGCTGGAGGCAGATACGAAGGAGCTGCGTATCAGTATTCTGCATGATTCTGTGGCACTGTCCGGAACCAGTGTATGTATCCGGAAATCCCCGGCGCTGGTGCGCAATACTATTGAGGGAATGATTGCGGATGGATACTGCCCGAAACCCATTCTGCAGCTTCTCATTAATTGTGTGCTGGCAAAGATGAATTTTATTTTTGGCGGGGAGCCGGGAAGCGGCAAGACGG
>JBJEJC010000070.1:0-13806 GCA_051877675.1 Roseburia sp. | reverse complement strand
CACCGCTGCCTCAACCATTTCTTCTCTTGTATACTTATTTCTTGGAGCCATTTGATTCATTCCTTTCACTAAAATATGTTGTCAACTGCTTACAAGGCATTAACTCTATCTGTCCTTTTCCAATTATTTAAGGCTTCATAGCATAAAAATAGTTTATGATATATATTTAGTAATATATATCATAAACTATTCTATGCTGATAAAGATATATTGTCAACTGTTTTCTCTTCCTTTTCCTATTCCGCAATTCCGGGCGTATAATCCGCACCAAGGTAACGGGTATCAATCTCCGTGGATGTACCGTCCGCAAAAACCTCTGCCAGCGCCTTGTTAATGTCCTCCGCCAACTGCTCGTTTCCTTTTCCCACAATGAAATAGCTGTAGGTCGCAGACTTTACGTTTTCCAGACTGTATTCCCTCAGATTCAGGTTGAACTCCGGTTTGTAGAATCCGTAGTACATCGGCGCATCGATAATCAGAAAATCATAGGCTCCCGATTCCACACTCTGCAACTCTGTGGTTAAATCCGCATCGCTGTAGCTGATATTGATCAATGCATCCGGATGTTCCTCATTATAATTTTCAATTACAGTCGTCTTATCATTTCCGGCACTGCCGACATAGGTGTAACCGGCAAGCTCTGTCAGATCCTCAATCTTCTCCAGGTCAATTTTCTCATTTGCTACAACGATATACTGGTTTACCATCTCCGGGTCGGTATAAATATATTTTGCTTTTCTTTCGTCATTCATGGCGAAGTTGTTGATTCCGAGCTGGTAGCGACCGGAATCAAGCCCCGCAAAAATGGACGGAAAATCCGTCACTTCGATTTTCAGTTCATACTGGGGAAGTTTGTCAAACACTGCCTGAATCAATTCAATATTCTGCCCCACCAATTCACCGTTGTCATCGATATATGTAAATGGTCTGGGATTCGCACTGGTTGCTGCATAGATGGTCGTCACTTCGCCGTCAGCGGCTCCTTCTGTCCCTTCTGCATTCCCTTTTGCTGCTGCATTGCTCTCTGCGCTTTTCCCGCATCCACCCAAAGCTGTAACAACTGCTGCGACTGTTAATAAAGCTGCCAATATATTCTTTTTTTTCATTTTCTATTCTCCTCTATCTTTTCTAAAACTGACAATCCATAAAAGCTACAAATTAGTGGTATTCCCGGTCTCTTCCATGCGGTGTATTCCAAAGTTCTGGCTCCGGTCCCAACGGAAGGATTTTATCCGGATTCGTGACCAGACAGCACAGGTGATAGTGCTTTTTGATGGCATCAAAATCCGTTGTTTCGCCAAAGCCCGGCTGCTGGTACAGATCTCTTGCATACCCCCACAGATTCGGGTAGTCCTTCAGCATCTTTTTATTCACACGGAATCCGTTAAAATAAGCGCAGTCAAATCTGGCAAGTGTCACATAAAGCCGGACATCCGATTCCGTAATACGATTTCCAAACAAATATCTGCTGTGGGAAAGCCGCTCCTCTAACCAGTCCAGTCTTTGAAACACGAGATTGCATGCATCCTCGTATGCCTGCTGGCTCTGTGCAAAGCCTGCCTTATAAACACCGTTGTTGACATCGTGAAACAAAATATCATTCAGTTTGTCAATCTGTTCCCGCAGTTCTACCGGATACAGATCCGGCGCTCCCGGCTTATGAAATTCCTTCCATTCCACCTCCCAGTATCTGGTCAGGTTAAAATAATCGTTGTTGACCACCTTTCGGCTCGGAATGTCAACCACTGCCGGAACAGTAGGTCTTCCGGAATACTCCGGGTCCGCATTCCGGTAAAGCTCACTTAAATATTTTACCTTCAATACCGGGTCTTCCTTGTTTTCATCCAAAGTGAATGCCCAGTCCGTCTCCGGCGTATCCGGGCGGATCGGGTCCAATGTTCCTACGCTGATGACATCCTCCAGCCCCAGTAATTTGCGCACAATAATTGAGCGATGTGCCCAGGGACAAACCGGCGACCAGATCAGCCGGTAGCGTCCCGCCTCCACCGGAAGCTGTCCCGCCTCCTTTCCAAAAGGTGTTGTGAACCGGTTTTTCTGCCGTTCAAATTTTCCGTCTTTTTGAATTTCTTTGATTACAACTTTTTCGTTCATTTCAGACTCCGTTCTGCCATATATTTTCAGGCTTTACTGGCTTACCGTAAAAATCTCTGCCTCTGCCAGCGCTCTCTCATTCAATTCATTTCCGATACCCGGACGGTCCGGCACAATATAATATCCGTCTACCGGCTGGTCATCATAAACACAAAGCTCCGTATTAACCGGCAGAGTATTGTTCGTGTGGTGCTCATGGATGATAAAGTTTGGAATTGCAGCCTCTAACTGCAGGGCTGCCGCAATGCTGATTGGCGTGTTGCAGGTGTGTGTCTGCACCGTTGCGCCAAAGCTTTCCGCAAGGTCTGCCAGCTTGCGCCCCTCCGTGATTCCTCCACAGTTTCCAAGATCCGGCTGGATCGTATCCAGATATCCGCCCTTTAACAATGGTAAAAATCCGCGTCTGGTGTAGCTTCTCTCCCCTGTGGCAAGCGGTATATCCAATGCCTCCCGGATTCTCTTATAATCCAGTTCGTCCAATGGATTTGCCGGTTCCTCCAAGAGCATTGGATTGTAATTTCTGGCAAGCTGCCCAAACTGGATTGCCGTGTTTGCAGTGGTAAGACAGTGGTTTTCCAGAATCAGCTCCACATCATCCCCGATTACCTGGCGGACTGCATCCAGTTTAATGTCAATCTCCTTCATGGTTTTTACGGACAGATGATTTCTTCCCTCCTCTCCCGACAGATGGGTTCCATCGAAATGCTTTGCCAGGAAATCTATTTTCACGCAATCATACCCTTCACTGACCGCTTTCTGACAGGCATCCTTTAAGAATCCCAGATCTCCCGGCGACCCAAGAAAATCCGGGTATTTCCATCCGTTCTGCAGCTGGCTTGCATAGCAGCGTAGCTTATCACGATGTTTTCCTCCCAGCAATTCATAGACAGGTACCCGGAAGTATTTTCCCTTGATATCCCATAATGCCGTATCGATTGCAGAAATCGCCGCCATAATCACGCCGCCATTTCCTTTTGCCCAGAAGGTGTTGGAAAGCTTTGTATAAATCACGTCATTTGCCAGCGGATTCATTCCAAGAATCATTTTTCCAAAGGAGTGCAGCAGTTCCTTGCATCCTAAGGAATAATTCATGATTGACACACCAGCTTCTCCATATCCATATATTCCCTCGTCCGTGTGGATTCTGCATAAAACAGGTGTCTGCCCTGCGGAAGGTGCAGCTTTTAGCTGTATGATATCAACAGAAGTAATTTTCATCCCTAATCCTCTCTTTCCATTCTTTATTTTCCCGTTCCAAACTTCTCTGCCCGGTTATTCGGCTCCTCCCACACGGAATTATCCGGTCCTACCTGAAGGATTCCAAACGGGTTTTCCTCTTTACTTCCGGTCAGATACCCTCTCTTGATTGCGTCAAAGTCTGTTGCCTCCTTAAATGCAGGTATGCTGTATAAATCCTTTGCATAATTCCACAGATTATCATAATCACGAATCCGCTTTTTATTTAAACAAAATCCAAAATAATAAGCCGTATCAAATCTTGCAAGTGTAACATACAGACGAATGTCCGAATCCGTCAGGCGGTCGCCAAACAGATATCTGCTTTTGCCCAGACGCTCCTCCAGATTGTCAAGACGGTCAAATACCAGATGATAATTCTTCTCGTATTCCGTCTGGGACTGCGCAAAGCCTGCCTTATATACACCGTTATTAATTTCATTGAACAGGATCTCATTCAGCTCATCGATGTCTTTCCGCAGCTCTTTGGGGTATAAATCCGGTGCCCCCTCCTTATGGAACGGTTTCCAGACGGTCTCCCAGTAATTAGTCAGATGATGATAATCATTGTTGACCACCTTTTTCGTCTTTAAATCCACAACCGTTGGAACGGTTGCCCTTCCCGAGTATTCCGGGTCCGTAGCCGCATAGATTTCCGGAAGATACCGGATTCCAAGTACCGGGTCCACGCCCCCCTCATCCAGGGAAAATTCCCAGCCGTTTTCCGTACGGACCGGTGCAACTGTTCCGATGCTGATTACCCGATCCAGTCCCAGCAGCTTAAATGCAATCACCTGGCGGGTCGCCCACGGACAAAGCGGTGTCCAGATGAGACGGTAGCGATCGGCTTCCACCGGAAGCTCTCCTTCCCCATCTCCAAATGGCGTAGTGAAACGGTTTTCCTGTCTGACAAATGCTCCCGTCTCTGAAATCTCATGGGAATCCTCTGTCGTTGCCACATTGCCAAATGTAACCTTTTCGTTCTTTTCTGTTTCTTTCTTTACTCCGCAGCAGCTCATAATCTTCTTTCACCTTTCTCTAAGTTGTTGATATCATACCATTCCCATAGGATTTTGTATATTACAAAAAAGTGAATGCCGGTTATAGGTTAATCCTATAACCGGCATTCACTTTTTTTGCAAATCTGCGGTATCTTCTATTGTAAGGTGAAGGAATCCGCCATCTGTTTTAAGCTCTGTGCGCATTCGTTTAGCTGCTGGCTGATTGCGGTATTCTCCTCCGCACTCGCCGCATTGTTCTCCACAATCCCGGCAACCTCTTTTAATTCATCATTAACGTCCTCGATTGCCTGCTGCTGTTTCTCCACAAACTCCACAATTTCATCCATATGCTGCTTCGATTTCACAGAATCGTTCATTCCCTGCTGAATCGACGCGGATGTCGCTGTAACCAGTTCTTTTCCTGTCGAAACAGCCGATTGGGATTCCGCAATCAGTTTATCAATACTCTCGCTTGCCTGTGCGCTGGATGCAGCAAGCGTACTGATTTCTCCGGCAACAACCGCAAAACCTTTTCCTGCTTCCCCTGCCCGGGCAGCTTCAATCGATGCATTCAGGGAAAGCAGATTTGTCTGGGCAGCAATGTCCTTAATCGTTCCAACAAAGCCCGCTATCTCGCCGTAACATTTGTCGATGCTGTCCATCGCCCTTACCAGCTTGTCCATTTCATGATTTCCTGTCTCCAGATGCTCCTTGGTAATCTCCGCGTTGTCACGAACCTGCACCGCACGCTCTGTAATCTGCTTTGTCTGCTCCGTCAGTCGAGCCATATCCTCCGATACATGGGCAACAGATTCATTCTGCATGGAAGCGCTCTGTGCCACGTTCTCCGTGGTCTTTCCCAGTTTATCCGCATAGTCCAGAACATTTTCCGCCTCTCTGGTAATCTGACGGAAGGACTCATTCAGATTTCTGACAATGCTTTCCAGTGCCTCCTTAATCTGCACATAGCTTCCCCGGAAATCGCCGTCAATCGTAACCGCCAGATTTTTATCTGAAATCGCCGTAACCGTATCTGATATGCTGTCTATGTAGAACCTGAGGCTTGTTATCGTCTCATTGATGCAGTCGGTCAGCTTCTCAATCTCCAGAGAATTCTTCTCCTCATCAAATACCACGGACAAATCTCCCTCTGCGACACGGGTCATCTTACCGCTGATGGACTCCAGCGGCCGGAATAATGCACTGATTTTCCCATTCACATCCCGCCTTGTGACAGCCATAGAAACAAAATAGATCAGCACATTCATAGCGATAATCAGCCCGAAGAAAAGCAATATGGAATATAACGGCTGCACGGAAACCACCTTCCATCCGGTGATTTCGGAGGCGTTGCCGATCCCAATCTTTAAGCCACCTTTATAGTCGAGAAAGAGACTGGTTACCATATTCCGTTCTACAAAGGACCGGTATCTCCCGGAATTCACATCCTGCACGGTGGGGGTATTATCCACACTCATGGAATATTCGCTATTCGGATGTACCAGAATTGTTCCGTCTGCAGTCGTCAGGAATACATAGCTGTTAGCCGTGTAGCTTTCCTCAATCAGGGAAACCAGGTTATCCATATACATATCCATACCCACTACACCTGCCACCTTTCCGTCACGGTAAGTGGCCTTGGCCAGCGTAATACAGATTCCGCCGGTCTGCTCATCCACATACGGATCGGAAATATACACCTGATCCGGCTCCGCCTGTGCGCCCTTGTACCAGCCGCGTTCCGTTACAACAAAATCTGCCGGTGGCTGCCACCCTCCGCTCATGATGGTAACATTCTCATCATAGCAGCTGTAAACCGCCGAAATCTGATCATCCATGGTCACCATGGAATCCACGAAGTTCTGAATTGCATCCCTGTCATTTAAGGTTCCGCTGTTGATTCCGGACGCAATTGCCTCGAGCATACTCACCTTACTCTGCATTGCCCGGTCAATCTCCTCCGTGTATTCCTTCACCGAGCTGCGGTTGTCATTTCGTGTATACATGATAGCCAAAATACCACCGACCAGAACGGATTCCAGGCATACGATAATCAATGCCCTGCGCAGAACTCCGGCAAACGTATGACCAATTCTGCTGCTTAACCCTTCCTTTGCCTCCACAGCCTCCGCCTCATTTCCAATTCCATTCATATATTTCCCTCCTGCTTTTTCCATACTGCCTTCCCAATTCCGGATTATCCTGTCATAAAACGAATTATTTCATCCTCACATCTTGAAATTACGGATATTCTTCTCAAGTATATCTGCTGTTCCTCTTAAGTTTGCCGCAGACTGCTCCACTTCCCGGAAACGCTCCGATACACCCGTTATAACTCCGCTTGTCTCCTGCGTATTTGTCACGTTACTTTCTGCAATGTCGGATAAGCCGTCAATTGTACCAATCATTTCTTTTCTTGCCTGTTCCAATTCATGCGTCTTGCCCTCTATACTTCTTATGCTTTGAATGGATGTATGTATTTCTCCCATTACCTTAGCGACAGACTCTTCCGTGCTTACGATATACTGGTTCTGTTTTCCGATTACTGACTGCATTTGCTGCATTGCTTCCACCACATGTTCTGCATTTTCAATCAGTGTATTTACAATCTGGTCGATGCTGCCGCTGGCATCATTCGACTGTTCTGCCAGCTTCTGGATTTCATCCGCCACAACCGCAAATCCTCTTCCCGCTTCCCCGGCTCTTGCCGCCTCGATGCTCGCATTCAGCGAAAGAAGATTTGTCTGCTCTGCAATCTCGGAAATAAAACCTGCCGCCTTGCGGATTGTCTTTGCTGATTCGTTGGTCTGTTCGGTCAGCTCTGCAATCATGTTGACCGCCCTTCCCACTTCCTCACTGCTGTTCTTCAGCTCCTCAATGGTGGCATTAGTCTTATCGCTTGCCAGAAGCATGCTGTCTGCGCTCTCATTTAACGCAGCCGCCTCACTGCCGGTTTCAATGATCAGATTTCCCATATATGTGATATTTTCCGATGCGCTTCTGGTATCCTCCGCCTGTGAGATTGCCCCGGATGTAATCGTATCTACCGACTGCATCACATGATCCATATTGGCAAAGGTCTGATGGGAGGTCTGTTCCAAGGTATCAGAAGCCTCAATCAGCCGATTGGTGCTGTCACTGATTCCTCCGATTATATTCCGCAAATCTGACTGCAGCTTGCCAATCGCCCTTGTCAGATCCCCCACCTCATCCTTTCGACTCATATGCTTCTGGTTTAACGAAACCTTCAGATTCCCTGTAGCCACATCCTCTACACAGGCAATCTCTGCGTTCAGAGCTTTCGATATGGAATTTGCCACCAGCCCGGCGCAGATCATTCCGAGTACCGCAATCAGCACAACAATTATGATCATATAAAATACAATGCCTAAAACACTGTTTAAAGTTTCATTTTTGTTCACGCCTGCAAAAACCATACCAACCGGCGTCGTGCTGTCCCCATTCTGAAATACAGGAGCATAATAGCCATAGTACATTTCACCATCAATGGATACGCTCTCGCTAAAATATTCCTGACCTTTCTTAAGAACCTCTTCCTCAATTTTTGCTCCAGCAGGGCTGCCAAGAATACGCTCCCCGTTTTTGTCCATAACGGATGTCATGATTCTTTTGGTTCCATAGAAAAAAGTAACTTCCATCCCGGATTTCTCCTTGATAGTGTCCACCAGTTTCTCCGAGCGGGAAATATTATATCCGCCCTTCCAGACATCCCCATTTTCCGCGACTGTGTAAGAACCGGAATTCTGGTCATAAGCTGCCAGCGTTGCAGATGCCGTACCCCGCAGAGAATTTTCCACCTGATTAATGATGGAGGATTTTAAGGATGTGACTGCCATGAGAACAATAATAATTCCAAGAATGCTGATTGGCAAAAATGCACATAAAAGTATTTTTTTCCGTATCGTCAGTTTCATCGCATTTTCCTCCATCCGTTACTCAACAAGAACAACATTTTCATAGTACCAGTCAATTCCGCCGGTAATTGTTGCATCATCCAGCGTTGTACCTGCACTTCCTATTACTTCGCCTGTGTTTGTCTTAAGTTCTCCGTCAAAAACATGGTTACTTCCGTTTAAGATTGCCTGCGATGCCTCAGAAACTTTTTCCTGCGTTCCCTCTGCACAAAAAGAAGCCAGATCTGTTATTTCCACCAGCCCTTCCGCCATACCTCCGTAATAATTTTCGCCGCTCCATGTTCCCTCTATGACATCGCTTACTGCCGCCGTATAGTAAGCGCTCCAGTTCCAGATTACACTGCAGAGACATGCATCCGGGACTTCCTTACTCATATCCGAATTATATCCGATTCCATATACTCCGTATTCCTGCGCCAGTGTCATTGGATAGGGAGTATCGCAATGCTGTGTCATTACATCGCATCCCATATCCAGCAATGTCTTTGCGGCTTCCTCCTCTTTCTCCGGATCATACCAGCTATTGGTCACTGCCACATAAATCTTTGCATCCGGATTTACGGATGCCACTCCAATGGCAAAGGCATCGATTCCGCCCGTCACTTCCGAATTGCTGGTATCCATTGCCGCCACATACCCGATTTTATTGCTTGTGGTATTCATTCCTGCCACAATTCCGCTCAGATACCTCGGCTGGTAGATTCGTCCGAAATAATTATTAAAATTCGTGCCATTCGACATATATCCTGTGCCATGTGAGAAATATACATCCGGATACTCCTCTGCCATTTCCGCAGTAGTCTCCATATATCCCCAGCTTGTCGTGAAAATAATATTACATCCATCGGAAAGACATTCCTCTATCGCCGTCCTGGTTGCCTCTGCATCCGCATCATCCACTATTTTACGCTCAATCTGGTCATCCGATAACCCCAGATTACTCTGCATGCCTAATATTCCGAGATCATGTGTGTAGGAGTATCCGCTTCCCTCTGCAGGGTCCGTAATGTACAAAACCCCTACCTTAATCTCCTTTTTATCCGTCGATTTTGATGTATCCGTTTCCGCCTGAGCATGATTCTCCGGTGATACTTCATCGTACCCATCATTTGTCACATAATCATCCGGTTCTGCGCTACTTGCTCCACAGCCGGTCAGATTGCTGACGATAAGCAGCCCTGCCGCAAAAAATCCTATTATTTTCCTTTTCATAAGTGTTCTCCTTTTCAGCTTTCTCTCCGGCTTCATGATACCCTTCTTTGCTTAGTTCAAAACAGCGCTCTCAATCCCGTATTTCTCTGCCAGAGCATGTACGGTTCCATCTTCATATGCACTCTTAAGGAAATCGTCTGCTTTCTCTGTCAGATCGGAATTTTTTCGGAAACCGACACATATTCTTTCATCATTCAAAGAATCATGAAATCCCAGGTCGTCAAATTCCTGCCCTTTATCGGTATAATAGGATGCCATAATGATATCTATCACCGTCGCATCTGCCTTCTTTTCCCGGACGCTCTGTAACGCCTCCATCTGGGTGGAATACGTAACATAACGATATTTCAGTTCCTTAAGCAGGTTTTCTCCTGTAGACCCCGCCTCCACGGCAAACAGGAGATGCTGACAAGCCTCTACTGTATTATACTGCTCCATCTCACCGCTTCGCAACACAATTACCTGCGCATTGGAAAGGTAGGGGTCGGAACAGGAGATTGTCTCCTGCAATTCCTCTGTCATCGTCATGCCATTCCAGATACAATCAATACTTCCATCTTCAAGGAGATTTGTCTTTTTATCCCAGTCGATCTCCTTCAGTTCCAGTGTGACACCAAGGCTTTCCGCAAAGGCTTCTGCCAGCTTGGCATCAAATCCAATCCATTCCTCTCCGTCCTTGTAGTCCATCGGTGCAAAATCCGTAATTCCGACTGTAAGTGTTCCCTTTGACTGTACATACTCCAGATCCGACTGTCCCATCTCAAAGGCTGCACCATCGTTCTTTGCTCCACACCCCGCCATCATCAGGAGTGCTGCTGCCGCTGCAAACAGCATACAGAGTTTCTTATTCTGTCTTGCCATGTAAATCCCTCACATTCCTTTGGTATCCTTTAGCGTTTCAATGTAAATATCAGTCCAAAGCTGCCCGGTCCACAGTTTGTCGAGATTGCCGGTGACGCTTTCTGATAAATCACATTCTCGAATGGTACTTTCCGTTTAACCTCTTTTTCAATCGCCTCCAGTTCTTCCTTTGAGAGTCCGGCATATACAATGAATAAAATCTTTTTCTCGATCTCTGCCGGTCTGTCCAAGGCTGATGCAATATATCTCTTCCTTACTCGCTCCCTTGTTCCTATCCTTATTGCACCAACCTTCATGCTGCTGTTCTTTAACACAATTACCGGATGAAGCATGAACGCTTTACAAGCGCTGTTTATTTTCGCCGGAATCCTTCCGCTTCGTGCCAGATATTCTGTACTGTCTACAATAAAGCTGGTTTTCACCCGTGTCTTCATGCGCTCCATTTCCTTCCGGAGGGCATCGGCAGTCATCCCATCTGCTGCACACTCCGCTGCCCGCAGAACCATAAGCCCCATTCCGCAGGACAGATGTCCCGTGTCAATCACGATTACATTATCAAATGTTTTAGATGCCTCTAAAGCATTCGCATAACCAAGGCTGACATTTTTTGCCATGGTAATATGGATAATATACTGTGCTTTCGTCAACTGTTCTGCAAAGAATTCTTCATAATCTGCCGCCTTGGGAGCCTCGGAGTGTACCATCTTCCCCTGTTCTCCTATATAGGAAAGGATTCCGTCTGTCTCCGTCTCCAGTCCATCCAGAAATTCGCCGCCCTCTGTGTGCACCCGGTATGGCATCACAGCAATCTGGAATTTCTCTACCAAAGCCTTTGGAAGGTCACACACGCTGTCCGCAGAAACCATAAGTAACAGCTTTTTCCGGTGTACCAGAACAGGACTCTCCACCACGCCGGCAGAGCCGTCTGAATTTCTCCTGTTTACCAGTTCCCGGGGAAGATGTCTTAAAAGCTCTGCCTCCAACTGCATGCCACTCACCGGTTTTAAAAGATATCCGTCAAATCCCTCTCTCCTATAGAGTGCCTGATTCTCTCCCCCTGCATTTGCCGTAAGGATTACCACCGGGGTCTCATGATTCAAGCCGCCCGCCTGTGTGCGGATTGCGTGCAGACATTCAATACCGTCCATGCCGGGCATAAGATGATCCATCAGAACAACATCATAGCGATTCTCAAGCGTTTTTTTCAGACATTCTGCTCCACTTCCGGCAGTATCCGTTTTCACCCTGGTAGCCCTCAGAAGCTTTTCTGCCACCATGAGGTTCGTCTCATTATCATCCACAATCAGTATCCTTGCATTCGGAGCCTCAAAGCTCTGCCTGTAATGCTCCCTTACGTTCATTGCATGCCTTGCTTCCAGATTAAGCTCACCTATCTCCGCTTCCCCCACAACCTGCTGTGGTAACGTAACAACAAAGGTAGAACCCTTCGTGTAGACACTGTTTACCGCAATCTGACCGTTCATAAGCTCCACAAGCTGCTTCACAATGGAAAGACCAAGACCGGTGCCTTCTATATAACGGTTTTTCTCCATATCTATCCGCTTAAATGCGCTGAACAGATATGGGATATTCTCCTTTTTAATTCCTATACCGGTATCTGTTACCGAATAGGATATCTCTGCATAGCCATGCTCAATCTGCTTGCACTGAATCGACAGCGTAACTGAACCTTCCTGTGTATATTTGATTGCATTATTCAATATGTTAATCAGAATCTGCTTGATGCGCACCTCATCTCCAAACAGCTGCGAGGGCATCGCCTGATCCACATCAACATGAAATTCCAATCCCTTTTCTCTGGCGCGTACCCAGATCATGTTGACAATGTCCGACAGCATCGCACCCACATCATAGGAAACAGGAACAATTTCCATTTTTCCGGATTCCAGCTTTGACATATCAAGGATGTCATTAATCAGGGCGAGAAGCATCTTGCTCGCCCCCTGAATGCTTCTGGCGTCCGCTGCCACTTCGTCTGACACGTCTTCCCGCAGAATCATCTCATTCAGTCCAATAATGGTATTGATTGGTGTCCGGATTTCATGGCTCATGCTGGAGAAGAAACGGTTCTGCATCCGGTTCAGTTCCTCAATCTCTTTTTTCTGCTTTCTTGTAACCGCATTTTCCGAGCGGAATATCTCATTCTGAAACAGAATCATACCGCAGGTCAGAGCCGAAACAATGGTAAGTGTGATGATGGAATCCGCATATGCCATTTCCAGCGTATGCTGAACAACCAGTGTCGGATAAAAATATGCGATATAATAACAAATGCTATATAAAATAAACTCACTTACAAGAAATACATATTTTATTTTTCCTTCCACGACAAGGCACACAAAGACCATTCCAAACAAAAACCAGATGGGTCCTCCTCCGTAGATTCCACCGGATGTCAGGAAATTAAACGGCAGCACAAAATATATAATAGCCGCCGCCACAACGACTGCTCCAAGCTGTATTCGATGAAAACGGATTGCATAATATGTAATGCCCAAAAAAACCACAAGTGCCAGTGTCATTGGAATCAGATTCGTTTTACCTTCTCCTGCCAGCGCACCGCCCAGAATTCCTATCGCCAGCCCGGTGAGTCCAATCAACGTAAGAAGTCGAAATAATCGCTCCTGCAGCTTGACATTGGGATCTCTTATTGCCTGAATCAGTTTTTTGGGATTCATCACGCCTCACCACCTTTCCTGCCGTTTATGATAGCTTCCACTTTCTCCTGAGCTGCAGCAAGCTCAAAGTCCTCCACATCCTGTCTGACCTCATGAAGAAGCTCCGCAACCGAGTTGCCCTGATAGAGAAAACCTCTCATCCGGGAAATCAGTTCCTCCGCCTTATCGGCTTCGTAGGTTCCGAGGCTTGCACTCAATTCCTCCAGATTCTCAAGCAGTTCCTCTGTGGATACCTCTGTACCAGTCTCCTGCACGTCAGATACCGGAACAGGTTCCCCGGTATTCAGAATATCCTTTATCTGCTGCACCAGCTCACGATATGCTTCAAGAAGTTCTTCCTGATGTGCACGGATGTAACTCATATCGTCATTCTTCGCCGCTTCCTCTGCACATCTCGCCATTTCTGAGAGAGACTCTGCTCCTACCATTTTGGCTGTACTCTTAAGTGCATGAACCAGAATCCGATAATTTCCGAGATCCTCCTGCACAAAGAATTTCTGAATCTCGTTCTCCTTATGGGAGGCATCCTGAGCAAACTTCGTCAGCAGTTCCATATAGAACTCTGCATCCCCCTGACAATACTGAAGCCCGGATTTTGTATGGATTCCAGCGCTCTCCAGACGGCTGAATCTATCCTCTTCCCCGGAAGTATTTTCCGAAGCCGTTTCCGCCGCAGCACACACTTCCTCTCCGTTCTGTTGCCCCTTATGCTCCACTGATTCATTCTTTGCATCGTCCTCGTCTACAAAT
>JBJEJC010000069.1:0-14004 GCA_051877675.1 Roseburia sp. | reverse complement strand
TGACGCAACCCGCCGCAGGCGGAGAATCCTGCGGAGCAGGATTCTTTTTTATGTTCAAAAAAATTTTTTGACTACTCTGCTCCGGCAAGTTCTTCCTGCCCCTTGTGCTCTCTTCCAAACACCAGCTTAAAGACCGCACGGACAAAAGGCTGAATAAAGAATATCTGAGAGAAAAATGCAAACGGCAGGTTAAAGCACACAAGCTTCAGCCAGTTTGCCAGAAGGGTTGCCACATGGAAGCCCAATGCATAGGGATAATACAGAATTGCAGCCAGAAAACTCATGGCAGGGCACATCAGTACCACCGTTGCGCATATGATTGCTGTTTCAAAAATCATCGGATGCGTTTCCTGCGGATTAAACATCCTACTCGCCAGCTTAAAGGAACAGGGACTTCCCATCAGAATTTCCAGCGTATAGGCAAGCACAAATTCGACCAGAACCACTGCCCATATGGGAAAAAATCTTCCAATCATATACACGCCTCCCTGACGGTTAATTGCTTCCAGTACACCGGAAGCCCCGTTTGCTTCCATAAGATACGAGCCATTCACCACATACAGGCTGTAAAACACATAGGCATGTACGGTGACAAGCACGGTAACAAACGCGAAAAACATTCTCTGATATCGTAAAACGTTTTTCAGCAGATTATGCCCCCACCTTTCGGTTCCCGGAAATTCTACTCTATGCAGGCATCCCAGAGCCCCTGGATATAAGTGCGTGCCGCCACTGCATTCTCCGGCACCGTATTTTCCAGTGTCACATGGATATAGGGCTTGCGGGTTTTGATAAAACGAATGATTTTCCGGTAGTCCATCTCACCGGTTCCCGCTGCGACAGAGACCAGTTTTCCATCCTCCACCACAAAGTCCTTGATATGTACCATGGCGATATCCTCCCCCAGCACATCCATTGCCTCTTCGATAATCTCATCTCTGTTCTTGTAGTTGCTCATATCAAGCAGATTCACCGGGTCAAAGATGATCTGAAGGTTCGGGGATGCAATGGCATCCAGAACCTTCCGCGCCCGCGCCGGATTACAGACAATATGCTTATATACCGGCTCAATGGCAAGGATAACTCCCATCTTTTCCGCATACTCCACGACCGGTTTCACATTGCGGATAAAAATCTCCAGCGCTTCCTCCGAATGATTGCGTTCCTCAAATTTGTATGCCTCATTCACTGCACCGGTCTCCGTCCCCACAACTCCTGCGCCAAGCAGAGACGCAAAACGGATATGTGCAAGATAACGGTGCCGGATTGCCGCAAGGCTTTCTTCATTGGGATTGGCAAGATTCAGATAACAGCCCAGAACCGCCACATCCAGTTCATTTTTGGCAAACAGCTTTTTTAAATAAAGCGCATAGCCCGGTGTCAGCGCGCCATCATCCACCGGATACTCGGAAATCACCTTGGACAGCGCCAGATGTCCGCAGGAAAAGCCCTGCTCATGGGCAATGGCAAGTCGTTCCTCCAGCGGTGCTTTTTTGATATCATGCAAACGGATTCCTAACTGCATATCTATACCTCCCCATTGGTATTGTGAAGCTCCATCGCCTCTCCCACCTGACCTTCGATGGTCACATGGTCAAGCACAAGGACTTTGATATTCTTTGCAAAAAGCCCGCGCTTGCTGCAGGGTTCTACGCCATCGGACATAATCGGAACATCTGTTCTGGCATCTTTGGCAAAGGAAATGCTCACATTGCGCATGACAATCTCCTCGATGGGTCGCTCCGGCAGACCTTCAAAATAGGAGGCTGCAACATGGCAGTTTTTCGCATCAATATCGGAAAATTCCATGCGTTTGATATAAGGTGTCCTCTCATCCACCGGCATTTTTTCCCGGCTCTGGACATATGCTGTCTTTCCGTCAGGATCACAGAAATAAAAGCTGTTGGCACAAAACGGTGTCATGACATGGTCCATCTGGATTTTCCGGAATGCGATACCGTCCAGAATGGCATCCTCCCCTCTGCCCCGCCTTGTCTTAATCCGCAGTCCGCGGTCTGTGTGGGAGAACCGGCATTCCTCCACCGTCAGATTAATAACACCGCCTGCCATCTCGCTTCCCAGCGTCACGGCGCCGTGTCCGTTCTCCATCAGGCACTGCCGGATACGGATATTCTCGGAAGGTGTCTTATGCTTCTTTCCCATATAAATCTTTCCGGATTTCACGGCGATACAGTCATCTCCCAGAGAGAATCGAACCCCTGCAATCTCCACGTCCCTGCAGGACTCCGGATCAAGTCCGTCGGTATTTGGGGAATCACTGGGATTCTCAACCGAAAGGTTGTAAAATTTCAGTTCGTTGGAAAAATACGGGTGTAACGTCCAGGACGGGCTGTTGCAGAACTTCACGCCCTGCAGGGTAATTCCCTGGCAATGGCTGATGAAAAACAGCCTTGGGCGGAACGCCACATTCATCACCTTCGGATTATTCCACCAGTTTTCCTTTGACGCATTTCCATTGATTGTTCCCTCTCCGTAAATTGTCACATTCTCCACGCCGATTCCGGTGATAATCCCGGAAAACATCGGCAACGGATTCCCCTCCCAGGTTCCAAGATTATACTCATCTGTCTCATCATAGCTCTGAATTAACGCCGGGAACTTCGGGAAACGGCTCCGCTCCGTAAATGCAAGGAGCTCCGCTCCCTTCTCCAGCTCCAGATTGATGTTGCTCTTTAAAAACAAACTGGTGATACGGTAAACACCTGCTGGAATCAGCACACGGCTTTTCGGCGGGCAGGAAAGAATCGCAGCCTGGATAAACGGGGTATCATCGGTCTCCCCGTCTCCCTTTGCTCCGAAATCCCGGACATTTAAGGTAACAAATTCGTACTCTGTGGTAAAGGAAATACCGTCTTCCTCCCCGTCAGCCCCCTTCACCACCACCTCATAGGTGGTCTCCGGCTTCAGTCCAAACAGCGAAAAAATCACAGTATCCGTCTCCGTCACATGCACGCCGTTTAAATAAACCTGGTAGCGTTCCTTCGTTTGATAAATGCCGCCGTCCGCCAGCTCCAGTGTGGCACTTCTTGCCGAAGTCAAAAGTACCTTTAACTTTCCGGTTGACTTTACCGTCATTTTCTCCGGTACTTCCTTTTTCTCCAGAAACGACGTATATTTTTCCTCCAGAAGAATGCCCATCCGACACGCTTTCTTCACCGCACAGGTGAGAAGCCCCCGTGCACCTTCCTCTATCCCGGAAAGCTGCTCTGCCTCCTTAACGCCCTGCCGGAAAAGCTCCTCCAGCTTCCGGTACTGCTCATAAATCTCAATGCTCATATTTTCCAGAACATCCACAAGTGTCATGAGATATTCCCCCAACTGTCCCGCATTCTGGGGTTCTACCTCATCCCTAGCCTGCTCCAGACGGTTCACAATGAAATTATAGTTTTCCTTTTTCCCATATACCGTCTCATACTTCATATAAGCGGGCATAACCTCCCGCAGACGCGCAAAGGGGATATCCTCTCCGAACTTTTCCCGCGCCGTTGTCGTCTCCATCCACTTCTCGTCCATTCCATCTTCCTCACATTCCGCCGCAAACACAGCTTTTTCTCTTTTATGAAGCGTCTTTCAAAGGCGCCTGCTCTTTTTCTTCCTGAATTACACTTTGCCGTTTTCCTCTTTCAACCGATAGGAAAAATGGCGGAATTCCGCATAAAGCGGCTGCTCCCCGCCATAGGCATACATTCCCACCATGGCTCCGGTAAAGCGCTTGCCCATGCGGATTCCTTCATCGCAAAGATAATACACATTGGGAAGCTCTGCCAGAAATACCGGTTTGCCTGCAAGCTCCACGGTAAAGCTCCGTCTCAGATAATGCGTCTCCACCTTAAAGTGAAGAAGTTCTCCAACGAATGCTTCTTCCCGCAGGAATACCGGCAGCTGCTCTGTATCTGTAGCTCCCACATGCTCCTTCACCTGCAGATAATAGCCGTTCTGATTGCATCCCAGGAAACAATTTACCCAGGTATTTTCGTCATAGTAACAGGTGATTCCGGCCTCCTGTCCCACAGAAAGCTCCGGTATCACAAGATTGACATCCGCCTCAAACACAAACCCGGTCTGACGCCGCAACAGGATATTCCGCGCTTCCACCTTGGAAAGCGGATCGCGGCTGCCTTTGATTCTTACCCCCTCCGGCAGCCAGCAGATACCGTCCGGTTCCGGTGCACGGGGCGTCACCCACTTCTTGACCGGATTCTCCCCCTCCGGTTTCCAGACTGGTAAATCCGGCTTTTTCTGCAGCACGGAAGGTCCTTTCAAACCATTGACTATGGGCCAGCCGTCCGCTGTCCAGGTAATGGGGTCTAACGCCGTTTCCCTGCCCAGCATACTGTAGCCCTCTCCGATCATTCTGCCGCAGAGGTAAACCATGTACCACTCTCCGTTCTGAGTGCAGACCGGTTTTCCGTGACCACAGCGCTGAATCGCCCCTTTTTCGTCGTTTTGGCGCATAATGGGATTATAGGGACAAGGCTCATAATTGCCCATCAGTGTCCGGCTTCTTGCCACGCTGATCCGATGCCCCAGTCCGGTTCCGCCCTCCGCCAGAAAAAGATAATAATAACCGTCTTTTTTCAAAAGATGCGGTCCCTCCGGTGCACGTTTCTGATCTCCATAATACAATAAGGTTGCCTCGGAAATCTGTCTGCTGCAGTCACTGCTCAATTCCAAAATCCGCGCTCCGCGGTTCAACAGCATATAATGTCTGCCATCCTCATGAAAAATGGACGGGTCGATTCCGTCTTCGTCTATGATCGCCGGTTTGCTGTAGGGTCCCTCCGGCTTCTCTGAGGACACCACAATCTGCTTACGGTAAACTGTTCCGGTATCATTCAGCCGATAGGTGGCGGTAATGTAGAATCTTCCGTTGTCATAAGAAATGTCCGGTGCCCAATAGCCTCTGCCCCCCTCCAGTTCCTCCAGACCAGCCCATTCGGGATTCTCAATGGCGTGTCCGATAATCTCCCAGTGAATCAGATCCCTGGAATGGGAAATCGGAATACAGGGAAAAAAGATAAAGGAGGAATTGACCATATAATAATCCTCCCCCACCCTCACAATAGATGGGTCAGGGAACATTCCGGTACGAATCGGATTGTGATACATCTCCTCATAAGCCGCTCCCACCATGTTCTCATAGTAGGCAAGCAATTCCTTGTGCCCTGCCTCCCAGGCAAGCTGATACGGTGTAATCCGCCGGTCATCTCCTGCCGCAATGTCCATGCCGACCTTTTCCACCAGATATCGGTTCAATTCTATATTTCCGGACATTGCCGCATAATGCAGAATCGTACGATTGTTTTCATCCACCGTGTTCATACTGGCTCTCGAATATTCCACAATATATTTTACGATGGGAAAACTGCCCGTACACGCCGCATAAAGTGCCAGTGGAATTCCTTCTTTCTCCTCCCCCGTTAAGACTTTACACATATCAGTTTTTGTTGTCTTATCATCAATGCAGGAGGGATTTTCCGTCAGGATGCGCTTCACCTCCAAAAGATTCTGTTTTTCAATAGCTTCCTGTAAATTCATCTCTGTCTCCTTAACATACGAGCACTTTTCTATAGAGGAAAAAAGGCTTAAGATTGCTCTTAAGCCTTCAATAATAATTCGCTGTATCTACCGCCTAACTCCTTCAGGCCTTTTGCAATACATCCGCCATACACAACAGCACCCTCATATTTCAGATGCGTGTTATCGGTAAGACCTTCCGGATGCGAAGGATATGCGCCCTTTGGCAGATGCATATACCAGTCTTTTGTTTTCTCTGCACCTGCCTTGCGAAGTTCCGCCCGGCTCATACTGTAAAGGTCAATCAGCGGAACGTTAAGCTTTTGCGCTGTCTGCTTCATGGCAGCCACATAGTCGGAATGTTCTCCCAGCCCAAGCTGGTCATGGCTGCCTTCCACGAAACATCTCCGTTCCAATGGAGTAATCAGCACCGGAAATGCCTTCTTTTCCTGTGCCACATCGACGAATTTCTCCAGATTCACCATAAACTGTCCAAACGGATCCGTATATCTGGCTGGATCGGCTTTCTTCTCGTCATTATGTCCGAATTGAATAAAAAGGAAATCTCCCTCTCCAATCTGTTCTTCGATCACACCAAGTCTGCCTTCGTCAATAAAGCTTTTTGTGCTCCTGCCATTCTTTGCATGATTGGAGACCACTACCCCAGGTGCAAGGAACAGGTGGAACACCTGCCCTATACCGGTCTGGGGAAAGGTCGTAATATCATTGTACTGAACCGTGGAGTCACCAGCCCAATAGATTGTCGCCATAGTTTCCGCCCTCTGTTACTCTTTTACTGCTCCAATGTTGACACCCTTTACAAAGTATTTCTGTAAGAAAGGATACAGAATCATGAATGGAATAATAACAACGATAATTGCCGCATTCTTAACGGTATTCTCTGTAGCAGATCCGTTTGCCTGCGGAAGATCGCTACCCATGATAACACTTCGCAGCTTCATCTGGAAGTTGTACAGATTGGAATCTGTAATATAAAGTTTGTAGTGAGTATAATCATTCCAGTAAGTAACGGCAAACATCAGACCGATGGATGCTAAAGCTGCCTTGGACATCGGGAGCACGATGCGGATAAAAGTCTGCATCGGGGAACATCCATCCAGAGTTGCCGACTCAAACAAGCTGGCGGGAATACCCTCAAAGAAGTTACGCATCAGCACCAGGTTGTATACGTTTAATGCAGGAAACAGAATAACAACCCATAAGGTGTTGGTCAGCTTTAAGGAGCTTAATACCAGGTATGTAGGAATCATACCACCATTGAAAATCATGGTGAATAATAACATATTTGCAAAGAAATTACGTCCCGGCATATCCCACTGAATCAGTACATAGGCACCCAGTGTTGACAGGGTCAATGCAATGAGTGTACCTGAAATCGTGGTAATAAAGGAAATTACCAGCGGATGGAACAGGGTCGGGTTCTTGAATACGGAAATGTAACCGTCAAGACCAAACTTCTCCGGCCATAATTTCATACCATATGCGGTCTTAAGGTCAAAGGAGTCCACCAGTACCTTCCACATAGGAACGATGATAATCAGGCTTATCAGAATGAAAATAAGTCCATTTACAAGGGGAAAAATATCTATTTTTTTCTTGGGTTTCATAGTTCTGCTGCTCCTTCCTATACAATTCCTCGTCCGTCACGAATCTTCTTACTCAACTGGTTACAGCAAAGAACGAGTATACATCCTACCAGTGATTTAAACAAACCGACAGCCGTGGTATAACCATAGTTGGGGATTGCACCACTGTTAAAGGTCTGATAGTAAATATAGGTTTCAAGAACGTTAGCAGTGTCCAAAACCGCATCGTTCTGTAATACGAATGCTGACTCAAACAGGTTCATAACCTTTGCAAGATTTAAAATCAATACGGTCAGGATTGTATTCTGTAAAGCTGGGAAGGTAATGTAACGCATCTTTCCCCAGCGTCCGGCACCATCAATCGCTGCCGCCTCATATAGCTCTGTATTTATTCCGGCCAGTGTTGCCATAAAGATTACGGTCTGCCAACCGGTTTCTTTCCAAATATTGATAACATAATATGCACCTCTCCACCACTTAGAGTCGCCCAGGAAGTAGATCATACTGTCTGAACTCAGCACTCCGATATTTACAAGGAAGGTGTTTACAAGACCCTGACCGGTTGGTGCTAAAATCAGGGAGAATACGGACGCGGTAACTACCCAAGACATAAAGTGCGGCAGATAAATGATGGTCTGCACAACCTTCTTAAAATGGATATTTACAATCTCATTTAAGAAAATAGACACAATAACGGCGACCGCAGTTGTCAGAACTAATTTTATAATACTGATTTCCAGCGTATTGGTGAACGCATTCCAGAAATTAGGCATAGCGAACATCTTCTGGAAATGTTTTAAGCCTACAAAGACAGGCTCTTTAATACCATTATAATCGGTAAACGCATACCGGATACCAAACATAGGCAGATAAAAGAAAATAATTGCAAATACAAATACAGGAAGAAACATCAGATAGAATCCTCTGTATTTATAAATCTTTGCTCCCAGGTTTTTCTTCTTTGCCGGTGCACTGGACACAGCGGCTTCACTTTTCTTATTTTTCATATCTGTTCTTCCTCTTTAATTTCAATAAAATTGGATTACTCTGAAATAACAGAAAACATGCCTGGCATACTTTCTATTATCATGAATTGAATGAGTGTGGAGCCATGGAAACACAGCTCCACACATCATTCTATACATCTTCCTTAACGGAAAATTATTTTACTGAGCATTTAAAGAATCAACAATTGCCTGTGACCACTCAGCGCCATGCTCGTTCTCAAAACGTGCATATGCATCATCAACAGTAAGCTCGCCCATAACAACCTTTGCAATCAGCTCATTCTTTAAGGTAGTTAAATCACCGTTGTACTCGGTCATTTCTGAGGTGGACGGAGCAAGATCTGCTGTTACACAGTTCTCGTTGAACAGGGTTGTGGAATCCTTTGCTTCCTGAGCAACAGTGGTTTCCTTCGGATCATCTGCAAGCTCTACAAGTGCAAGCATCGGATCGATATGAGCCTTTGTATACTGGGTTCCCTCTTTCTCTCTGTTCTCTAACATATGGAACTCGCCCTCAGCGTATACCTTCTCATTGTCAGTACCAGCGAACAGGGTCTCTGCTGCGGTTGACCAGTGAACGCCCTCTACACCATAAGTCCATAAGAACTGGGTGTCACCGCCATCCTGCATTGCCTCGATGAAGTATTTGAATACGCCTTCCGGATTCTCGCAGGTAGAGGTGATGCACCATACCGGCGGAACACGGTCAAGGTAGGTACCTACTTCAGCAAGCGGCGGAAGTGCTACTAACTCACCGTCAAGACCGTTTGCTTCCAGGTTGGTCTTTAAGTTGGTTGCCCAGGTTCCAGCCCAGTAGGTGAATACACCAAACTCGTCGCTGTAGAACTTGTTACGGCAATCAGAAGTACCATTGGTAAGAGTGGTCGGATCGATTACGCCCTTTGCGTAAGCGTCAGCCATTCTCTGAAGTGCTGCTTTCATGGAATCCTCGGTAAAACCGTCTGCCCAGGTACCGTCTGCTGTCTTATAGAAGCTCGGGTAAGCATCCTGGTAGAACTCCGGCAGGTAGTTGATGAACGGAGCCTCAGATCCTACGAAACCTGCTGCAGATACACCAAAAGTGTTTCCGTCAACGCCATCGCCATCCGGATCGCCGGTGGTGAAAGCTTCCAGCATTGCAAGATACTCTTCATAGTTGGTCGGAACAGACAGACCGCAGTTGTCAAGCCATGCCTGCTTTACATATGTAACACATCCGTTACCACGTGCTGCCGGCATACCATATAACTTACCGTCAATCTTAACACCTTCGATAACGCTTGTGCTGCCGTAAGCATCCTGTCTCTGCTTTAACTCAGAGTTGTTATATGCCTCTGTCATATCCCAGAGAGCACCCTCTGCTGCATAACCTGAATAATAGGTAGAGGAAAGGATGATAACATCCGGCCAGTTGTTCACATCTGCGAAGGTCTGACCAACTACATCGTAGTATGCATCATGATCCGGCTGAATCACGTTAATCTTGATACCAGTCAGCTCCTCCAGCTTTGCCATGAACTCTGCCTGACCGTTCTCCTGAGTAAACACGGTACCGTCAACCATAATGGTGATCTCTTCCGGCTTCTCAACATCACTTGCAGTATCCTCTGCAGCCGCTGCATCGCTTCCTGCATCACTTGCATCTCCGGCATTCTCCGTAGCAGCTCCCCCAGCGTTGGAGTCAGAACCGGTGCTTGTGCTTCCAGCATTTGTATTGTTGGAACCACATCCTGCCATGGTTGCTACCATAGCAGCAACCATGAGTAATGAAACTACTTTCTTTTTCATAAGAACCTCCTATAAAAAATATTTTTTGTGCGGCATGAATGTAAGCACTTTCATGTCTTGCGTTTACAATAACATTTTTCGCCATTTCCTGCAAGAAACAATATTTGACAGAGGGAACAATATTTGTTCCAGCCCTCAAAACTCCTTGATTTTCCGGGCTTTCACGTTCAAATATTGTATTTTTTTCTTTTTTGTGGTAAAGTAAATACAGACATATTTTTTCGAATTAAGGATCGTATAATCTTATGAATATAAATAATTTCAAACAGTCAGATAACAGTTCTAAAAATGATTCCCATGTAAAGGTTTCCATGCGCTTTGCAATCCTTTACAGTCTTTTTTTGTGCATCATTCTAATTCTTGCGCTCTATCTGCATATCGCGTCTTCTAAGAGAACCGAAGACGAATTCTGGTATCAGAACTGCAGCACCTTCAGCAATTCTGTAACACTGCTGGACAATGATTTCATGATCATTGAATCCTACTGCCGCCAGCTCACCCAGGACAGTACTTTTCTTTCCCTGGCAAAGACATCCGACACCGAATCCAACGAATTTTATTTAAACAGCTTTCACCTGAAAAATGAGATGCCCTCTTACCTTGCCAATTATCCGGGAATGCCGGTAACTTCCTATTTTGTATATTTCAGAAATACAGATTACGTGGCATCTATTAATTCCTTTAAATCCGCCTCCCTGTTCCACACCCGGAATTACCCATCGGGAGTTCCTGATTTTTCTACCTGGACTTCCTATATCTACGCGGATAACGGGAAAGGCACCCTGTACTTTATTTCCGGCAATTCCTCCAGCAGCAATAACGACACCTATCTTTACCTTATTAATATAAACACGCTTTCCTACAAGGATCTTCCCGTCACCGCAGGCTTCCACTTAAGCAGTCAGGAGCTGAACGAGATTTTCTCCGGTGTTTCTCTGGAGGGCGGCGGCTGTCTGCTGGTGCTGGACGAGGAGAACAACCCTGTTTTCTATTTCACGGAAGATTCCACAGACCGGACTCCGCTTTCCGAATCAAAGTTTTCCGGACTCCCGGCAGAGCTTCCCGCACTTTCCTATGATGTCAGAGGAAACAGTTCCTTTTCTTTTTCCGGGGAGGAAATGCATATTACCCGCTGTATTTCCCAGCAGAATGGCTGGAGTTATTATCTGATGCAGCCGGGCAGTCTTGCATCTCTCCCTTATGAGAAGCTGTATGCAGCATTTTTTGTCCTTGCCATAATCCTGGGCTTATTTGTGGTGTCTCTTCTGGTGAAAAACAGTATGCGTCCGATTGTGGAATTGGACAGCGAATTACAGGAAACCATCTCAGACAGGAATCAGTTGCAGGAAGTGGTCAATGCCGCAAAACCGATTATTTATGATACCTATCTGCGTCAGTTGATGTATGAAAGCGTTTCCACCCAAGACGAGCTGGAATATATCCGCGCCTTTCTGCATCTGGAAAACCCAAAGCTTTCCTACTATGTTATGTATGGTATTGTATATGACGGAGATCTCGTAACCGGTGACAGCATGGAAAACCCTATGAATCTTTCTGCCATGAACGAAATTGTCCATGGAGCACTGGCAGAATATTTTTCCTATAACCAGATGCTCTACCTGTTTTCGCCCAAGGAGCGTACCTATGCACTTCTACTCCCCTTCGAAGGAGACAGCGACGAGATGCTGATTTCCATGCAGGAAAAGGTATTAAAACTGCATGCAAGCCTGCTGGAAGAATATTCTATCTGGTTCTTTACCGGCGTGGGACTTGCCTGCTCCTTCTCCAATATCTGGGAATCCTACCAGCAGGCGAAGGATGCTTCCGGTTATACCAGTAAAAACTACATTTTCCTTCCCTATGAGATGTTAAAAAAAGACTCTCATGCATATTACTATCCGGCCGAGTTTTCTTCCCGAATGATTTCATCCATCACAACCGGAAGTTCCACTCAGGTGATTGAGCTTTTCAATCTGATTCATCAGGAAAATATTGAGGAACGTACCCTTCCACTGCAGCTTTTGCGTTATTTGCTGACTGATATCCGCAATACCCTGCTTAAAGCACGTTTTTCCATTACCGCTGTCCCCGCCGGAGAACAGGCTGCGTTGCTCGCCGAAGTAGATGAGATGTTAGCCTCCGAGAACTTAAGCTTCCGCTCCTGCTATGATACCGCGTTAAAGCTGTGTGACTTTTTCCATCCCAAGCAGGAGAAAAATACGCTGATTGACGATATCGTAAACTATATCCGCAGCAATTACCGGGATCCTTCCCTGTGTTTAAATAAGATTTCCGATGAATTCGGTATCTCGGAAAGCTATTTTTCCCATATGTTCAAAGAAAACAAGGGAATTAATTTTTCCGTCTACCTGGAAGATTTGCGGCTAAATGAGGCGGCAAGACTTATTCAGGAGGGAAATTCCAATATGACAGAGGTTTCCATTGAAGTGGGCTACAATAACCCTACCTCTTTCCGCCGCGCTTTTAAGAAAAAATTCGGCATGACACCAAGTGCCATGACACCGGATGCCAGAACAAAAGCGCAGTAAACAGACAAACATAGATTTTAAAGAAAGGCAGGGATTGTATGCTGGATTTTCAGAAAGGGACTCCGGAGGAAAACGGGATTCCCTCCGTATGCATTGAAAATTTTATTGACCGGTTGGCGCGCCGCGGGATTCCAATGCACAGTATTTTACTGCTCCGCCACGACAGGCTGGTGGCAGAAGGCTATTATGCTCCCTATCGCGCAGACACACTGCATCGGATGTTTTCCATCAGCAAAAGTTTTACCTCCATCGCCATCGGTCTGCTGGCTGATGAAGGAAAACTGGCGTTAGACGACAAGATTGTAACGTATTTTCCGGACAAGGTTCCCTCTGATGTACACCCGTGGATTTCCGCCATGACCATCCGCGATATGCTCATGATGCGGACCTGCCATGCTTCCACAACCTACAAGGTTGATATGAAAAGGGACTGGGTACAGAGCTTTTTTACGGAACAGCCAACACATCCCTCCGGGAAAATTTTTCATTATGACACATCATCCGCGCACACACTGTCCGCGCTGGTGGAACGACTTTCAGGAATGCCCATGCTCTCTTATCTTAAAAAGAAGCTGGCTCCATTAGGACTGTCTGAAGCTTCTTACATGTTGACGGACCCCTTTGGTGTTTCTATGGGCGGAAGCGGTCTTGTTGCCACTCCCATGGATCTGCTCCGGTTCGGCTATTTCATTGCCCACCGCGGTCTGGTCGAGGGACAACAGCTCCTCTCTTCCTCCTACATCGACACCGCAGTCTCCTGTCTTACCGCCACCATGGTTACCGGTCCTGTTCCCAGTGAGTGCTGCGGCTACGGTTACCAGTTCTGGCGCAATGAACGGAACGGCTATACCTGTTATGGCATGGGCGGGCAGTTCATCCTTTTCATCCCGGATGCGGATCTGATTCTGGTTACCACTGCGGATACCCAGGGTATCGGAGGCGGCAACCAGCAGATTCACGATGCGTTGTTTGAAGAAATTCTTCCTCACCTGTCCGATGTGCCGCTTCCCGCTGCCCCCGCGGCAGCTGAGCGGCTGCACGAAAAGCTCTCCGGGCTGCATATGGTTCCGCTTTCCGGCAGGCTTACTTCACCGCTTATGGATAAAATTTCCGAAGAAACCTTTCTGTTTGACGACAATGAGGCTGGCTTTTCCGGCATGCAGCTTTCCTTTGCACAGAAGGGAGACGGTTGTCCGGGCGGAACTGTCACTCTTTCTTCAAAAGACAGGTCCTTTCCGCTGTCTTTTGGTTTGGGCTTTCTTGTTACCGGTATTTTTGCCGGCTATGACATGAAGTACGCAGCCAGCGGCATCTGGCTTGACGACCATACCTTCTATGTAAAAGCACATATTATCGATTCCTACGTGGGTTCCCTGCACTGGGAATTTTCCTTTGGTGATTCGGATGTCACGGTTTATCTTCGGAAACAGGAGGAAACTCTGTTCCGGGAATTCCAGGGGCATTATTACGGAAGGAAAACGGGGACGTAGGTTCTGTGAAAAAGGGGACGCATCT
>JBJEJC010000068.1:0-14094 GCA_051877675.1 Roseburia sp. | reverse complement strand
ATGTTGCTGACGCAACCCGCCGCAGGCGGAGAATCCTGCGGAGCAGGATTCTTTTTTGTTTCAGGAGGCAAAAGACAATGGCAGAACATTCACAGATGCGGGCACCGGTATACGAGGCGCTGGAACAATTGAAGAAACGAAGGGTTGTTCCCTTTGACGTGCCGGGGCACAAGCGGGGGCGCGGAAACCCGGAGCTGGCAGAGCTTCTGGGGGAGAAGTGCGTGAGCCTGGATGTGAATTCCATGAAGCCTCTGGATAATCTCTGTCATCCGGTTTCCGTTATTAAGGAAGCGGAGGAACTGGCAGCGGAGGCATTCGGAGCCGACCATGCGTTTTTTATGGTGGGAGGGACCACATCCTCGGTGCAGAGTATGGTGCTCTCGGTCTGCCGGGCAGGGGATAAGATTATTTTGCCGCGGAATGTCCACAAAAGTGTGATTAATGCCCTGGTGCTCTGTGGAGCAACCCCGGTCTATGTGAATCCGGAGGTGGATAAACGGCTGGGAATTTCGCTGGGGATGGAGCTTTCCGAGGTGGAGCGTGCCATTGAGGAGAATCCTGGGGCGGTGGCGGTTCTGGTGAACAACCCCACCTATTACGGCATATGTTCGGATCTTCGGTCTATTGTGAAGCTTGCCCATGAAAAAGAAATGCTGGTGCTGGTGGATGAAGCCCACGGGACACATTTCTATTTTGGAGAGAATCTGCCGGTGAATGCCATGGCGGCAGGGGCGGATATGGCATCCGTATCCATGCACAAATCCGGCGGCAGCCTGACCCAGAGCTCACTGCTTTTAACCGGGAAAAATGTGAACTGGGAATATGTCAGCCAGATTATCAATCTGACACAGACCACAAGCGCCTCCTATCTGTTGATGTCCAGCCTTGACATTTCCAGGCGGAATCTGGTGCAGCGGGGGAAGGAGTCCTTTGCCAGGGTGAGTCAGATGGCAGAATATGCCCGGGCGGAGATCAATGCTATCGGCGGCTATTACGCCTATGGAAAGGATCTGATCAATGGGGGCAGCGTCTATGATTTTGATGTGACAAAGCTTTCTGTGTATACCAGAGATATCGGGCTGGCGGGAATCGAGGTCTATGACCTTCTGCGGGATGAATATGACATTCAGATTGAATTGGGAGATATTGCAAATATCCTTGCCTATATCTCCATTGGGGACCGGATTCAGGATATTGAGCGTCTGGTGGGGGCACTGGCGGATATCAAGCGTCTGTATTCCCAGGATCCATCTCAGATGTTAAATGCAGAATATATTAATCCTACGGTTATCATGTCGCCACAGACGGCTTTTTATTCGGAGAAAAAAAGTATGCCAATCCGCAAGACTGCCGGTAAGGTATGCGGAGAGTTTGTCATGTGCTATCCGCCGGGAATCCCGATTCTTGCACCGGGAGAAATGATTACGGAGGAGATTATAGAATATATCCTTTATGCAAAAGAGAAGGGCTGCTCCATGCAGGGAACAGAGGACCCCAGTGTGGAAAATTTAAATGTGCTTTTCGATGAGCGGCAGGTCTGGAAATAAACGAAGGAAAGGACGGAAAAACCAATGGAGCTTTGGTTTTCGGATTATCACACCGATAAGGTCAAGCTTTCGGTGAAGGTGGACAGGCAGTTGTTTGGGGAAAAAACGGATTTTCAGCAGATTGATGTGTTTGAATCCCAGGAATTTGGACGCTTTATCAGTTCGGACGGAACGATTGTCTTTTCGGAAAAGGATGAGTTTGTCTATGACGAGATGATTGTGCATGTGCCCATGGCGGTGCATCCCAATGTGAAGAAGGTGCTGGTCATCGGTGGAGGTGACGGCGGTGTGGCAAGAGAATTGTCCCATTATGAGGAGATTGAGGAGATTGACGTGGTGGAGCCTGACCGGGTGTTTGTGGATGTCTGTCGGGAATTTTTCCCGGATAATGCCTGTGGTCTTGCAGATCCCCGGGTCACGGTGTTTTATGAGGACGGACTGCGTTTTTTACGCATGAAGCATGCGGATTATGATTTGATCATCAACGATGCCATTGACCCGCTGGGGCACACGGCAGGGCTGTTTACCAAGGAATTTTACGGAAACTGCTTCCGGGCGCTGCGGGAGGACGGCATTATGGTCTACCAGCACGGAAGCCCCTTCTATGATGAGGATGAGGACACCTGCCGGGCGATGCATCGGAAAGCGAGCCACAGCTTCCCCATCAGCCGGGTTTATCAGGCACATATTCCAACCTGCGCATCCGGCTACTGGCTCTTTGGTTTTGCCTCCAAGAAATATCACCCGCTGGATGATCTGGACGCAAAGCGCTGGAAGAAGCGTAAAATCAAGACCTGGTATTATACCACGAATCTGCATAAGGGTGCTTTCATGCTGCCCAGGTATGTGGAGGATATGTTAGAGGAAGAAGAAGGAAGAAAAAAGTAAAAGGAGAGAATAAAAAATGGGAAGATTATTGATTATCGGATGCGGCGGCGTAGCCAGTGTGGCAATTCACAAATGCTGCCAGAACAGCAAGGTTTTTTCGGAGATTTGCATTGCCAGCAGAACAAAATCCAAGTGTGACGCTTTAAAAGAGAAGCTTGAGGGTACCACAGCCACGGTAATTACCACGGCGCAGGTGGATGCGGACAATGTGGAGGAGCTGATTGCCTTAATCCGGGAATATAAGCCGGATGCTGTGTTAAATGTGGCGCTGCCCTACCAGGACCTTACCATCATGGATGCCTGCCTGGCATGTAAGGTGGACTATATCGACACTGCCAATTTTGAGCCGGAGGACACGGATGATCCCGAATGGCGTGCTATTTATGAGAAACGATGCCGGGAGGAGGGCTTTACGGCATACTTCGATTATAGCTGGCAGTGGGCATATCAGGACCGTTTCAAAGAGGCGGGGATTACAGCGCTTTTAGGCAGCGGCTTTGATCCGGGTGTAACCAGTGTATTTACCGCCTATGCGTTAAAACACTATTTTGATGAGATTACGTATATCGATATCTTAGACTGCAACGGCGGAGACCATGGCTATCCCTTCGCCACCAATTTCAATCCGGAAATCAATCTGCGTGAGGTTTCTGCCAACGGCTCCTACTGGGAGAACGGTCACTGGGTGGAAACAAAACCAATGGAAATTAAAAGAGAATATAATTTTCCACAGGTTGGCGAGAAGGATATGTACCTGCTTCATCATGAGGAGATTGAGTCTCTGGCAAAAAATGTGCCCGGAGTAAAGAGAATCCGTTTCTTCATGACCTTTGGACAGAGTTATCTGACGCATATGAAATGCCTGGAGAACGTGGGTATGCTCTCCACCTCTCCGATTCTGTTTGAGGGCAGGGAGATTGTGCCAATCCAGTTCTTAAAGGCGTTGCTTCCGGACCCGGCATCCCTTGGTCCCCGCACCGTGGGTAAAACCAATATCGGCTGTATTTTCACCGGAAAGAAGGATGGAAAAGAGAAAACCATCTACATTTACAATGTATGTGACCATCAGGAATGCTATAAAGAAGTTGGTTCCCAGGCAATCTCCTATACCACCGGCGTACCTGCCATGATCGGAGCGGCGCTTGTGGTGAATAAGACCTGGGACAAGGATGGCGTATTCAATATCGAAGAGTTTGATCCGGATCCCTTCATGGAGATGTTAAATGAGTTCGGGCTTCCCTGGGTTGTGGATGAGCATCCCCAGACGGTGGAGTAAATCATGTTTGAAGAATTACAGACACCGTGCTATGTGATTGACGAGAAGAAGTTAAAGGATAATTTAACAATATTGCAGAATGTGGAGAAGGATACGGGGTGTCATATTCTTCTTGCGCAGAAGGCGTTTTCTAATTTTGCGCTGTATCCGTTGATCGGACAGTACATCAGCGGCACCACAGCCAGCGGCCTCTTTGAGGCGCGGCTGGGGTACGAGGAGATGGGAAAGGAAAACCATGTGTTTGCGCCGGCATATAAGGAAGCGGATATGGCAGAGCTGGTGCAAATCTGTGACCACATTGTTTTCAATTCTGTGGCACAGTACCGGAAGCACAGGGAGGTCATACAGGCGCACAACGAGGGGAAATCTGCTTCTTCTGCAGCCGATGTGCCCGCGTTTGCCGACTCTGAGGCTGGCGTGGCTGGAAGGAAGCGCTGCAGTATCGGAATCCGGGTGAATCCGGAATGCTCCACGCAGGAGGGACACGCCATCTATGATCCCTGTGCGCCCGGCTCCAGGCTGGGTGTCACCTTTGCAGAGTTCGATGCGGCGTTTGGAGGGGAACTTCCGTCGGACGTGGAGGGGCTTCATTTCCATACACTCTGTGAGCAGAATGCAGACGACCTGGTCACCACCTTCCGGGCATTTGAACAGAAATTTAAACCATATTTAACAAAAATAAAATGGCTGAATCTTGGCGGGGGACATCATATTACCCGCAGCGACTATCAGCTTGATACGCTGAAGAACCTGATTCGTGAAATCAGAGCGGAATATGGAGTGGAGGTGTATCTGGAACCGGGGGAGGCAATTGCCTTAAACGCCGGATATCTGGTGACGGAGGTCATGGATATCGTTCATAACCAGATGGATATACTGATTCTCGATGCCTCCGCTGCCTGCCATATGCCGGATGTGCTGGAGATGCCTTACCGTCCGCCGCTTCGCGGTGGATTTGAGCCGGGGGAAAAAGCCTATACCTACCGTCTTTCCTCCATGACCTGTCTGGCGGGGGATGTGATTGGGGATTACAGCTTTGAACACAGTCTGAAGGTGGGGGATCGTCTGATCTTTGAGGATATGGCGATTTATTCCATGGTGAAGAACAATACCTTTAACGGAATGCCGCTGCCTGCCATTGTGCTGCAGCGGGAGGATGGCAGTACCAGTACCATTAAGGAATTCGGCTACGAGGACTTTAAGATGCGGCTTTCTTAGGACTGGTAGCCGTAAGGATGGAGCAATAGAAATGAAATGTGGATTTAATAAAATTACAGACCGTACACCAGTCCAGGACGGGTTTCATATGCCGGGGGAGTTTTCCCATCACAGTGGTTGTATCATGATCTGGCCGGAACGTCCCGGCTCCTGGATTTATGAGGCAAGGGCAGCAAGAAAAGCTTTTGCTGCTGTCATTGCGGCGATTGCCGCCAGTGAGACGGTATATGTGGCGGCGGGAGAAGCGGGCATAGCCTCTGCAAAGGAGCAGCTTCTGGGCGAAAATCCTCGTTTCCTGCCGGAGCAGGGGGTTTATGCAAGCAGTGCGCCGAAGGAAAGCTGGCAGGAGAACGTGCAGGTTTTTCCCGCGGAGACGGACGATGCCTGGGCGAGGGATGTGGCACCAACCTTCGTTGTCCGTGAGAATGATATCCGGGCGGTGAACTGGAGCTTTAATGCCTGGGGCGGCACGGTGGATGGGCTTTATGCATCCTGGGCGAGGGATGACGCCTTTGCCGGGAATTTCGCGGAACGGTTTGGTTATGTATGCTATGACGCAGCTCCCTTCGTGCTGGAGGGCGGCTCTGTTCACAGTGACGGAGAGGGAACCCTGCTGGTGACAGAGGCGTGTCTTCTCTCTGCCGGACGAAATCCGGAACTGTCAAAGGAAGAAATTGAATCCAGATTAAAGAAATATCTTGGCGCGGAGAAGGTTCTGTGGCTTCCACGGGGCATTTATATGGACGAAACCAATGAGCACGTGGATAATGTGTGTGCATTTTTACGTCCCGGTGAGGTGGTGCTGGCATGGACGGACAATCCCAAGGATCCGCAGTATGCGCTCTCGAAAGCCTGTCTGGATTATCTGGAGCGGGAACGGGATGCAAAGGGCAGGAAAATCCTTGTGCATAAGCTGCCCATTCCCGATGTCCCCGTGTGTATTACCGAAGAGGAGCTGGCTGGTTACTGCTTTGAGGAGGGGGAAGATGAACGGGAGGCGGGAGAACGTCTGGCAGCCTCCTATGTAAACTTTTATTTCTCAAATGATGCGGTAATCATGCCGGTATTTGGCGGAGAGAATGAAGCCAGTGACAGGCGGGCGGTGGAACTGATGCAGCGTCTTTGCCCTGAGCGGCGGGTCATTCCGGTGTATGCCCGGGATATTCTGGTGGGCGGTGGCAACATCCACTGTATCACGCAGCAGATTCCCGGATTACAGAAAGGGGAAAGGATTTTATGAGAAAAGTTACCGTGGCGGCAGTGCAGATGCGTTGCCGGAAGGAACGGGAAGAGAATTTAAAAAATGCGGAGCTTAAGGTGCGGGAAGCTGCCCAAAATGGCGCCAATGTGATTCTTTTGCCGGAGTTGTTTGAACGGGAATATTTCTGTCAGCAGAGACGCTATGATTTTTACCGGTATGCGGAAGCGACGGAAGAAAATGCGGCAGTTCAGATGGGAATGCGGCTTGCACGGGAGCTTGGAGTGGTGCTGCCCATTAGTTTTTATGAACGGGACGTCAATAACCTGTACAACACAGTGGCGTGCATCGACGCGGATGGAACACTGCTTGGCATTTACCGGAAAACCCATATCCCGGATGACCATTACTATCAGGAAAAATTCTATTTTACCCCGGGGGATACCGGATTCCGTGCTTTTCAGACGCGCTTTGGAACGATAGGCGTGGGAATCTGCTGGGATCAGTGGTTTCCGGAGACTGCCCGGAGTATGGCGCTGCTGGGAGCGGAGCTTCTATTTTATCCTACAGCCATTGGCTCGGAGCCGATTCTGGAATGCGACAGCATGCCTCACTGGCGCAGATGTATGCAGGGACATGCCGCAACCAATCTCATGCCTGTTATTGCGGCTAACCGCATCGGGCGGGAGGAAGTGACACCCTGCGAGGAGAATGGAAATCAGCAGTCGGCGCTGGATTTTTATGGATCTTCCTTTGTGACGGATGAGACCGGGGATTTGCTGCAGAGTGCATCCCGGGATAAAGAGGAGATACTGCTGCAGAACTTCGACCTGGATGAATTACAGCAGAAACGTCTGGAATGGGGGCTGTTCCGTGACAGAAGACCCGAATGCTATCGGACAATTGCAGGCTTATAAAAAGAACTGCCGCATGAAACATATTTGAGAATGTGATAATGTTTCGTGCGGCAGTTCTATTCTTATAACAACTGAATACCGTTCTTTTCGCAGGTATCCGTCACATCTGCAGGCCACAGGGAAGACTGTACCTCACCGATGTGCGCCTTGCGCAGGAAGAACATACAGATGCGGGACTGACCGATACCGCCTCCGATGGAGCAGGGAAGCTCGTCACGGATGACTGCCTGCTGGAAGGGAAGCTCGGCGCGTTCCTCACAGCCCGCTTTTTTAAGCTGGGAAAGCATGGAATCCTTATCTACCCGGATTCCCATGGAAGAAAGCTCTAAGGCAATGTCAAGCACCGGATAATATACCAGAATGTCTGCATTTAACTCCCAGTCATCGTAGTCCGGAGCGCGGCCGTCATGGGGTTCTCCGTTTGCCAGTGCATCACCGATTTTCATGATGCAGACAGCACCTTTGGTTTTGGTGATGTAGAATTCACGCTCCTTGGGCGTGTAGTCCGGGAACATCTCCGCCAGCTCCTGGGTCGTGATAAAGAAAATGTCATGAGGAAGAATTTCCTCTATGTAATCGTACTGGATAGCCATGTATTTCTCCGTCTTAAGAAGACATTTGTAAACAGTGCGGACGGTTTCCTTTAAGGTCTCGATGTTGCGGTCCTCTCTGCGGATTACTTTTTCCCAGTCCCACTGGTCTACAAAAACAGAGTGGATGTTATCCGTATTCTCATCCCTGCGGATGGCATTCATATCGGTGTAGAGACCTTCGCCGCAGGAAAAACCATATTTCTTCAAAGCAAAACGCTTCCATTTGGCAAGGGACTGTACCACCTCGGCGGTTCTGCCTTCCTGTTCCGGGATATCAAAGGTGACCGGACGTTCCACACCATTTAAATTGTCGTTTAATCCGGAGCGCGGGTCAACGAAAAGCGGCGCGGATACGCGGGTCAGATTCAGCCGGAGTGCAAGCAGATTCTGGAAAAAATCTTTTACCGTCTTAATCGCAATCTGTGTATCATGTAAATTCAGTTCCGAATGATAATCCTTCGGTATTACTAATCTGTCCATATCAGGTTCTCCTCTCTGGTATGAGCCGATAAACTCACACATTAACCTCATTTATTATAGCACAAGGGATTGCTTTTTCAAGAAAAGATTGCAGAAAAGTCTTTTGAAAAGGGAGAAAATATAGTATGCTTAAAAGAGTGCATAATGAAAGAAAGAGGAAAGACGATGGAGCATGTGATACATACCTTTGCCCCGGTCTATGATGAGACGTCCCGGGTGCTGATTCTGGGCTCCTTTCCTTCCGTGAAATCCAGGGAAAACCAGTTTTATTACGGACATCCCCAGAACCGGTTCTGGAAGGTTACGGCGGGAATATTCGGGAAAGCAGAGCCTGCTACCATAGAGGAGAAAAAGGCATTTTTACTGGAAAACCATATTGCTCTGTGGGATGTGATTGCCTCCTGTGATATTGAAGGTTCAGCGGACAGTTCGATCCGAGGAGTGACGGCAAATGACATGGATGTGATTCTTGCGAAAGCTCCGATACGCGGAATTTTCTGCAACGGAGACAAAGCCTATCAGATGTTTTTGAAATATTGCCGGAGGGAGGGGCAGCCCGCTGTGTATAAGCTACCCTCCACCAGTCCTGCCAATGCGGCGTGGAGCTTAGAGCGGCTGACAGAGGAATGGAAGAAATATATAATAGAAGAAACAGAAAAGGAGGGCGGGAAGTCGGAATGAAAAAGGGAGAAATGACTGCGGCAGAGCTTGTGGCGGAGGCAGTTGGAATTGTGGCGGCGCTGGTGTATCTGGGAATGCAGATTTTCTATGGAATTTCCTACGGAGTGGCTCTGCTTGCCATTCTCCGAAATGTGGTGATGCTGTTGCTGGTGTATGCAGGACTGACCCTGCTTGCGCGTTTCCCGGAGAAGGTGAATAACCTTACGAGAGAGGCATGTACCGGGGAAATCCGGCGGGATACGGTACTCATGCTGCGGACCGTGAAACTGATTTTTGTGCTGAGTCTCCTGTTTACCAGCATCTGTGATGTGCTGGGAAATGAGATGAACTCCTGGTACAGTGTGGCGGTGGTATTTCTCATTCTGGCGACGGTGTTTTACTATGAGAGCAGGATTCTGCGCCGTCTTCGGGATAAGGATAAGAAATAAAATTTGTGATGGCAGGAACGGACAAAGGAGGCAGCTATGGAGATTAGAGTGTCAAAGCGTCTGGAGCATTTTCAGACCGGGATATTTGCAGCATTAAATGAAAAGAAGGAAGCGCTGCTGGCAAGTGGCAGAAAGGTGTATAACCTGTCGGTGGGAACACCGGATTTCCCGGTGGCGCCCCATGTAATGCAGGCACTTCTGGACGCGGCAAAGGAACCGGACAATTTTCATTATACTCTGCGGGATATCCCGGAGCTTTTGGAGGCGGTCAGAGACTACTACAAAGAGCGTTTTCATGTGGAGCTGGAGACGGATGAGATTGCGTCGGTCAATGGCTCCCAGGAGGGGATTGCCCATATCGGAATGGCACTGTGCGATCCGGGAGATGTGGTGCTTCTGCCTAATCCGGGGTATCCCGTGTTTGAGGTGGGGGCTTATTTTGGAGGTGCCAGGCTGTATTTCTATGATTTAAAGGAAGAAAATCATTTCCTGCCGGATTTTGCGGAGATTCCGGAGGAGATTGCCAGACAGGCAAAATACATGATGGTTTCCTACCCCTATAACCCGGTGTGTGCCATTGCACCCGGAGAATTTTATGAGGAACTGATTGCCTTTGCCAAAAAATATGAAATCATCGTTGTCCATGACAATGCCTATTCGGACATTATCTATGACGGGGAATACGGCGGCTCTTTCCTGGAATATCCGGGGGCAAAGGAAATCGGTGTGGAATTTTTCTCTTTGTCCAAGTCCTTTAACCTGACCGGGGCGCGGGTTTCCTTCGTGCTGGGCAATAAAAAAATTGTGGATGCCATGAAGCTTCTGCGTTCCCAGTATGATTTCGGTATGTTCTATCCGATTCAGAAAGCGGCGATTGCCGCACTGCGGGGACCAAAGGAGGGAGTAAAGGAGCAGTGCAGGAACTACCAGAAACGGCGGGATGCCCTGTGTGCGGGACTGCGTTCCATTGGCTGGGAGGTGTCAGACAGCCGGGGAACCATGTTTGCCTGGGCGAAAATTCCGGAGGGATTTTCCTCCGCCCAGGAATTCTGCATGGAGCTGATGGAGCGGACCGGCGTCATCTGTACACCGGGAGACGCCTTCGGCAGCATGGGAGAGGGATACGTGCGTTTTGCTCTGGTGCTTCCGGTGGAGGAGATCAGGGAGGCTATCCGGGTCATTGATGAGAGTGGCATTCTGAAGAAATAAGAAAATATGCCGCATAGCGAATGGAAAAAATGAGATAATACAAAAAAGTGTAATACGAAAAGTTGATGTAATACGAAGAGAGGATACTATGTCAGTAAAGAAACAATTTGCCAGGTATGTGTCGCAGAATATTCTGGGGATGCTGGGGATATCTTTGTATATTCTTGCGGATACCTTTTTTATTGCGAAGGCGGTGGGCGCGGACGGAATCACGGCATTAAATCTGGTGCTTCCGGTTTACAATCTGATTTTTGCCTTTGGAGCCATGATTGGCGTTGGTTCTGCCATCCGGTTCGCTGTTGCAAAGAGCCGTTATGGAGAGGACAGGGAAAACCAGTTCTTCAATGCGATTTTCTGGGGAACCGTAATCGGGCTTCTTTTTTTGCTTCTGGGTATTTTCTGCCCGGAGCAGATTGTGGCGCTTCTGGGCGGGGATGCGCAAATCGTGGCAGTGGGAGCGTCCTATACCAGAATTTTCATGACCTTTGCTCCCTGCTTTATCTGGAACCATATCTGCAATGCTTTTGTGCGTAATGACGGAGCGCCTTCCGTTGCCATGGCGGCAACCCTTGGAAGCAGCTTGTTTAACATTGTTATGGATTATGTGCTGATGTTTCCGCTGGGAATGGGGATGGAGGGGGCAGCGCTGGCGACAGCGTGTTCTCCGCTTTTGGGTGTGATAATCTGCTGCATTCATTTCCGCTCAAAAAAATGCGGGATTTCCTTCCGGCCCGGAAAACCCTCTTTTCTGCGGCTGGTGCGTGCCTGCCAGGTGGGCGTATCGGCGTTTGTAGGCGAGATTTCCTCCGGTGTCATCACAGTTGCATTTAATATGATTATATTAAGACTTGCGGGCAATGTGGGAGTGGCCGCCTATGCGGTGGTTGCCAATACCTCGCTGGTGGCGGTTGCCATTTTCAACGGAGTATCCCAGGGCTCCCAGCCACTGGTCAGCGAATATCACGGGAAGGGCAGCGCCGGGGAGGTGAAGACGGTGCTGCGGCTTGCCGTCGGAACGGCACTTGCACTGGCGACTGTCATTCTGCTGACGGTGTACTTTGGCGCGGAGCCAATTGCCAATCTGTTTAATAACGAGATGGATCCCGAGCTTACTGCATATGCAAAAGAGGGGCTTAGAATATACTTTACCGGCTTCCTGTTTGCGGGCGTAAATATTGTGGGAACCGGTATGCTAAGTGCCGTGGAATCGGTCCGGTGGGCATTTGCCGCATCCATTCTGCGCGGTTTTGTGATGATTCTTCTTTTTGCATTCCTGTTGTCGGCGCTTTTCGGGATGACAGGAGTATGGCTGGCATTTCCGGCGGCGGAGCTTGCCACGCTGTTTGTGACGGCAGCCGGGCTTCGCAGGGCTGTGAAAGTCTGACATTGTTAAGATGTATTGGACAGTATTACGAAAAAGTAGTTTATGACTGGACGATAAGCGGGCAAAGTGGTAATATATTCCTATAAAATATCTTTTTTGGAGGGTTCTTATGAAATCGATTCGAATGAAAATTATTTCCGGTATCCTTCTATGCTCTCTGCTTACCGGCATTGTGGTGGGGGCGTTGTCACTGGTGAACTCCATGCGTGTGGCAGGCAATGATGCCAATGAGCGGATGCAGCTCACCTGTCAGATTCAGGCGGACGAGCTGAATGCCATGATTTTAAGAATCCAGCAGTCGGTGGATTCGCTGGCAGAGGTGATACTGGAGAATTTCGACTATGGGGAATTTACGAAGGATAAGGCGTATGCGGATGACTACACGGAGCAGATTGTGGACGATGTAGTTATTTTCGGGGGGCAGACGGATGGAGCCATCACCGCGTATGTGCGCTATAATCCTACCTATTCCAATCCCACATCGGGAATATTTATTTCGCGTAATTCCACGGAGGAGCCATTTCAGACTCTGACTCCCACCGATTTTTCCATGTATGATGAGAACGACATGGAGCATGTGGGCTGGTATTATGCACCGGTGAAGAATGGAGCACCGCTGTGGATGGAGCCTTATCTCAATGAGAATATTAATGTTTATATGATTTCTTATGTGGTTCCGCTGTATGCGGAAGATGGAACATCCATCGGCATCGTGGGAATGGATATTGATTTTTCTGTGGTTACGGATATTGTAGATAACACCAGTATCTACGACAGCGGCTATGCGTTTCTGACAAATGCGGAAGGAACCGTTATGCACCATAAGGAGCTTGCAGCAGGAACGAAGCTTGCGGATGCGGAGTCCTCACTTTCGGCAGTAACTGCTATGCTTGGGGATAGTGCAAAGGCAGGAGTAATCGGAAATTATACTTATCAGGGAACCAGCCGCCAGATGGTATACTACGGACTGGAGAATGGAATGAGGTTTATTCTCACCGCACCTAAGACGGAGGTTTATTCCGAGGCTACTCAGTTGGCGGGAATGATTGCAGCGGCGTTTCTCGTGGCGCTGATCCTTTCCGGCGTGGTGGGAGTTGTAGTGGGAAGCGGTATTTCCAAACCGATCCGGCAGCTTACCGATGTGATTGAGCAGACGGCAAACCTTAATTTTGAGCCGACTTCATCGGGGAACAGCCTGCGGCAGCAGAAAACAGAGATTGGCGTTATGGCACGGCAGATTCATGAGATGCGTAAGACACTTCGCAGCATGGTGGAGAATATCAACCAGACAGAAGGCACGATTTTAGGAAGCGTGGAGAATCTGGATCATATTATGAAGGCGAACAATGAGCGGGCACAGGATAACTCTGCAGCTACTCAGGAGATGGCAGCCGGAATGGAGGAGGCATCCGCCAACACGGCACACATCGTGGAGAGTATTGATGAGGTGAAGCGCAATTCCGAAAGTATTTACCGTCTTGCAGAGACCGGCGAGTCGAATTCCGAAGAAATCCTTGCACGGGCAGGAGAGATGGAGCAGACCAGCCGGGCATCCAGTGACAAGACCAATCAGATGTACCAGATGATGAAGCAGAAGACGGAGGCTGCCATTGAGCAGTCAAAGGCGGTGCAGCGGATTAATGAACTGACGGATGACATCAAAAATATTTCTTCCCAGACGAACCTGCTGGCGCTCAATGCGAATATTGAGGCGGCGCGTGCCGGGGATGCAGGTCGTGGATTTGCTGTGGTTGCAACGGAGATAGGATCGCTGGCAGCGCAGACTTTGAATACGGTGGATAACATCAACGTCATTGTGGGGGAGGTCAACACGGCGGTTTCCGCTATGACCGCATGTATCACGGAAATGATGACGTTCCTGGAGAGCACGGTGCTTGGGGACTATCAGTTGTTTAGGGAATCCGGCAGCCAGTATCGCGCGGATGCAGCTTCTTTCATCGAAGTGATGGGGCAGGTGAAGACTGCCACCGAGGAACTGGATACTTACATACGTCAGATTGCGGCGGCGGTAGACGATATCAACGAGACGGTATCCCAGTCGGCACAGGGAGTCAATGCCATTGCGGAGAAATCCGGGGAGACCGAGAGTGCAACTGCAGAGGGATACCAGAAATTGCAGGAAAGCCGGGAATCAGTGGATGCGCTTCATGCCATTGTGGAAAGATTTCATATTTAGAGTGTGATATGAATAAAGAAGAAATAAAAAAGAATCCTGCTCCGCAGGATTCTCCGCCTGCGGCGGGTTGCGTCAGCA
>JBJEJC010000067.1:0-2780 GCA_051877675.1 Roseburia sp. | reverse complement strand
AGAACCTGCGCTGGGGCGATAAGAATGCCACGGACGAGGAATGTCAGCATGCCTGTCATCTTGCCTGCGCCGATGAGTTCATCGAACGGTTCCCGGACGGCTACAACACCTACATTGAGCAGGGCGGAACCAATGTGTCCGGCGGTCAGAAGCAGCGCCTGTGTATCGCAAGGGCTCTGCTGAAAAAGCCAAAGATTCTGATTTTAGACGACAGCACCAGCGCTGTGGATACTGCCACGGATGCAAAGATCCGGAAGGCATTTGCAGAGGAAATCCCAAATACTACAAAGTTAATCATTGCACAGCGTATCTCATCCGTACAGAATGCGGACCGTATTATCGTGCTAAATAACGGTGTTGTGGACGGCTTCGGCACCCATGAGGAGCTGCTTGCCACCAATGAAATCTACCGCGATGTATATGAATCCCAGACCAGCGGCAGCGGCGATTTTGACGAAGGAGGTGCTGCATAATGCCAGAACAGAAGCCAAACACAAAACCCATGGGCGGTCCCGGTGGTCCGGGCGGTCCCCACGGCAGAGGTCCCAAGCCACAGATTAATAATCCCGGAAAGCTTTTTGCACGGCTTATGGGATATATTTTTAAAGATTATGCCATTCACTGCATCGTGGTGGTTTTCTGCATCGTTTTTTCCGTATTTGCCAATCTGCAGGGAACCATGTTCATGAGTACTCTGATTGATGACTACATTGCACCGCTGATTGGACAGCAGAACCCGGACTTTTCCGGTCTCTTCCATGCCATCTGCCGTGTTGGTATTTTCTACCTCCTGGGTGCTGCTGCCATGTATGCCCAGACCCGCATTATGGTAAACGTCACCCAGGGTACGCTGCGCAACCTCAGAAATGAAATGTTCACCCGCATGGAGGAGCTTCCGATTAAATATTTTGACACTCATGCCCACGGTGACATTATGTCAACCTATACGAATGATATCGATACCCTGCGCCAGATGATCAGCCAGAGCATTACCCAGCTCATTAACAGTGCCATCACTATCGTAGGAGCATTGGGCAGTATGATTGTGCTGAATATTCCGCTTACCGTTGTCACCCTCCTTATGGTGGGCGTCACCCTTATGGCAACCAAAAAAATCGGTGGATTAAGCTCCCGCTACTTTATGGCACAGCAGCGCGACATTGCTTCCGTAAACGGTTATATTGAGGAAATGATGAACGGACAGAAGGTGGTGAAGGTTTTCACCCATGAAGAGGAAAGCTTAGAACAGTTTAACAAACTAAATGACCAGCTTTTCGACAGTGCGGATAACGCCAATAAATTTGCCAACATTATGATGCCGATTAATGCGCAGATTGGAAATATCAGCTATGTGCTCTGCGCTATGGTGGGCGGTATCCTTGCCTTAAACGGCGTGGGCGGCTTTACGATTGGAAAGCTTGCAAGCTTCCTCACCTTAAATAAGAACTTCAGCCAGCCCATCAATCAGATCAGTATGCAGATGAACAGCATTATTATGGCGCTTGCCGGCTGTGACCGTATTTTTAAGCTCTTAGACGAGAAACCGGAGACCGACAACGGCTATGTAACGTTGGTCAATGCTAAAATGGAGAACGGCATCCTCACGGAGACCACAGAGCGCACCGGTATGTGGGCATGGAAGCACACACACCAGGCAGACGGCAGCGTGGACTACGTAGAGCTGAAGGGCGATGTGGTATTCGATGATGTGGATTTCGGCTACAACGAGAATAAAATTGTCCTGCACAATGTGAATCTTTACGCCACTCCAGGGCAGAAAATTGCCTTCGTGGGAAGCACCGGTGCAGGAAAAACCACCATCACGAACCTGATTAACCGCTTCTACGATATTCAGGATGGTAAAATCCGCTATGACGGTATTAACATCAATAAGATTAAAAAGGACGATCTGCGCCACTCACTCGGTATCGTACTGCAGGATACCCATTTATTTACGGCAACCGTTATGGATAACATTCGTTACGGAAAGCTGGATGCCACGGACGAGGAAGTCATCGCTGCTGCAAAGCTTGCCAATGCGGATACCTTCATCCACCAGCTGCCGGATGGTTACAATACCATGCTGACCGGAGACGGTGCCAACTTAAGCCAGGGACAGCGTCAGCTGCTTGCCATTGCCCGCGCCGCCATTGCAGACCCGCCGGTGCTGATTCTGGATGAAGCAACCAGCTCCATCGATACCAGAACCGAGCGCATTGTGCAGGATGGCATGGATAAGCTGATGGCAGGAAGAACCACGTTCGTAATCGCGCATCGTCTCTCCACCGTCAGAAACAGCGACTGCATTATCGTTCTCGAGCAGGGACGAATTATTGAGCGCGGCAACCACGACCAGTTGATTGCGGAGCGCGGAAAATACTACCAGCTTTACACCGGAAATCTGGCAGAAGGTTAATTCTACACAGTTGTGTGTTTCCCCCGGAAAAGTAGCCGGTGCACAAAAAAGCATGCAAGGATACGCCACTGCTTCCTATGCAAATCTGGCAGAGACTGTGTTCCTATAGAGCACAGTCTCTGCCAGATTTTGGGTAATCAAAGTTTTTGAGGGCCAGACCCTCACGACAAACCCTCAAATAGATTGGCAAACCCTCAAAAACTTTGATTACCCCAGATTTTTCCAAAAAGGTCGTTTTCAAAAAATATGAATTTTCTTCCTCGCAATGTCATATCTTTAGTTCAACAACTTGGGATTTATCACTCCTACAAACTGAAAGTTTCATCTCCTCAACAAATGTGATTTACACAATTGAATAAACAAG
>JBJEJC010000066.1:0-14481 GCA_051877675.1 Roseburia sp. | reverse complement strand
TTCAAATCAAAAGGATTTTTTATTCAAAGACACAGAAAAATTTACGCCCTCCTCCTAGAAAAGCATATTTTCTATATACAGAGCGCTATGTGTCACAGCTCTGTATTCCTAAGGATGATTCCTTATCATTTAAACATTTCTATGTATCAGAAAATTCATGCTTTTAAATTCACAGAATAAAAGCAGGGGTTTTCGAAGAGGACCTCCTGCGACGTTTAAGGAGGAACTCCATGAATTACCAAACCTTTACCCTGAATTTTTCCGATATCCCATGGCGCACCTGGTATCCGGCGGATATCTTTGGCAGTGAAAGAATGGATTTTGGAGGGAGTGCTCCGGTTGCGGATAATTATGACCGCCACACGGACTACGGCTTTTATGTGGGGGACGATGAAAAGGCATTCCGCCATGCACAGACGGTGGTAGAGAACATAGCGGCTTTAAGAGCCAGAAACGGATCGTCAGTAAGACTTATGTCATATAAGCGGAAACTGTACCATGATACGGAGAATTATCTGCGCTGCATGGAATATATGCTGGGAGGAACAAAAGAGCAGGCAAGATGGCTGATTCAGAAGTGTGCGGATGCGGACCCGTCTGAGGGGATTGCCGGGCAGATATGGGAGTATTGGAGCTCTTATGGAGAGGACGGAAGCTGGCGGGTTCGGGAAAAACTGGATTTTCCGGAAGTTTACATGGCATGTGGGGATAAGGCACTCTTTGAAAAACATAATGTGACGCTGGCGGTAAAATATTATGCCCTTGCGGAACTGGATTGGGAAACGGACGGTGAGTGGACGGATGCGGAAGCGGAGGACGAGTGGAGGAGACGCCAGAAGCAGGGGTCAAGCGCAAGATTTTGCATATATCATGCGATACAGTCCGGAAAATCAATGGCATTACTGGATGTGGAAGGTTCTCCACAGGAAGCAGACTGCATGGGTGTTTATGGAGAGTTTATAGAGAAATATACGGAAAATGCCGGCAGCTTTGAAGCATTGCTCGAGCTTGCAAACGATTTTTATACCAGATGGAAAAATGTGTCACCCGTGCTACTGGAAAGCTGTCCCCGATCTGAGGAAGCCCGAGAGTCATATCGGAGCTGTTTTATGATGGCGCTTCTGGTGCGGGACAAAAGCCTGCTGGCAACCTTGTTTTTCCTGTCTGAGGAATCCCCGGAGGTGCAGAAGAAGTACCGCATGAAAGCGTCAAACCGGGTGAAGTACACATCGGAGGAAGCATTAAGGCCGCTGCGGGGATATGTGCGGAGCGTTAGACGGCTGGATTATGAACTGTTCTTTGCACTTGCGCGTGTGACAGGCTGCGTAGAGCGGGTGCGTCATGGCCTGTTGGAGCGGAACGGCAAACAGGAAATGGCATACTACACATCTCTGGAAACCCTGCGCTTTATGCTGCCAGAGCGTGCAAAGGAGGAGTGCGGGCATTTTGCGGTCATGCATATGGCGTATATGAACGACCCGAATGAGGGGAAAATTTTGCAGAAATATGTCAATGAGGGATTGGACCCGGTGGGCGAGGAACGCGGCAGGAAAACCGTGCAGTATCCGTATGTCTTTATGAAATGCTTTACTTCATTGATCGATGATCTGCCCATGTGGGAAATGTATGGCGATCATGCCAGAGGCTGCTGTGTGATTCTGGATGAGGAGTGTCTTTGTGATGAGGAAGGACAGCCGAAAGTCCCGCTGTACCGGATTTGTTACCTGAAGAAGGAGGGCAGCAGTTACCGGCTTCGCAAAGAGGACAATCCCAAGGTGGGTGATTTTGATACCATCCGCAGTAATCTGCAGGAATTGCAGGAAAAGTGTGAGCTTGTGCAGCGTGATGAAGCGGCAGTAAAGCGTTATTTCATGATTTTGGACCGGATTGCCTACCTTTTTAAAAATGCGGATTATCAGCATGAGCAGGAACTGCGCATTATCTACAATTATAATGGGGTGTCGCCGGAATTCAGAAAGACAGAGGGTGATTATCCTAAAATATACATACAGACCGATTTTCCCATTGGGATGAAGGAAATCATACTCGGTCCCAAGGTGGAAAAGATTGCGGAAAAGATGCCGTATCTGCAGACGCAGATTGACGAGATGTGTGAGCAGACGGAGATGGAACCGCCGGAACTGACACTGTCTGAAATCGATTATCGTTAGTGTTACCACAGATAATCTGGCATGGAAGTCTCTTCCAGTTTACCCAAAAGAGTGGATAGCATGGAAAAAAAGTGATATAATGCATACAAATTATTTCAGATTCATGCAGGAAAAGGGTAAAGAGGAGAAAACATGAAGAAAAACAGACAGAGGATTGTGGCATTACTGTGTGCATGTGTTATGCTGACGGAAACGGCAGGAACGGCATATGCGGGAGAAATAGGAACACTATCTGCGACAGAGGTTGTGGAGGAGACAACAGAGACGGAGAGCGCGGAGGCGGAAACAGAGGAGGAAGCCACCGAGTTCCCTGAGCAGGAGCCGGACACTGAATCTACCGGGGAGCCGACAGAAGTGGAAGACACTGAGGGAAATGAGCCCGCGGAGGATGAGAAGGAAACCGAATCCGTCGGTGAAACAATGGAGGTCGAGGAGCCGGAGGAAGAAGCGGCAGAGGAAGCCGCCGAGTCCACGGAAGAAGCGGCAGAGGAAGCCGCCGAATCCACAGAAGAAGCGGCAGAGGAAGCCACCGAATCCACAGAAGAAGCGGCAGAGGAAGCCACCGAATCCACGGAAGAAGTGGAAAACGAGCCCACCGCAAACAGTATGGAGTTTGTCCCGGTGGAACAGGGAAACTCAGGAGATATTGCGGCTCCGGTGGAGAGCACAGAAGAGGACTGGGATGACCCGCAGTATCTGAAAAATCTTCAGTATGAGGACGTGGCATCGCCCAATTCCTACAGTTCTTCCATTGTACATAATTCAAAATTTGCCAATTATCTGAAAATAGATGGAATTGATGTATCCAAGTGGCAGGGAAGCATTGACTGGGAGGCAGTAAAGAACAGCGGAATCGATTTCGCAATTATCCGTCTGGGATATCGTGGCTCTGGTACGGGAACATTGGTAACAGACGAGTATTTTGAAAAAAATATGAAAGCTGCTAAGAAGGCTGGCGTACAGATCGGTATCTATTTTTTCACGCAGGCGATCACGAAGAAAGAGGCGGAAGAGGAAGCGGATTATGTAATTAAGCAGCTGGCCCAGTATGACGGGTATGTGACCTGGCCGGTATATATTGATATGGAGAATCTATCCGGCTCCCGTCTGGATAATGCCAATCTTTCCTCTGGTGCAAAAACAGAGATTTGTGAGGCTTTTTGCGCGAAGATCGAGAAGGCTGGCTATGCAGCAGGCGTGTATTCCAACGGGTGGTATTTAAAAACACAGATGGATGCGGAAGCGCTGGCTGCTAATTATGATATCTGGCTGGCGAATTATACGAATCAGACCTCCTATGACGGCACCTACAATATGTGGCAGTATACCAGTACAGGAACCGTGAGCGGTATCAATGGCAACGTGGACATGGATGTGGCATATGTGCCGACCAAGCCGGGAAAACCTGAGGGGCTGAGTCAGACAGAAGCGTCTACGGAAAGTATTGCGCTGTCCTGGAATCCTGTGATGAACGCAGAGGGATATAAGGTGTACTACTATTCCTCGGATGGAACTCTGTTAGACACGGTTATGACAACGACAAGCAGTGTGACGGTTGAAGGTCTAAAAGCCGGGAAAAAATATCCAATCAGAGTAAAAGCGTACTGGAAAGAGGAGGATGGTTCTAAGACATACGGAAGCTATTCCGCCTATTATGATGTGTACACTTCGCCGGGGCAGTTGAAAGGCTTGAATGCCTCGACACAGAAAACTACATCTATAACACTTGCATGGGATAAATTATCCGGTGTGGCTGGCTATCAGATTTACCAGTATAATGAGAGCACAGAGAAGTATGAGAGAATTGCAGATAATGTTACCGGTACGACCTACGAGGTGACAGGACTTAAGGCAGGAATGAGCTATCGGTTCAAGGTGCGGGGATTCGTGAAACTGAATTCTGCCACTAAAAACTATGGAAAATATTCGGCGGAGCTTTTTGTCTGCACCAAGCCGGACAAGGTGACAAGTCTGGAGTATACGGATGCCACGACTGCATCGGTTGCACTGAAATGGAAAAAGCAGAGCGGTGTTTCCGGCTACCAGGTGACGATTCTCGATTCCAAAGGAAACAAGCTGAAGAATTGTACCGCGACAAAAAACATGCTGGACTGTACGGACTTGAAGGAGGGAACCACTTACCGGTTTAAGGTGCGTGCCTATATGGTGGAGGCTGACGGCTCCAAACTGTACGGAAGCTATTCTGATGAGATTACGGTTAAGACCAATCCGGGTCAGGTGACCGGACTGGCGCAGAGTGCAGCATCCGGCAGCAGTGTTACATTGAAATGGAAGAAAGTTACCGGAGCGGAGAAATACCAGATTTATATTTATGACGACTCTGCGAAGAAGTACAAAAAGCTGGCAGAGACAAAGGATTGTACCTATCAGGCGGGGAATTTGACGGCTGGCAAAAAATATCAGTTTAAAGTGCGGGCGTATAATAAGAACGGAAGTACGGTGGAGAACGGAAAATATTCTGCAGTGCTGAAAGCTGCGGTAAAACCGGACAAGGTTAAGAACCTCAAACAGACTTCCAATGCCGTAGACAGCATTGCCGTTTCCTGGAGCAAGGTAAAAAATACGGACGGTTATCGTGTATACCTGTATGATGCCAAGGGCAATCTGATTAAAAAGATTGATACAACGAAGACAAGCTATACCTTCAAATCCATTGCTTCCGGCAAGTATACCTGTAAAGTAAGGGCTTATACGAAGACGGATGGCTACAAGGCATGGGGAAGCTTTTCCCAGGTGGCAAATGTAAATACCAAGCCGGGAAAAATGTCCAGCGTTTCGGAAAGTGCCTGCTCTGCCACCAGTGTGACATTGAAATGGAAGGCGTCCGACGGAGCGGAAGGATATAAGATTGAACTGTATGATGCGGCAAAAGACAAATACACAGTGCTTGGAACCACGACCAAATGTACCTATAAGATTAAAAACCTCAAGACGGGAACCGGTTATAAAATCCGAATCCGGGCTTATCTGAAAAATGGCAAAAAGACGGAGTATGGAAAAACAACGACGCTTAACGTGGTGACCAAGCCCCAGGAGGTAAGCGGACTAAAGAAAAAGACCACAACTGCTGACAGCGCGACAATGTCATGGAAGAAAGTAAAGAATGTAGACGGCTATATTTTATATTGCTATAATGAAAAAGGAGATTTGCTGGGTTCTTATAAAACCACAAAGACCAGCTATAAGGTAAAGAACTTAGAGAAGGGCAAATATACATTTAAGGTTCGGGCATACAAGGCAACGGATGCCTATACGGCAAAGGGAGCCATGTCGGATTCGGTAGCAGTGACGATTAAGTAACGATAGGAGGAGTTAAGGGATGAAAAAACGGGTACTGGCGTTATGGATGGCAATCTGCGTAGTTGTAAGCTCCGTGGCGGTGAGTGATACGGTGTCTGCCGGGGAGCTTCAGGAGACAGAGACGATTGAGACGGAAGAAGCAACGGAAACTGAGGAACCCGCCGAGGCGGAGGAGGCAACGGAGACGGAAGAAACCGCCGAGACGGAAGAAGCAACGGAAGTTGAGGAAGCAACGGAGGTGGAGGAAACCGTCGAGAAGGAGGAAGAAACGGAGACAGAAGAAGCTACCGAAACGGAAGAAGCAACGGAAACTGAGGACTTCACTGAGACGGAGGAAGTAGCGGAGACCGAAGAACCTGCCGAGACGAAGAAAGGCGCAGAATTAGAGGGATCCGAGGAGAACGGGGAGGCAGAGCAGACAGAACTTCCCACGGGCTTACAGAATCAGGTGTTGATAGATGGTGGCGAAGTCTCTTCTGACGAAATCTTTGACTTTGATACGGCAAGTACATCCTCCTATGAGGTTATAGGAGATACCTACGGCTCCGGCATCTATCATTCCGATTGGGATAAATATTCTACGAACTATTACTATAACCAGCTTTCTGAGGAGAAACGGAAGGCGTGGGATGCCATGGACGCCATGTGTCTCGAGTATCTGGAAGGTACAAAGGATGCAGACGCGACAGGAAATGCCGATTACCCTTACAGAACAGAATATGTAGCGCTTGAGGGGATTGCTTATGAGGAGATATCTGTGCTTGCCACAATGTTCCGCACATCAAATCCGCAGTATTACTTTTTGAATTCAGTTCAGTGGAAAGGTTATAGCGGGAGCACCGTATATAGCGCTTTTGGGATATACCCTGCCTTTGTGGATGGAACCAGCCGCCAGTCTGCCACGGCAGCAGTGAAAACCCAGGCGGAAAGCTGGCTGCAGGAGGCAGCAGGCCACGCTACGGATGCCGAGAAGGTTAAGGCAATCCACGATCTGATTGTGAAAAAGGTTGACTACAATTATGACTTTGTCAACGGGTTAGTGGAGGAAGATGATGTATATTCCCAGTCCGCCTACAGCGTATTCTGTACGGATCTGACGGTATGTGCGGGGTATTCCCAGGCATTTGCCATGATCTGTAACGGTGCGGGAGTGGACAGCATTTCGGTGACCAGCGACACCCATCAGTGGAATAAGGCGCGGATTAATGATTCCTGGTACAATGTTGACTGTACCTGGGATGATGCGGGCAGTACAATCTATTATAACTACTTTGAACGGAGCGATGCTTACTATGACTCGGCAAATCAGGCATCGGACCACGCGGAGGAAGCTTTCTGGGAGGAGTATCTTCCCACCTGTTCTCTGGATTCCGGCGCATCCTATTCCAATCCGGGAAGCCTTCCGGTCATTACTGCGGTGACGGCAAATCCGCAGATTGGTGTAACAAAAAGTGGAAATGGGTATCAGGTGACCTTATCCTGTACCACTCCGGGAGCAATTTTCTATTATACGCTGGACGGAGATACCCCCACCCCTGCAGCCACAAAGTCGGTGAAATATACCGGACCATTTATCGTAACCTCTCCGGGAGCGTTAAAGGCAGTGGCAGTGTGCGATACATACCTGGACAGCGAGGTGGAAGATGTTACGAACTATCGGATTACCTATGTACTGAATGGCGGCAAAAATAATGCAGCCAATCCAAGTGTATATTCTCCCACGGAGACGGTTGTATTAAAGGACCCTGCATATGACGGACATAGTTTTGCGGGCTGGTATACGGATGCGGGATTTACAACAAAGATTACGCAGATTGCAGCCGGGACGATAGGTGACATCACCCTGTATGCGAAATGGACGGCTAATAAGTATACCGTTAAATTCAATGGAAATGGCAGCGACAGCGGCAGCATGAACAACCAGACGGTAGCTTATGGAAGTGGCACGAAGCTGACTGCCAATGCGTTTAAGAAAAAAGGTTACAGCTTTAACGGATGGAATACGAAAGCGGATGGAAGCGGTACCGCGTATGCCGATAAGGCGGATGCTTCCGGTCTGACAAAGACAGATGGGGCGACGGTGACCCTGTATGCCCAGTGGAAGAAAACGGAGTATACCATTACCTATAACCTGAATCAGGGAAAAAATAACAGCAGCAATCCGTCGACCTACACGGTTACTACGGCGACCATTACGCTGAAAGATCCCAGCAGGACGGGCTATACGTTTGGTGGCTGGTATACGGATTCTGACTACAAGAACCAGATAACTCAGATTGCAAAGGGCAGCACCGGAAACAAAACACTTTACGCAAAATGGACTGCCAATAAATATACGGTTAACTTTAACGGGAATGGCAGTGACAGCGGAAGCATGAAAGCGTTGACCGGCTGCAAATACGACAAGGCGTATACACTGACGGCAAATGCCTTTAAGAAAAAGGGCTATACCTTTACGGGCTGGAACACCAAAAAAGACGGAAGCGGGACTGCATATAAGAATAAAGAAGAAGTGAAGAATCTGACGTCGAAATCCGGTGGAACCGTTACACTTTATGCCCAGTGGAAGAAAACGAAGTACACCATCACCTATAAGCTGAACGATGGAAAGAACAACAGCGGCAATCCGGCGACATATACGATTACCACGTCAACCATTACGCTAAAGAATCCCAGCAGAAAAGGCTATACGTTTGGTGGCTGGTATACGGATTCCAAATATAAGAATAAGGTTACTCAGATTGCAAAGGGAAGCACCGGAAATAAGACCCTCTATGCGAAGTGGACCGCCAATAAATATACCATCAAATTTAACGGGAACGGCAGCACCAGCGGAAGCATGAAGGCACTGACGAATTGCAAATACGGAAAGGAATACACACTTACCGCAAATGCGTTCAAGAGAAAGGGCTATACCTTTACGGGCTGGAATACGAAGAAGGACGGAAGCGGAACCACGTATAAGAACAAGGAGGAGATAAAGAATCTCACCACAAAATCCGGCGGAACCGTTACCTTGTATGCCCAGTGGAAGAAAACGAAGTACACCATCACCTATAAACTGGATGGCGGAACCAACAACAAGAATAACCCATCCAGCTACACCATTACGACCAGTACCATCAAGCTGAAAAGCCCGACCCGCAAAGGATATACATTCAAGGGATGGTACAGCGATAAGAAATGTACGAAGAAGGTTACTCAGATTAAAAAGGGAAGTACCGGAAAACTGACACTTTATGCAAAGTGGGAAAAGAAGAAATAGAGGAAACTATGGCGAATTATTTTATCGGAGATTTTATCCGTGAGAACAGAGTGCGCCGGGAATATACGCAGGAAGAGTTAAGCTTCGGTATCTGCACACCGGCGTCGCTCTCTCGGATAGAGAATGGCGCCCAGATGCCGGGAATCAGGATTCTGGATGCCCTGCTGGAACGGCTTGGGGTCGAGGACAGGGTGTTTGATGCTTTTGTGAGCCGGGAAGAAATGGAGCTTTACGAGACGGTGCAGGCAGTGACAAGAAGTATTGCGGATTGTGATTATCTGGAACTGGAGAAACAGATTCTTCGGATGGAGAAAATGCTGGAGAATGGACCGGATTTTGAAAGGCAGTATATTATATTTGCGAAGGGTGAGCTGCTTCGCGGAAAAGGCGGTTCCATAGAGGATGTCATGCAATTGTTCATGCAGGCAATTCACATGACGTTGCCGGAATTTGATGGACGGACACCGCTGGAGAAGAATCTTCTGACCTTTGATGAGATTACAATTATCAATAACATCGCAATATCCCATATGCGCCTTGGAAACGCGGAGGATGCATTGCGTCTGGAATTCTGGCTGAAGGATTATATGGAAAACAAACTGATCGATGGAAAAGAAAAGACGGCAAAATATCCGATGATTCTGTATAATTTAAGCAATTGGCTGGGAAGACAGGAACGTTTCGGAGATGCACTTGCATTATCCGATCAGGGGGTTAAGTTTTGCATCCAATACGGAAATCTTGTGGCGCTTCCACGTCTGGTATTCAATAAAGCCTGTGCACTTGCGGAATTGGGAAATACAGAGGAAGCAAAACATTTTTTCGCCCAGTCTGCTGTGATTTTTGAGACAATGGGTCAGAATAAAAAAGCACAGGAAGCAGTAGACTGGTGCGAAAAACAGTATCACATAACGGTTTTGCTTCAATAGCACTCGGTTAAATCATCGAAGATAAAACACGGAGCGGCAGAAGTCTCACTTCCGGTAGTAGAAACGGAGCATACGGAAGCTACTGATAAAAATAAACATAATACTGCAGCAAAAAATTTTCCTTTCATTATGAGTTCCTCCTCTGTTTTTTTGTAATGATAAGAGGGGGATTCCGATAAGACCATTCGATATGATGTAAATTAAAACTTACGCCATATCGAATGGTCTTTTGTCGAAATATGGAATAAAATAATTTGATTTATATAGTGTTGAAAAAGAACAAATTTTTAAAGATTAAGGAAGGGAAAAGATGAAACTGATCGGTCACCTGCTTTTTGCGGAAGCAGTCACAACAGTAACGGGAAGCATTGCTTTACTTCTGTGGCGGATTTTCAGATGCGGCTTCCAAAAGTCGGAGGCAAAGGCGGCGTTCCCCAAAATAAACTGGGTTCTGGCGTTGTATACGGTTCCAGTGTGTTACATTCTGCTTTGGATTAAGGACGTAGGCAGTCCCACCGTGGAGAAAAAAATATATTTCTGGCTGGAAAGAGGATTTGAAAGAAAAGATGTGCAGGGGGTATGGCTGTTTCTGATGCTTGCAGTGCTGGCATGGGATGTCTGGCGGGCGATACGGGTATACCGGCTTTATTGGGGAAATGTGCCGGAGGATAAGGAAGAGGTATTGCGGCTGTTTGAACGCTTGAAAAGCGAACTGGGAATACAGGGGAGTGTAACTCTGGAGCAGAACGATTTGATCCGGGCACCAAGAACAGCGGGATTTATAAGAAAGCGGGTGATTCTCCCCTACAGGGATGCGCCTTATGATGAGAAGGAATTGAAAATCCTTTTATCCCATGAGTTAATGCATCTGAAATCCCATGATGACTGGTATAGAGTGCTTCTTGGAGCTCTGACAATCCTTCAATGTTTCAATCCGGTGGTTTACCTGCTGCCGCGGGTGGTGGAGAACTTTTGTGAATACCGCTGTGACATCCGGGTACTTCTTTTGATGCAGGGGGAATTCTCCGAGAAAGAGTATTTTGATACCATGGTTTCCTATGCGGGAGCGCGTGGATGGGAAGCAGAATGGGGAAAAATGCGGGATTCGGATATGAAAAAATAATGGAAAAGTGGTGGAAAATCGTATTGGAAATACGGTTTTTCCACCGCTTTTTTTGCTTGTGCAAATGCAGGGAGTAAAACAAAAAGGGTTTACATGTTCGCGCCAGTGGTATATTATTAATATTATGGGCGGATTGTAAGCAATGATACCCGCCGCAGATGGAGGACGTATGAAGACAGTGATATTAGCCGGCGGCTATGGAACAAGAATATCAGAAGAGAGTATGTCAAGACCTAAGCCCATGATTGAAATTAACGGGCAGCCGATTCTGTGGCATATCATGAAGGAATATTCCTATTACGGATTCAATGAATTCATCATTTGTGCCGGATATAAGCAGCATATCATTAAAGAATACTTTGCCAATTATTATCTGCATCGCTCGGATATTACCTTTGATTTTTCCTCGGAGAATTCCATGATTGTGCACAATAATGTGGCGGAGCCGTGGAAGGTTACGATTGTAGACACCGGACTTGATACGCTGACGGGCGGCAGAATTAAGCGGGTGAGGGACTATATTGGGAATGAGACCTTTATGCTTACGTATGGTGATGGGGTCTGTGATGTGAACATCAGAGATGTGGTTGACTTCCACAGGAAGCACGGAAAGCTGGCAACGATGACGGCAATCCAGCCCGGCGGCAGATTTGGGACGCTGGAAATCAGTGATAATAACACGATTGAACGGTTTGCCGAGAAGAAGAAAGAGGACGGCGGATGGATCAATGGCGGTTACATGGTATTGGAGCCGCAGGTCATAGATTATATTGAAGGGGATAAGACTACCTTTGAGCGGGAGCCGCTGGAACAACTGTCCGAGGAAGGGCAACTGGTGGCTTACAAATATAATGGGTTCTGGCAGTGCATGGATACCATGAAGGATAAGATGTATCTGGAAGAACTGCTGACAGCAGGGAAGGCTCCGTGGAAAGTGTGGGAGGACTAATGGATTTCGGATTTTATCAAGGAAAAAAGGTACTTGTGACCGGACATACCGGATTTAAAGGAACCTGGATGTGTAAAGTACTGAAAATGCAGGGCGCCAAGGTGATTGGCTATGCCTTAAAGCCACCGACAGAACCGGCGCTGTTTGAGCTCACTCATATGGCGGACGGAATGGTCTCCGTGGAGGGGGATATCCGTGATCTGGAGCATCTGAATCGGGTGTTCGACGAGTACCAGCCGGAGATTGTGATTCATATGGCGGCACAGCCTATTGTGCGACAAAGCTACGAGAATCCGGTATACACATACGAGACGAATGTAATGGGAACCGTGAATGTATTAGAGGCGGTGCGTCTGCATGCCTGTGTGAAGTCCTTTGTCAACGTGACGACGGATAAGGTATATCAGAATAACGAATGGGAGTGGGGCTACCGGGAGACGGATGCGTTGGACGGCTATGACCCCTATTCCAATTCCAAGTCCTGCTCGGAATTGGTGACCAGTTCTTACCGGAAATCTTTTTTTGCAGACCGTGATGTGGCAATCTCCACCTGCCGTGCCGGTAACGTCATCGGCGGCGGAGATTTCGCGAGGGATCGGATTATACCGGACTGCGTGCGTGCCCAAAGCGCAGGGAAAGAGATTATTGTGAGAAATCCCTATTCTACCAGACCTTATCAGCACGTATTAGAGCCGGTATGTGCGTATCTGAAGCTGGCAGAGCTGCAGTATCAGGACAGAGAGCGGTATGCGGGAAGCTATAATGTGGGACCGGAGGACTGCGACTGTGTGACCACCGGAGAGCTGGTGGATTTGTTCTGTCGGTGCTGGGGAGAAGAGGCTTCCTGGAAGGATGTATCTGAGCAGAACGCGCCTCATGAGGCTGGATTTTTAAAACTGGACTGCTCCAGGATACATCGGGTTATGAACTGGCAGCCGAGATGGCATATTGTGGATGCCGTTTCCAATGTTGTGGCATTCAGTAAAATATATTTGGAACAGGGCAATCTGGTGGCAGAAATGGAACGGGAAATCAAGGAATATCTGAGATAGTGGGAGAATGTCATGAAGAAAGTGATTGTATCAGGAGCCAACGGATTTGTAGGCGGGGCACTGGTAAGAGAACTGGTGGCACATAAGATCGAAGTGATTGCGCTGGTCAGACCGGGGCATGACGGGAATCTGCCCAAGGACAGCCATATATCGGTCTGTCCCTTTGAACTGGAGCATGCCCAAGAGGCAGCAGAGAGACTTAAGGGTTGTGGCGCAGATACTTTTTTCCATTTTGCATGGGCTGGTTCGGCAGGAGCCGCGCGGGCGGATACAAGACTGCAACTGGATAATGTTCAGTGGACCGTGGACTGTCTGCGGCTGGCGAAGGAAATCGGGTGCAGCCGTTTTGTGAATGCCGGGAGCATTATGGAACTGGAAACCATTAAGGCGGCGTGGAAGGAAGGAAATAAGCCGGGACCTGGTTACATCTATGGAAGCGGCAAGCTGGCAGCACATACTATGTGCAAGTCCGTGGCGGCACAGATAGGAATTGATCTGGTATGGGCGATGATTACGAATGCCTATGGAGTGGGAGAGCGCAGCCCGCGGATGGTGAATACCACGATTCAGAAATGTATCCGGGGTGAGGCACCACAGTTTACGGCAGGCACCCAGAACTATGATTTTGTATATATTGACGATGTGGCGAGGGCGTTCCGGCTTATCGGGGAGAAGGGAAAACCGTTCTGCGAATATCTCATTGGCTCTTCCCAGGCAAAGCCCCTGAAAGAATTTTTGCTGGAAATGAAAGAGGCGATTGCGCCGGAACTGGATTTTATTTTCGGAGACATTCCCTTCACAGGCGTGAACCAGCCGCTGGAGGAGTTTGACTGCACAAAGACGGAGACGGACACGGGATTCCGTGCCGAGGTGAGCTTTGGTGAGGGCTGCAGGCGGACCAGAGACTGGTGGGTTAAGATATTGGAGGAAGAAAAATGACTCAGAAGTTTGCATTTGAGAAGACAGAAATCGATGGGCTGATAAAAGTAACACCCTTCAATGCGGATGATGTAAGAGGTTGTTTTACCAAGGACTATTCCAAAGAGGTATTTGAGGCAAACGGGATTAAGCATGACCTGGCTGAGGTGTTTTATACGACCTCCTATAAGGGAGTGGTACGTGCACTGCATTTCCAGCGTGTGGTACAGCAGCCGAAGCTGGTGCGCTGTATTCATGGGCATGTCTATGACGTGGTGGTGGACTTAAGAAAAGACAGCCCCACCTTTCGGAAATGGCTGGGCTTTGACCTGATTGGAGAATTGCACAATGAGATTCTGGTGCCGGCAGGCTGTGCCCACGGCTATCTGGTGCTGGAGGACTCCATTGTAAGCTATAAGTGCAGTGAGAAGTTTTACGGAGAATACGATGACGGGATTCTCTGGAACGATCCGGATATCGGAGTGGAATGGCCGCTGGAGAAAGTAGGAGGCATGGAACATGTGATTCTTGCAGACAAAGATAAAAATCTCCAGACCTTCCGGGAGTTCATGGATACGTATGGAGGCTTTTAATGCAGGAATATGATGCAATTGTGGTGGGCTGCGGTCTTTCCGGGGCTGTGACCGCGCGTTTTCTGGCAGAGAAACTGGAGCAGAGGGTTCTGGTTCTGGACAGACGGCGGCATATCGGCGGCAATATGTATGATTACCGGAATGAAAAGGGAATTCTGGT
>JBJEJC010000065.1:0-14734 GCA_051877675.1 Roseburia sp. | reverse complement strand
ATTCGGTTATTGTGCATCGGATATTCCGGTGCATAATTACTGGGTAAATGCCATGGGGGACAATGATATCTTTGTGGCAGGCATTTATCCCTTTGGATTCCACTGTGTCATCTACTATATTCATACGGTGTTTGGAATAGAAACCTATGTGCTGATGCGGCTTTTCGGTGTGGTGCAGACACTGCTGATTCATCTGGTGCTGCTGGCGTTTTTGCGTGCGTGCTGCAAATCCCGCTACTGTGCTTATACTGCCGTGGCGGTTTATGTGCTGGCAAATGTGTTCAACCCGGATATATTTAAGCGGTATTTAAGTTCCCTTCCCCAGGAGTTTGGAATGCTTTTTATTCTCCCGGCGGTCTATTTTCTCTTTGCCTTTTTTGCGGAACGTAAGAATGAGGTGGCGGCGCTGGAAAAAGGAGTGAAGGATTCTTTTTTCAGGCAGCGCGGGATAAAGAGCAGTGGATATCTGTGGCTGTTTGCCATGAATTTTTCACTGACTGTCACGGTTCATTTTTACGATACCATGGTTACGGGAATTCTGTGTATCGGAATTGCAATCGGCTATTTCTTCCGTCTGTTTCGCGGGCGCTATTTCTGGCGGGTGATGGCTGCAGGGCTGATTTCCGTTTTGGTGGCGGTACTTCCCATGGCGGTGGCTTTTATCGGCGGAAAACCGTTGCAGGGGTCTCTGGGCTGGGGCTTGTCTGTAATCACAGGCAGTATGGAAAGCGCGGAGGATACGGAGGAGGAAAATGGTGACTCTGATTCCCCGGAGACAGATACCGGAGGCGTAGAGGCAGATTCGACTGCGGCGGGCGCAGGAGAGAACGGAACGAATGTGGAAGCGGCAGACAGCGGAGCAAAGCTTCCTTCTCATGCCGGCAATACGGAGCCTGCCACAGAAACTGATAATACGGCAGGGGAATCCCTGCAGCAGACGGGGCAGGGATTTATACTCCTTCTGGCAGGAAAATTTCAGAGGCTTTTCCGCTATATGCAGGAAAACCTGCGGAACTATGTTTTCAAATATGGACTAAACCGTGAGATTTTCCTGGGATTTTTTGCAGTCGTCTGGTTTGATATTGTAGCAGGGGCGCTTCTTCTCTTTAGGAAAAAAAGAGATTACGGTGCACGGATTTTATCCTGCGGATGTGCCATGGCACTTTTGTTTGTTATTCTCTGTGCAGCGCGAATCGGTATTCCGGCGATTATGGACACGAACCGGACACGAATCTACATCGTTTATCTGTATCCGGTACTCATTGCGTTTGCCCTGGATGTTCTCTTGACATTGCTGTTTGGCTGGATGAAACGGAAATGGCTTTTATACGCTGCATCCCTTGCTACGGTGGCAGCATGTATAGCGGTTCTGGTTAATTGGGATATGGTGCGTGTGCCATATGTTCTTTCGGAGGCCGGACTCTTTGAACGGAATGAGGCCATTATCTGCCTGACAAATATATTGCGGGAGAACGAAAACGAGAAGTTTACCATCTGTTCCGCAAACGATGAGCTGCGAATGGTGGAGGACTATGGCTATCACTATGAGGTCATAACGCTTTTGCGCAGTATGGAGGGCGCGAATGTGGTGGGAAATCTTGTGATTCCGACCGAGCGCATTTATTTTTTCATAGAGAAGAAACCGTTGGATTATACGATTCATTATGAAGGCAGTGGGCAGATGGTATCAGAGGAGGGGGCTTCAAAACCGCTTCCCAGAGGAAACGGACTTTCTATTTATGAGGGAGAGAACCGCTGGATTGTCATGTCCCGTATGTACTACTGGGCGCAGGAATTTTCGAGGCTTTATGAGAAAGAGATGCAGGTTTATTATGAGACGGATAATTTTGTATGCTATGTGTTGGAGCAGAATCCGTATCGTTTGTATGATCTCTCGATTGACTACGGATATAATTAGGAAGGAGGGCATGGCATGGTATCCCGCAGAAACTATCTTACCATAGCGGTTATGATGTTTTTGGTTCTGTTCATGTTTCAGTTTACCGGTGTGGCGAAGGATGTGCTAAATGAATATGAGACAAATGAATATGCGGATTCCACTGCCACCGGCTTCACGGAAGCGGATGCCTTTGTACCGACAGCCGGGAGTGACGTGACGGGGATTGATTCCGACAGGGAATATGTAGTCTATATAGGAACGCCGGAGGATGAGATTGGAAATGTGGTGACCTGGTGGTGCACGTATAGTAAGAGAGAGATTGTTTATTATCCCAGCCTTGCAGAGTGCAGCTTCCCAAAGGAGCATCTTCCGCTGGCTGTTATTCTTGACGGAACCAGGATGACGGATCTTTCCGGGGACAGCCGCATCCTGTTATCCTTTGCAGATGCCGGAATCAATTTGATCTTTGCAAGACTTCCCCAACCGGAGCAGATTATGGAATGCGATACCCTGCAGCATGAGATTCTTGGTATCTTTAATGTCATGGATACGGAGGTCACATTGACGGGAATGCATCTATTTGAAGGATTTCTTCTGGGGGGAGAGGCAATCTATGAGGAGAAGGATGAGGAGGAGAGCAGGCAGGATCTGAACCTTACGGTGCCGTGGTATATGACGGATTTCGGAACCAAGACCTATCTTGTGGGAATGCTGGAAGACGAGACGGTCAAGAACGAAAGCCTTCCGGCAATTATCTGGAGAAGCCGGTGCCAGAATGCCTATACCTTCTGTGTAAACGGGGATTATCTGTGTCATGTGGAGGGAATGGGACTCCTGTCCGCCATGATGGCGGAGGGAAAGGATTACGACCTGTATCCGGTGGTGAATGCCCAGAGCCTTGTGATTGCCAATTATCCCGGCTTCGCGGAGGAGAACGGGGAAGAACTGCAGAAAAGATACAGCCAGTCCCAGCGGGCGCTTTTTCAGGAAATCATCTGGCCGGTTCTGGTGTCGGTGGAAAGCCGGATATCCATGAAACTTTCCTGTATGATGACGCCGCAGTTTGACTATGTGGACAACAGGGAACCGGAGAGCGGTGTAGAATATTATCTGAAACTTCTGCATGAGGTTCACGGAGAGGCGGGAATCTCACTGGACACGGTTTCCCCGACTTCGCTGGAGGAGAAGCTTGAAAGGGACCTGTCATTCTGGGAGCAGGAGGCAGAAAATTATGCATTTCAGGCAGTTTATACAGCGGATGAGGAGAAACTTGCCGGGATTTTCAGCAGTCCAAAGCTGTCAGAGATTCACACGGTGGTACAGAAGCAGGGAAGCGGAAGGGAACCCATGATTTCTTACGGAACGAATTCTGTGACGCTGCAGAGGGCGACAAATGACGGAGAAAACTACACCTATACGGACGACCTGATGAACAAAAGTGTGGAAACGGCACTGGGGTATGCAAATATCGTGGTAGACTTTACAAAGGTGGCATATCCGCAGGAGGCGGAGGACTCCTGGGAGAAATTGTCCAAGAAGATTACCTCTACCGTCTGCACGTACTGGAAACCGTTTTCCGATTTCTCGGGAACCACAGTTTCGGAAAGTGATCAGCGTATCCGACGTTTCCTGGCACTGGATTATACGGAGACCGGGAGTGAAGAGGGAATTGCCATTGAAATCAGGAACTTTGAAGGGCAGGCATGGTTTATCTTACGTACCAGCGGGCAGGAGATTTCCGGTATCACAGGTGGCAGTTATACAGAAATAGAAAAGAATGCCTATCTGATCGAGGCAGAGGAGAGCCGGCTTACGGTGAACTGGAAACCGGAGCCGCTTCACAAGCTGTTTATTTATCAGGAGGACGGTGAATGATTGTATGAGAATCTGTATTGTGGCGGAGGGGTGCTATCCTTATGTGGTGGGCGGTGTGTCCAGTTGGATACACAGTATGATAAGCTCCTTTCCGGAGTATGAATTTGTGGTGTTGTCCATTGTGGCAAACCGTTCCTACCGGGGGAAATTTGTCTATACACTTCCTGAAAATGTGACAGAGGTGCATGAGGTGTACCTGGAGGATGAGGACTGGGTGGAGAAGCATCATGCAGGGAAAGCGCCACGTCTGACCGGAGAAGAGTATGAGGCACTGAGAAGCCTGCTGTTGAACCGGAATGTAAAGTGGGACACTCTGTTTGAACTTTTTTCCAGGCAGGATTTTTCCTTAAACGGACTGCTGATGGGAAAGGATTTTTTTCGGGCAGTACTGGAATGCTATGAGCTGCGGTATTCCGAAGTCGTGTTTTCAGATTTCCTGTGGACCATGCGCTCGATTTATCTGCCGTTGTTTCTGATTTTAAAGACCGATTTGCCCAGAGCGGATGTTTATCACTGTGTTGCCACCGGTTATGCGGGGGTGCTGGGCAGTATGGCAAAGAAAAGATATGATTGCAGGCTTATTGTATCCGAACATGGAATCTATACCAGAGAGCGGGAAGAAGAATTAATCCGTGCCAGATGGGTTGTGGGAATTTATAAGAATATCTGGATTGACCAGTTCAAGAAAATGTCGCTGCTGGCGTATGCCCAGGCGGATCTTGTGACCTGTCTTTACGCGCATGCCAGGGAGTTGCAGATAGAACTGGGATGCCCGCCGGAGAAAATACGCATCACGCCAAACGGGATTGATGCAAAGCGTTTTTCCCATTATGAGCCCAATCCGGCGATTGAAACGGATAAGATTCATGTGGGAGCGATTCTTCGAGTAACTCCCATTAAAGATGTAAAAACTCTGATCCGGGCATTTTATTTTGCAAAGCAGAAGGTGCCGCAGTTAAAACTGTGGATTATGGGACCGGTGGATGAGGAGGAGGATTACGCGAAAGAATGCTATGAGATGGTGGAGCTTCTGAACGTGCAGGATGTGGTATTTACCGGGCGGGTGGATGTGACGAAATATATGGGAGGGATGGATATGACCATTCTGACCAGCATTAGCGAAGGGCAGCCGCTTACCATTCTGGAAAGCTATGCGGCGAAGAAACCGGTGATTGCTACAGATGTAGGAAATTGCCGCGGGCTTATTTACGGGGAGGGAGATTCCTATGGAGAGGCGGGAATCCTGACTCACATTATGAACGTGGAAGAAATCCGGGATGCCATGATTGATCTGGCACTTCATCCCATGAAGCGGCAGCGGATGGGGGAGAACGGCTATAACCGTTTAGAGGCCCGCTATCTTGTGGATGACATGAAGAAGACCTATCAGCAGTTTTACCGGGAATACGAAAAAGAGCGGAAAGGATAGCACATATGGCTGGAATTGGAGTCAAATTAAACCGTATATTTGAAAAAAGATCCATTGCTGCGAATCTGGCAGGATTTGCCTACAGCACCATGGTGACGATTGCACCGATGTTTATTGTAATCGCCAATATTATCCTTATGAGCTATGTGCTGGGATATGAGGAATTAAGTTATGCCAGACGCGGACTGTTGTCGGGAACCCTGCTTTATATTTTCATATTTTCTCTGCTGACGGCGGCGCCCTTTAACGCAGTATTGTCCCGCTATATGTCCGATATTATCTACAACGAGAAATATGAGGATATTCTTCCGTGCTTTTATGTGGGACTTCTTATGAATATTGTGCTCAGTTGTCTGGTGGGAATTCCATTCTGCATATGGGAGAGGCTGGTGGGAAGAGTTCATCTGTTGTTTGTATTTACGGGGTTTTGCGGTTACATATCCTTAGTCCTTGTATTTTATTCCATGCTGTATCTGTCCATCTGCAAGGATTACCAGAAAATATCCGGTTATTTTGTTTTAGGTATGATAGCAGCTTTTTTTCTTTCCCTGCTGTTTGTAAAGGTTTTTCACAGAGAGATTGCTTACAGTATGCTGTTGTCTCTGACCTGCGGATTTTTTCTCACGGCGAGCTTTGAGATTGCCACCATCAAGCGGTATTTTAAGAGGAACAGTAACCGTTATCGTCCGGTGATTTCCTACTTTAAAAAATACTGGAAGCTGATTTTCTCGAACTTTTTTTATACACTGGGACTCTATATCCACAATTTTGTATTCTGGAATACGGACCTGGGTATGACAGTGGCACATTCCTTTGTGTATGCACCTTCCTATGATCTGGCGACCTGCCTTGCCATGTTTACGAATCTGTCTGCCACCATTATCTTTATTGCTCGTGTGGAAATGAAATTTCACGGCAGATACAAGACATATTCCGAGGCGGTTATCGGTGGAAGATGGGTGGACATCTGCAATGCCAAGGAGCGGATGTTCCGGCAGCTCTCCTCGGAGCTTTTGAGCCTTGCGCGGATTCAGTTTATTTTATCGATTGTGATATATCTGTTTTTTATGATTCTTCTGCCGCGGTATGGCTATTCCGGTCCCGTGCTGCAGATGTATCCCTGCCTTGCAGCCGGATTTTTTATTTTATTCCTGCTGTACGCGGAAATCATTTTTCTGTATTATTTTAATGATAACACGGGTGCGCTTCTGGTGGCGGCAGTGTTCTGTCTTATGAACTTTCTGGGCGCGTTGGTGGCAAAGGAACTGCCGGTTATATGGTATGGCATCGGTCTGGTGTTTGGCAGCTTCTGCGGCTTTACCTTTGGATATTTCAGACTGCGCTGGGTGGAGCGCCATATGGATGAGCATGTGTTCTGCCAGGGCATTCTGTTTCCGGTGAGATACGGGAAGAAGCCTGCGGGCAGAGTATATGACAGAACAATGGATAATGAGAAAGGGGGAGAGATGGCCCAATGAAACTGGCGTGGATCATATTTGGAATTTTGCTTTTGATTATAACCTTCCGGGCATATGTGCGGCAGAAAATGACAGAGGAAATCGGAATGGGCTGGCTGATAATCGCGGTGGTGATTGTGGCTGTTGCGCTATTTGCAAAGAAAGAATGGTGGAGCCTTTCCATGGTGCCGTGGTTTGTGCTGGCGGTTGCCGTGGTGCTGCTTTTGTTTGGAATCAGTGAGGCGGTCTCCGGGCTTATCATGAAGAACCGGGAACTGGCGATGCAGGTGTCCCTGCTCAATCAGGAGAATGAGAGAATTCTTCATATATTGGGAATTTTGTCGGAGGAAAGTGAGACGGATGAATCAGAAGAAAAAACTGTTGTTCGTGATTAATACCATGGGGCAGGCCGGTGCAGAGCATGCCCTGCTGGAATTGCTCCGTGTCCTGTGCAGGGAAAGATTATCGGATGGCAGCCCGGCATTTTCGATTTCCCTTTACGTTCTGATGGGGCAGGGAGAACTGATTGACCAGATTCCCGGGCAGGTGAGGCTTTTAAACGGGAAATACTGCAAAAAGTCCGTACTGTCAGGACAGGGAAAACGGAATATGTATGCGGTTGTGTTAAAAGCCCTGCTGCGGCATGGAAAGGGTTTCCTTCTGTTGCCGGAGATGATAAAAAATTACAGAGTGATGAAAAAGAACGGACATATCTGGCCGGATAAACTTCTGTGGCGTGTGCTCTCAGAGAGCGGACTTAGGATTCGGGAGGAATATGATCTGGCGGTGGCTTATCTGGAAGGCGGGTCGGCATATTTTGTGGCTGATCACGTCAGGGCAAAGAAAAAGGCGGCGTTTATCCATATTGATTACAGGGAAGCCGGATATACCAGAGCGTTGGATCATGACTGTTATCTGAATTATGACGCAGTTTTTCCAATCTCGGAGGAGATAAAGGACAGTTTCCTTTCCGTATATCCTGAGTGCGAAGCAAAGACATCAGTTTTTCACAATATGCTGGACCGGGAGACGATTCTTAAGAAATCCCAAGAAACGGGAGGATTTACGGATGAGTTTAAGGGAATCCGCATTCTTACCGTCGGACGTCTGGTATATCAGAAGGCGTATCCGGTGGCAATAGACGCCTTAAAGCTTTTAAGGGAGGCGGGGTATCCGGTGCGGTGGTATGTGCTGGGGGAAGGGGAACTTCGCCCGGAACTGGAAAAGCAGATTGCACGGCTTGGTTTAAACGGAGAGTTTGTCCTGCTTGGAGCGGTTTTGAATCCGTATCCCTATTACCGCATGGCGGATCTGTATGTGCATGCCACCCGTTTTGAGGGAAAGAGTATTGCGATTCAGGAAGCACAGATTCTGGGAAAGGCTGTGATTGTTTCGGATTGTCCGGGAAACAGGGAGCAGATTTGTGACGGAGTGGACGGGATGCTGTGTGAGCTGACGGCTGAGTCGGTAAAGAATGCGGTGGAACAACTGATACAGGATAAAGAATTGCGCGAACAGTTTGAAAAGAATGCTGCAAAGAAACAATTTTCCTATGACAGGGAAAGGAAACTTTTTGCGGAGCTTTTGGCAGATGAAAAATGAGGAAGTCAGGGTTTATGGAGAATAGAAGGCAAAAAGAACTGCTGGTTATTATGCCTGCTTACAACGAAGAAAAAAATATAAGAAAAGTACTGGATGAACTGAAATGCTCGGGTATTGCTGACATCGCCGATGTACTGGTGATTAACGATGCCTCCTCGGACGAGACGAACTGGATTGTGAAGGAATATCATCATACGCTGGTTACGCATGTGTTTAATCTGGGATATGGCAGTGCACTGCAGCTTGGGTATAAATATGCAATCCGAAGAGGATATCAGTATGTAATCCAGATGGACGCGGACGGACAGCATGATGTGGCGAATATTCCTGTGCTCTATGAAAAATTAAAAACAGCGGATGAAAGCGGTCACCGCCCGGATATTGTGCTTGGGTCACGTTTTATGGAAGGCAGCTCTGCATTTCACGTATCGCTGTTGAAAAAGATTGCATACCGGTATTTCTGCCGGCTGATTCGCATTCATACCGGAAAGAAGATTGTGGACCCCACCACGGGGCTGCAGGGGTTAAGCCGCCGGGCAGTCCTTTATTACTCAAAATTCCGGAATTTCGACAACCGTTATCCCGATGCCAATATGATTATCCAGATGCTGCTGTTAGGGTTTCGTGTGGAGGAGATTCCGGCAATCATGCATGCAAGGACCGCCGGATATAGTATGCATTCCGGACTAAAGCCCGTCGTGTATATGTTCCGTATGACGCTTTCCATTGTGGCGGTAGTGTTCCGCATCCGGGTGTTGAAGAGGGATGTGGGGATAGGAGAAGAGGATGATAGTTCCGTGGAGGAAGGAAAAGAGCAGATTCTACGCTGAGCTGGGCGGCGAATACTGTGAAAATATTATCAATCCCGGGCGGGGCTGGTATCACATCTATACATTTCCGTTAGAGGAGTGGGAGAAGGAAAGTCTGGCATGGCTTCCCATGGCGAGTGAGGAGAGTCTGGTTCTGCTTAGAATCAATATCGGGGCTTACCGGGAAGAAGAGATTCCCGGAGAAGCCATCGAATATCTGGAAAAGATTCTGACGTTCTTTGAGATGGCGGAAAAAGATATGATTTTACGCATTACATATGATACCGAGGGAAAAGGAATGGAGAGAGAACCGGCATTTCTGGAGCAGGTTCTTGCGCATATGAGGCAGCTTGGCGAGGTGCTGGCAGCGCACAGGGACGGAATCCTTCTCTGCCAGGGACTCTTTGTGGGAAACTGGGGCGAAATGCATGGCTCGAAATTCCTTGGAAAAGAGGCGCTGCAAAGTCTGACAGAATGCTTTCGAACTGCCACGGACGGAAAAATACGTCTGGCGTTCCGCAGACCGGTGTTTTGCAGACTTGTGAGGGGAGTGGCAGCGGAAAACGGCACCGGGAATGAAATCGGTTTCTTTGACGATGCCATCTTTGCTTCCTCAAACCATCTGGGAACCTTCGGCGAACAGGAAAACACAGGCTTTTCAGAACCCTGGAGCATGACGCGCGAACTGGACTATCTGGCACACGCTATGGAAAATGTGCCCTGCGGCGGGGAAGCAGTTTCAGGGGAAATCCTGCCGGAGCCACAGGAGGTGGTACAGGTACTGCAGGCAATGCAGGTCACCTATCTGAATTCGGTTTATGAGGAACGGCTGCTGGGAGCATGGAAAGAAACACCGGCGCCGGAGTCCGGGCGAGGAAGCTGGAAGAGCTTATATGAATATGTGGGAGCTCATCTGGGGTATCGTTTTCTTGTGACAGCGGTGCGGTGCAGAGGACGCAAAGAAATCGAAATCCGGCTTCGGAACATTGGATTTGCCAGTCTCACCGAGCCGGCAGAACTGTTCCTTACGATGGAGCCCGAGGGAGGAGTGGAAAGAAGGCTGCCGGTGCAATACGAGCTTTGTTCTCTAAAAAGTGGCGAGAGTGTAAGACTGTGTGTGCCGGTTCCCAGGGAAGCCTGGCTTCCGGGAAAGGTCTGCCTTACCGCACGCCGGAAAAGAGGGGATAGGCAGATTCGGTTTGCAAACGAGGGAGCGGGTGAGAGCCTGCTGCTGGGTGTGATCCGGTAGACGATAGCAGGAGGATAGATATGCAGATACCACAGATTGATATAGTGATAGCCTGGGTAGACGGTGCAGACCCCGGGTGGCGGGAACAGAAGAGAGAATGCATTAGAAAGCTCGGACTGGATGGAAAAGAAGCGGATGACAGGGAAGAGCGCTACCGGGACTGGGATATTTTAAGGTACTGGTTCCGCGGAGTGGAGCGCCATGCTCCGTGGGTACGGCGTATTTTCTTTGTGACCAGCGGGCATCTTCCCCAGTGGCTTCGGAGAGAACATCCGAAACTTACAATTGTAAATCATAAAGACTATATTCCGGAGGAATTTTTGCCGACATTCAATTCCCATACCATTGAATGGAACTTTCACCGGATTGAGGGGTTGTCAGAACAATTCATTTATTTCAATGACGATTTCTTTCTGACGCGGGATGTGAAGCCCACGGATTTTTTTGTGAATGGAAAGCCGAAGGACATGCTGGCTTATCAGCCGGTGGTGGCAAATAAGGATAATCCGGTGATGCCCTATATTTTTCTGAATAATTCCATGGTGCTGGCGCGTCATTTCGATAAGCGGGAAAATATGAGAAAACAGCCGGGAAAATATCTCCATATCGGATACCCGCCCATGTATTTTTTCTATAACGTATTAGAGCAGATGTTCCCGAGATTTACCGGATTTTACACGGTACACGGACCGTCGCCGTTCCTGAAAGAGACATACCGTACGCTCTGGGAGAGGGAGGGGGAGTATCTTACGGAGGTGTGCAGTCATCCGTTCCGGAGCAGAGAGGATGTGAGCCAGTATCTGCTGCGGGAATGGCAGAAGCTTTCCGGAAATTTCGTGCCGGCGAACATCTGTAAGAATCAGCATTATTATGAATTGTCAGAGGACAATCAGGCATTGCTAAAGGCGATAAAGAACCGGCGCTATAAGATACTGTGCATCAATGATGCCAATGTAAAGCTTGATTATGAGCGGGTCAAGGCGGAATTGAAGGATGCGTTTGAAACAATTTTTCCAAAACCGTCGTCCTTTGAATGCTAGGGAACAGGAGGGAGAAACGTGAAACAGAAAAGCAGAACTGAATACTCCGCAATCAATACCTCTGTGGCACTGGTCTCCCGTATCGTTGCCATTGTGATGGGATTTGTCACCCGTGTGGTATTTACCCGTACATTGAGTGAAAATTATGTGGGAATCAATGGGCTTTTTACCGATATCTTAAATATTTTATCCCTGACGGAGCTTGGAGTTGGGACGGCGATTACCTACGCATTGTATCGTCCGATTGCAGAGAAGGATATTCCGAGGCAGCAGGCTCTTATGCATCTTTTCCGGCAGTTTTACCGGGGAACGGCTGCCTGCGTGGCAGTGCTGGGGCTGGCGTTGGTACCTTTCCTTGATGTGTTGATGAAGAACCGTCCGGATGTGGACCACCTCACCCTGATTTACCTTTTGTATCTGGCAAATTCCGTGCTTTCTTATCTGCTGGTCTATAAGCGGACTCTGGTGGAGGCACATCAGATGAATTATATCGTGCTGGTCTGTCAGACGGCATTTCTTGTATTGCAGGATGTGTGTCAGATCATTGTCCTGCTTACGACGAAGAATTTCATCCTGTTTCTGCTCATATATCTGGCGTGTACGCTGTTGGGAAATATCTGTATTTCCTGCATGGCGGACCGGCTGTTTCCTTATCTTAGGGAGAAGAATGGCGCCAGGCTTGCGAAGGAGGAACAGAAGGAGATTTTCCGCAACGTGCGGGCAATGCTGATGCACAAGGTTGGCAACGTAGTGGTGAGCAATACCGATAATCTTCTGATCTCTTCTTTTGTAGGAGTGGTAAGCGTCGGAGTCTATTCCAATTACTATCTTCTGATTGGTTCTGTGCGCCAGGTGCTGGATCAGGTGTTTCAGGGGATTACTGCCAGCGTGGGCAATCTGGGCGCCACGGAAAACGGACAGCGGGTGCAGAAGGTGTTTGAGACGGCATTTTTTTTGGGGCAGTGGATGTACGGCTTTGCTGCAATCTGCCTCTATGAGCTTTTAAATCCGTTCGTTGCGGTCAGCTTTGGAGAAAACTATCTGTTTCCGTCCGGGATTGTGCTGGTGCTGTGCATCAATTTCTTTATAAACGGAACCAGAAAAGCCGTATTAACGTTCCGGGATTCACTGGGACTGTTCCGGTATGACCGTTATAAGGCGGTGGCAGAGGCAGTACTGAATATTATAGTATCCGTTATTCTGGTACAAAGGATGGGAACGCTGGGAGTTTTTGTCGGAACCCTTATCAGTACGCTTGCCACCTCTGTCTGGGTGGAACCTTATGTACTATATCGTTTCTGTCTGAAGAAACCGGTGGTGCCGTTTTACCTGCGGTATGTGGGATATGGCATCGGAATCGCCGCAGCATGGGGAATCACAGACCTTCTCTGTCAGAGAATCACAGGAGGTTTTTTCTATACCTTCTGCCTGCGCTTGTCTGTGTGCATCCTGGTGCCGAATCTGCTGCTGGTATTGCTATATGGCAGAACGAAGGAATTTCGTTCTGTATTGGAGCGGGCAAGGGGAATTTTATCGCGGAAGAAGGGGGAGAAGTAGATGGAGCGGGAAGAACTTTTCCTCTGCGGGCTTTTACGGGAGGCACTGACCGGGGAAATATGGCAGAAAAGGGAAGCTATGGCGGCTTCTGGTGTGGACTGGGAGCGGGTGATTCTCACTGCACAGAAGCATAATGTGTTGTCACTGCTTTATGATGTGCTTGAAGAGGAGAAAAGGCTGCCGGAGGCAGAACGTCTGCGGTTAGAACACAGGAGCAGGGAAATCGTACAGCAGAATTACCGTCTGCTGTTTCTTTCCAGATATCTTGTGAGATTATTAGAGGAGCAGGAGATTTCTGTGATTGTGTTAAAGGGCAGCAGTACCGCAGCCTTTTATCCGGTTCCGGAATTAAGAAAATCCGGGGATATCGATTTGCTTTTTCGAAATCGCAAGGATGCAGAGCGTGCAGCGGAGCTGTTGTGTGGGGCAGGATTTACGCGAAAAAAGCGGCAGGAGGCAAATCATCACATCGCATGTATTTCTCCGGATGGGATTGAAGTAGAGCTACATCAGATGCTGACAGAGCCCTTTGATACGAAAAAAATAAACGGATATCTGGAACAGTGCCAGAAGAGCTTTTTTGCCGGGGCGCAGCGCGGGGAATGTATGGGAGTGGAACTTCCGGTGCTGCCCGTGGCGTATCATGCGTTTTATCTGCTACTCCATATGCTGCAGCATTTCCTGCGTTCCGGCTTCGGCTTAAAACTGCTGTGCGACTGGACGGTTCTCTGGAACCGGACAACCACGGAGAGAGCCGGGGAACAATTTCTTGGCATGGTACAGGAATGCGGACTGCTTGGCTTTGCGCGGATGATTACGGCGGTCTGTGTCAGATATCTGGGGCTATCTTTGGAGCGGGTGGCATTTATGAACATCAGTATGCTGGAACAGAAGAGCGACGCAGAAGCATTGATGCAGGAGATTCTGGAAGCCGGGGAATTCGGGAAGGCGAAAAAAGACCGTATGGTGGTACTGCGCGGGACAAAACCAAAGGATTATGTGCGGGAGTTTCATCATCAGATGAAACTGACGTATCCGAAGACCGGGAAGTGTCCGCTGCTATATCCGGTGTTGTGGTGTATGCTGCTTATGGGATTTCTGCACAGAAATCGTACGGTGCGCCGGGTATCCGGCCGTGCTATTTTGAAAAAAGCAGCCAGAAGAAGCGGCTTGGCGGAGCGGATGCGGATTTTTAAGGAATGACGCATAAAATCTGCTACAAAAGTAACGAGAATCTTGACATATTTTTTTGGAATTAATATAATATATAGATAGAGATAACGGAAGATGACACGATTTATTTGGCAGGACCAATATAAAATATGTGGGGGTGAGAGTTATTTTGAAATCGTATGAAAGACCAATCGTACTTCAGAGCGAAGAGCTGATGGAAGGAATTTACACGGCCAGCGGAGATGTTATTGGCGGAGGAGGCGGCACCGGGAGTTCAGAGAATACTGCAAAATGTGACAGTATTTATATGAAGGGTGTATGGCAGGCTCCGGATTATTCCGACTGGGCAGGTGGCACAAGAGGATACAGACAGCAGTTTGGTTGCCTTGGCTGTCCGGCGAACACGGGGAGTGGCTGTGGATTGTTATCCCACTATGTGGATTCCGGTTTTGCGGGAAGCTATGATGTGGATAACGGGAATCGGAAGCCGTCCTGGGAGAAGAAGGGATATGGACCGGACGATACCGTGACGGACTGGGCGATGTAATTATACATAGGATTCAAAAGGATGACATTTTCGATGTCATCCTTTTTTTGGTTTGCGCGCCATGGGCGCGCTCTAACGGGTGAAAGTCCCGAACAC
>JBJEJC010000064.1:0-14895 GCA_051877675.1 Roseburia sp. | reverse complement strand
ACTGTCATATTAGGTATTGTGGATAGATAGGAAATATCAAAAATACCCTGATGTGTCTCTCCGTCACTGCCCACCAGTCCCGCCCGGTCTATGGCAAATACCACCGGAAGATTCTGAATGCACACATCATGAAGGATCTGGTCATATGCCCGCTGCAGAAACGAAGAATATACGGCAAACACCGGTTTTAAACCCGCTGCCGCCAGACCTGCCGCGAAGGTTACTGCATGCTCCTCCGCGATTCCCACATCAAAAAACCGCTCCGGAAACATGTTATGAAAGCGCTTCAAGCCGGTTCCGTCCGTCATGGCAGCGGTAATCGCCACCACCTTCTCATCCCGGTCCCCAAGCTTACGCATCACCGTAGAAAAAATATCCGTATAATTTGCTTTCGCCCGATTTTGAAGCGGGAGCCCCGTCTCAATGTCAAAGGGCTCCGTTCCGTGGAAACGAGCCGGATGACGTTCTGCCGGGGGATAACCGGCGCCCTTGTGGGTCACTACATGCACCAGCACCGGGCCGTCCACATTGGCAGCTTCTGTCAGCAAACGCATAATCCCCTTGATATCGCCGCCGTCCACCGGACCCAGATAAATGATTCCCAATTCCTCAAACAACATTCCCGGAATCAGAAGCTGTTTAATACCACTCTTGGTTTTCCTGATTTTCTGAACCACCTTATCGCCGTATACCGGAATCTTGTTTAACGAGTTCATGATGCCATGCTTCAAATCCAGGTAGGCATCTGCCGTGCGAAATCCCCCCAGATAGCTGGAGATACCGCCTACATTTTCGGAAATAGACATTTTATTATCATTCAGAACAATAATAAAATTGGATTTGAGCGCCGCCGCATTATTCAATGCCTCATATGCCATACCGCCTGTCAGCGCACCGTCTCCAATCACGGACACCACCCTGTAGTTTTCCCCGGTGATTTCTCTGGCACTGGCATACCCCAGCCCCGCAGAGATGGAGGTGGAACTGTGTCCTGTATCAAAGCAGTCACAATCGCTTTCCTTGCGTTTGGGGAATCCACTCATCCCACCGTATTTCCGCAGTTCATCAAAGCCATCCTTGCGTCCGGTCAGAAGCTTATGGGTATAGGACTGGTGCCCCACGTCCCAGATTAGCTTATCCTGCGGAAAATCCAGGAAAAGATGAAGTGCCATGGTAAGCTCCACCACCCCCAGATTGGATGCAAGATGACCGCCGGAAACTGAAATTTTCTCAATCAAAAAGGTTCGAATCTCCGAGGCAAGAATTTTCAGTTCTTCCTCCGAGAGATTTTTGATGTCATTTGGTTTTTCGATTCTTTCCAATACCATGCAGAGTACCTCTGTTTCTTACTTTTCCCTGTTAATCAGAGACAATAACAGTTCCCGCAGGAAATCATTTCTTACCACCAGAGAGTCAAGTCTTGCCACCGCTGTCTCGGAAATCCGTTTCACATCTGCCCTTGCCTGCTCCAGTCCCTCATAGGTCACATAGGTCTCTTTCTGGTTACGCGCATCACTTCCAATGGGTTTTCCCAGCACCTCTAACGTACTGGTGACATCCAGGATATCATCCTGAATCTGAAATGCAAGTCCGATGCCCCCTGCCACTTCCTCCACCGTTTTCTGTTCACTTCCTGTGGCTCCTGCAAGGATTGCTCCTATAAGCATCGAAGCTTCTATCAGTGCACTGGTTTTCATGCGGTAAATATAATCCAGCTTTTCCCTTGTCATGGTTCCCGGCTGTTTCTCCGCTTCCACATCAACCACCTGACCGCCTAACATGCCACTGATTCCGGCTTTATGAGCCAGTACCCCAAGTGCTTTTGCCACATTGCCGTTGCCAGGCTCTAATTCAAATGCACGGACTGCCGTCTCAAAGGCATAATTGAGCAGGGCATCCCCGGTAAGGATTCCCATAGCCTCACCGTAAACAGCGTGAGTCGTTTTTTTGCCCCTCCGGTATTCATCGTTATCCATTGCCGGAAGATCATCATGCACCAGAGAATAGGTATGAATCATCTCGATTGCAGCCATAAAGGGTTCCACAACCTTAGATCTGCCCCCGAACATCCGATAGGTTTCCTGCATCAGCATGGGACGAAGTCTTTTCCCTCCAGCCTGTACGCTGTAATTCATTGCCTCCATAACAGTCTTCTGCCAGCCTTCCTCCTTCGGCAGATAGCTGTATACAATCTGTTCCACTTCCCGGGCATGTTCTGCCACTGCTTCTTTTATCTCCATGTCCTACTCCATCTCCCCGATGGTTCCATCGGCATTTAAGATCTGCATTTTTTTCTCCACCTCATCCAGCATGGCATTGCACTCTTTCAGTTTGCCAATGCCACTCTGGTAAAGTGCAAAGGACTCATCCAGCGATACCTCCGGATTCTCCATCTGTCTTATGATATCTTCAATCTGTGTAAAATTCTCCTCTAGCTTCATCGCACACCTCCGTCACTTCCGCCTTCAGCGTTCCTTTCAGCAAATGTATGGAAAGCATATCTCCTGTTCTGACCCGGCCAGCGTCCGTCACAGCCTTTCCTTCCATATCCGCCACATACGAATACCCCTGGCTTAATTTCTTCGCCGGAGAAAGGTTCTCCACCTGTCCTGCCAGAAGCGCCAGCCGGTGTTTTTTCTCCACAAATAACCGCTGCATACAGCCATTCAGCTTCTCCTCCAGATCTGCTGCGTATCTGCGGTTCTCCCGCAGACGACTCTCCGGACTCAGATATCCCAGTCTGGTCTGGATATTTGTAACTCGTAGCCGCAGGTTCAAAAGCTTCTGGGACAGATTACGGTTCAACTGGCTTCTGTAGGCCGCAAGCTGCTCCTTCACGCTCCGGTAATCGAATACAGCAAGCTCCGCTGCCGCCGAAGGAGTCGGCGCCCTTAAGTCTGCCACGTAATCTGCAATTGTAGTGTCTGTTTCATGGCCAACCGCTGAAATGACCGGCGTCTCACATTCAAAAATTGCCCGTGCCACTTCCTCCTCATTGAAAGCCCACAAATCCTCAATCGGACCACCTCCGCGGCCCACAATCATCACATCCACGCCCAGCGCATCCAGTGCATGGATACCATTGACAATGCTCTGTACCGCGCCATCCCCCTGGACCAGTGCCGGATAGAGAATCAACTGCACATATGGATTACGTCTTCCTGCGATATTCTGAATATCCCGCACCGCTGCACCGGTGGATGCCGTCACTATACCGACACGCCGGGCATATTTCGGGATGGGCTTTTTGTACTCCGGGGCAAACATCCCCATTTCCTCTAATTCCCGCTTTAAGGCTTCAAACTTCAGATATAAGTTACCAGCCCCATCCAGTTCAATTTCTCTGGCATAGAGCTGATATTTCCCGTCTCTCTCAAACACCTCCACGGAACCGGTGACAATCACCTTATCCCCTTCCTGCATCCGAAAGGAAAGCCCCTTACGGTATCCGGCAAACATGACGGCACTTATGGCACCCATGGCATCCTTCAGCGTAAAATAAATATGCCCCGAGGTGTGATATTTACAATTAGAAACTTCCCCTTTGACGCTGATCCGCTGCAGCATGAAATCCTGGGCAAACATATTTTTGATATATGTATTGACCTGTCCTACGGAATAAACATTCTTTCTCATGCTAATTTTGCCAGCACGCCATTTACAAAGGCAGAGGAATCGTCCGTTCCGTATTTTTTCGCCAATTCCACCGCCTCATTGATGGCAACCTTCACCGGCACATCTTCCTCATACTTCATCTCATATACTGCCAGCCGCAGAATGGTCAGATCCACTTTGCCCATCCGACCTGTCTTCCAGCCTTCTGACACTTCGTTGATGAATGCGTCAATCTCCTCCAGATGCTCCACAATGTCGTGATATTTTCCTTCTATATAGGCATTCTCCTTCTCGCTGCACACCGGTCTGTCAAGCTCCGCGAACAATGCCACCTGTTCCGGCAGTTCTGCGGGATCATGGAATTCTACCCGAAACAGCATCATGAATACCTGTTCTCTCTGTTCTCTCCTCGTCATCTCTTTCTCCATTCTCTTACAAACGTTTTCCCATTACATCCAAAAAAGGATGTCGCGTAAGACACCCTTTTGCATTCACCTATTGCTCCGAAAAGTGCTATTTCGTGTTCCCCATGTCCACACTTGCGATACGGATGTTTACTACGGACACTTCCAGCCCGGTCATATTTTCAATCGCATTCTTCACCCGATCCTGCACCTTTGCAGATACCTCCGGAATGGCATACCCATAAGAAATGTTCAATGCCACTTCCACATTTACGATACCGTCCAATACCTCCACACGGATTCCCTTGGAAAGGTTCTTCATACCAAGTTTGCTAACAAGTTCGTTCGTTATGTTGCCAGCCATGGAACCTACTCCCTCAACCTCCGTTGCAGCAAGCCCGGCAATGATGGCAACTACTTCATCTGCTATCTTCACTTCTCCTAAATTACCATCCTTTATTTTAAATGTTTTTCTATCCTCACCCATCGCCAAATGCCTCCTAAGTGATATTATGCTTTTATTATAACAGACTATTCGCCTTTTGAAAACTAAAAAAGTGTGAATTTCATTTGTTTTCCGTGAAATCGCACTCAGGATTGCCGCTTTCTGAGGCAAAGCGATAAGAAATTACTTCTCCCTCATAGGAGATGTAAAATTCACCTTCCATATCCAGAAATGAATGCACATGGGCGATTTCCCGTACGAAAGCCACAAATTCGTCAATGAATCCTTCCGCATCCTCTCTGCTGGTGCAGGTATCCTCCGTCATCTGCTCCTCCACATACAAACGCAGAATAAATTCATCCATATCGCTCTCATCATCCAGCTCTGCCTGTTTGAGATACCGGTTGCGATGATTGGCAAGCTGGTTTCTCACCTGGGTGCCGCAGGATAAAATACGGGACTGGGAGACATCCTCCGCCTCCATGAAAATTTTATAACTCAACTGTAATGGGTCTGACATTCTGTTTCCTCCTATGCTGTTTCCGTAAGTAATGCGTTACTTCCCCATAATCTCCTCTGCATCGATGAAGCTTCTCTGTAAAAAGTATATCAATTATACACCATAACGCCATAAATTGTCTACCACTCCACAACCTTCCGTGCTATAATAGTACTATAATACTAATGTACCGCATCAGACAGAATACCTTCCGGGAGAATATATGAAGACGCTTTTTTCATCCATTTTGATTATTGACAGTATCGTAGCATTTTATCTTTTTCTCAGTCCAATCTGGCAAAGGAAAAAACTAGACGCAGCAAACAAGGCTTTACATCTGTTTGCACTTGCAAGTGCAATATGGAGCCTTGGTTTTGGTATGCTTTTTCTTCAGGTGGATGTTGAAAAAGCTTACTTCTGGCGTTCGTTTGCAATTTTCGGAACCGTATTGTATATGATTACTGCACAGTTCTTAATCTGTCTGTTCGCACAGATTTCCAGGAAAATGCAGCGTTTTTTTAATATTGTGGCACTCACGGGCATTGTTCCCTATCTTCTTTCCATTCAGCCTGACCAGACAGAGTATTTTATGTCCTCATTCGGAATGACTTATCGTTTCAAGCCGGGAATCGTCAATGACATCTATACTACATATTTCATTCTGGTCTCCATGAATATTGTCGGAGTCATCATTCATATGATTCGTTCCTCCTCCAAGAAACGATTGCAGACCTTCGGAAAGCACTTTCTTCTGATTGCGATTTTGATTCTACTCGGAACAATTCTTGATATGATATTTCCTGCTGTCGGTCTTCCCGCGCTTCCCGGCAGTAATGTCACGCAATTTTTGGGACTCATCATCCTGTTCTATGCAATGGACGTGCTGAACCGCACCCGGATCAATGTTTCCAATATGTCTGAATTTATTTATTATTCTCTTGCAATGCCCGTATTGGTATACGATGAGAACTATCAGCTTCGCATCGCAAATGAAGCTGCTTCTGAATTTCTTTCTCTGCCAAAGGAAAAAGAACAGCTTGCCAATTCCCACATAGAATCGCTGTTTCAGATATACAGTCGCTCTGTCTTTGACTTTGATGAACCGCATCACAGCCAGGATGCGCTCTGTCTGGTCAATCAGACTCCCTGTAATCTTACTGTCAGCAAAATCAAAGACAGTTACGGTGATGTCATCGGATACATTGTCAATGTTCAAAACCTGTCGGAACGTATGCGATATATAGAGGAACTAAAAAAAGCGCGTCAGGAAGCGGATTCCTCCAATTCTGCCAAAAGTCTGTTTCTTGCCAATATGTCCCACGAGATTCGAACTCCGATGAATGCAATCATTGGTTTTTCTGAGCTTGCGCTCAAAGAAAATCCTTCTCCGGCCTTGGCAGACTATCTGGAGGATATCCGGGTATCTTCCCATAATCTGATGGCTTTAATCAACGACATCCTCGACATTTCCAAGATTGAATCCGGCAAAATGACTCTTGTAAATGTCAAATACAACACCGCAGAACTCCTTCACGATGTTTATGAAATGATACATACACAGGCCTCACAAAAGGGTCTGGATTTTCAGGTACAGATTGATCCGAAGCTTCCGTGCGTATTAAACGGTGACGCCAATCGTCTCAAAAACATACTGATCAATCTGCTGAATAATTCTGTGAAATACACCCAATCCGGCTTTATCAAATTGGAAATTCTTTGCTCAGACCCGCTCACGATTCCCTTTACCATGGAGCTTCGGGTAAGTGACTCCGGAATCGGAATCAAAGAGGATGAATTGTCGCGATTATTTGAAGCATTTACACAGGTCGATCAGGAAAAAAATTACGGCAAAGAAGGTACCGGACTCGGTCTTGCCTTGGTAAAGGGCTACTGCTCCCTCATGAACGGAACTGTACGCGCAGAAAGTGTATATGGAGAAGGATCAACCTTCATTGCAACGGTCGAGCAATCTGTGGCAGATGCCTCGCCACTGGATCTTAATCTTATTCTGTCCCATCACATTAAGGACGAATTCTCGCTTGGAACACTGCATGTACACGGAGTGGAAGCCCTGATTGTAGATGACAATCCGATTAACCGCAAAGTGATTTCCCGAAGTATGGAATACTATGGCATGAATGTAGAGGCAGCAGCCAGCGGGCCGGAAGCCATCACGATGTGTCAGAACAAGCATTATGACCTCATTTTCATGGATCAGATGATGCCGGATATGGACGGAATTGAAACCATGAAACGAATTCATCAACTAGGTGGCTACTACGACACCTCCAAGCATTGCAGAATTATCGCGCTTACGGCAAATGCAGTCTCTGGTGTGCGCAGTGAGCTTTTAACAGAAGGATTTGATGAATATCTGTCCAAACCCATCAACTTCCGTGATCTGGAAGATATCCTTCAAAAATGCCTGCCTCAGGACGCATTCGAATCCATTGCGCTTCAGAGAAAAGACGCCGGCAAGCACTCCCTGGTCTGCGAACAGTCAGACAAGCCCTCCGAATCTGCACTTTCAATCCTGCTTCCTGAGTTAAATGTTCACGACGGAATCACGCATTGTGGCGGTACGGTCGAAAATTATCTGGAAATTCTCCAGATGATGTGCGATGAATCCGAGAAACAGCTTGCCATGCTGGGGCAGCATTATAAAGCAAAGAATTGGAAGGATTTTACCATTACTGTCCATGCATTGAAGGGTTCCTGTTTGAATATCGGTGCCAACTCCTGCGGAGAAGCCGCAAAAGCACTTGAAATGGCGGGAAGAAATGAAGATATCTCCTATATTCGGTCCAATTTGCAGTCATTTCTCGAAGAATACAGGAATCTGCTGGAAACATTTCAGAAAGTTTTTCAGAAATGGAATCTGGGCAAGGAGTCTTCCTCCTCTCCGGATACCTCAGAGCAGACTGCGGCAATGTTACAGGAATTCAAAGAATCGATTTTGAATTATGATTTTGCTCATGCCGCAGCTCTGCTTAGAAAAGCACACACCGCATCTGATGCCGATGAACATGACGCTTTACTGCATCAGTTAGATATCTTAATGGATGATCTGGATGTGGATGGGATTTTATCCCTTCTTGCATAAAAGTGACACGTCACTTTCCTATAATCTCCGCCGTATTGATGAAGTCATAGGGGGTCTGCTGATAAACATAATAATTCAGCCAGTTGCTGTAGAGAATATTCCCATGGGAACGCCACTGCAACTTCGGCTTCTGAGTATCGTCATCATTCGGATAGTAATTCACCGGAAGCTCAATCGGAAGCCCCTTTGCCTTATCACGCTTGTATTCCTTGTCCAGCGTAATCCGGTCATACTCCGGATGTCCCATCACAAAAATCTTGCGTCCGGCATCTGCTATCGCAAGAAATACCCCCGCCGTCTCGGACTCTGCCAGTATGGTAAGCTCCTCCACATTCCGGATATCCTCCGCGCGCACCTCGGTATGTCTGGAATGTGGTGCCATAAAATAATCATCAAAGCCCCTCACCAGAGGTACTTTCCGGTTCATGACGCGGTGTTCGAACACGCCAAACATTTTCTCTGCAAGCATATATTTTTTCAGTCCATAATGATAGTACAATCCTGCCTGAGCCCCCCAGCAAAGATGAAGCGTGGAGGTCACATGGGTCTTGGTCCACTCGAAAATCTCACACATTTCCGGCCAGAAATCCACTTCCTCATATTCCATCTGCTCTAACGGCGCCCCCGTAATAATCAGTCCATCAAAATAACGGTGCTTCACCTGGGAAAATGTCTCGTAAAACTTATTCAGATGACTCATGGATGTATTCTTGGACTCATGACTGGATACCGTAATAAACGAGACATCCACCTGCAGCGGCGTATTGGACAGAGAACGCAGTAGCTGAAGCTCCGTCTCCTCCTTTAACGGCATCAGGTTTAATATTCCAATCTGAATTGGACGTATATCCTGATGTGCCGCCCTTGTCTCATCCATAACAAATATATTTTCTTTTTCCAGTATCTCTTTCGCTGGTAATTCACTCTGTGTTTTAATTGGCATCTTTCATTCCTCCTACATCTTCGGAAGCATATCCCGCAATTCTTCCTCTGTGATTACGGCAATTCCAAGTTCCTGGGCCTTCGTAAGCTTACTTCCCGCAGCCTCCCCCGCCAGCACATAATCCGTTTTCTTGGAAACCGAACCGGACACCTTGCCGCCATACCGCTCTACCAGTTCCGCCGCTTCTTTTCTTCCAAGCGTGGGCAAGGTTCCCGTGATTACCACGGTCTTCCCGGTAAGGGGCGAATCAATGGTCTCTGTCTCCTCCGCCTCCATATTCACTCCATATTCTTTCAGTTGATTCAGAAGCCTGCGGTTTTTCTCCTCCCGGAAAAAGCGGTAAATACAACCGGCACTGATCTCTCCAATATCACTTACCGCCGTCAGCGCCTCCATATCCGCCTCAGCTAACCTCTCCATGGTTTGAAACTCTTTCATGATAGCTTTCGCTGCCGCTTTTCCCACATTGGGAATTCCGAGACCGGTCAGAAGCTTATATGCGTCATTGGCTTTGGATGCTTCAATGGCATCCAGCAGCTTATCTGTATTTTTCTCTTTTCCTATGATTCCCTGCTCAATCAGTTCCTCCCGGTGCTGTTTCAGACCATAGATGTCCGCCACATTACCAATATACCCTTTCCGCACCAGTTCTTCAATATAAACCGTGCCGAAGCCCTTGATATCCATGGCATCCCTGCCCACAAAATTAATAATATGACGCTCAAGCTGCGCAGGACAGGAGGGTGAGGTACATTTGATATCCGCCGTATCCTTTTCCCTCTCCGTAGGTGCTCCGCACACCGGACACACACCCGGAATCTGAAAACGCTTCCAATCCGCCTGACGTCTTTCCTTTTTGACCTCTTTCACCTTAGGAATAATTTCACCTGACTTATATACTACAATCGTATCTCCGATTCCAATGTCAAGGTCATCTATAAAGTCCTGATTGTGCAGCGTAGCACGGGACACACTGGTTCCGCACAGACGGATGGGTTCAAAGACTGCCGTCGGTGTGATACGTCCCGTTCTCCCCACCGAAAGTTCAATATCAAGAATCCTCGTCTCCTTCTCCTCCGGCGGATATTTATATGCCACTGCCCACCGGGGTACCTTGGAAGTAGCTCCTAAAATTTCCCGATCCGCATAGCGATTGAGTTTCACCACCGCCCCGTCAATATCGTATTCCAGATTTCCGCGGTTCTCCCCGATTGCAGTGATGGCATCCCACACCTCATCAGCGGTCCGGCACACCTTGTAGTTTTCGATGACCGTGATTCCCTGCCTTTTCAAAAACTCATACCCTTCGGTATGTGTGGCAAATTCCATGCCCCGAACCTGCTGGATATTAAAAATAAACAGGGAAAGCTCACGTTCCTTCGTCACAGCAGAATCCAACTGGCGCAATGTTCCCGCGGCACAGTTTCTCGGATTGGCAAACGGCTTTTTCCCAAGAAGTTCCTGTGTCTCGTTCACCTTTTCAAACGCCGCATTTTTCATATAGACTTCCCCACGAATCTCCAGGTATTCCGGCTTATCCTTCAGTTTCTTCTTCACATCACCAATCACCCGGGCATTTGCCGTCACATCCTCCCCGAAATTGATGCCGTCTCCTCTGGTCTCCGCCAGCACAAGTTCCCCATTCTCATAGCGCAGTGTCATGGAAAGCCCGTCAATTTTATACTCCACCACAAATTCGGGATTTTCTAATTGTTCCTGCATCTGTTCCACGAACTCATAGATTTCTTCCTTAGAAAATACATCCTGAAGACTTAACATCGGAACATTATGGCGCACCAGAACTCCCGCTGTACGCTTAGCACTGCCTCCCACCTTCCGGGTGGGCGAATCCGGGGTCACAAGCTTTGGATGCTCCTTCTCTAACGTTTTCAGTTCCTTCATGAGCTGGTCAAATTCGTAGTCCGAAATTTCCGGATTATCCTGATTATAATAGCGGTCACTGTGATATGCAATTTTCTCTCTCAGTTCTGCAATTCGTTCTTCCGGTGTCATGTTGCCCTCCATTTTCTGTTCCAAAATTCTGCTGTTTTACTGCTCCCTGTTTTCCGCTGACGGAATTACGGTTCTGCAAGAGGAACCGCGGAGCATTTCCGAAAGCTTCCGGTATTCTTCCTCCGTCACATTGCGGTATGTCCCGCTTTTTAAATCTCCCAGTTCAATATTCATAATCCGCGTCCGCACCAGTTTCTCCACCCGGTAGCCAAAATATTCACACATTCTGCGGATCTGACGGTTCAGCCCCTGGGTCAGTACAATCTTAAACTGCCGTTTGCCGGTCTGCTCCACCCTGCATTTGCGTGTAGTTACTCCTAACTCCACCAGTGGTACTCCGCCTGCAAGCCCGCGAAGAAAACTTTCCGTTACCGGTCGGTTCACATCCACGATATATTCTTTTTCATGCATATTTCCGGCGCGCATAATCTTATTTACAATGTCTCCGTTATTCGTTAGAAGCAGCAGACCTTCCGAATCCTTATCCAGCCTTCCGATGGGATAAATGCGTTTGGGGTAATGGATAAAATCGATTACATTATTCTTTTCCCTTTTCTCAGCAGTGCATACAATCCCGGCAGGCTTATGGAAAGCCAGAAGGATCATCTCCTCCTCCTTTTTCACCTTTCTTCCACAAAAAAGGACCTCCTGACCTGCACATACCCTTGCACCGGTCTCTGCCGTTTTCCCGTCGATTGTCACATTGCCTGCCGCAATCTGCCGGTCCGCCTCCCGGCGGGAGCAGACACCTGCCTCACTCAAATATTTGTTAATCCGTATTCCGGTCTCTTCCATTCTTCATCTCTCCTTCTGCACACGCTGTCATGGAAAAAAACGGAGACTTTCCGAAAAAAGTCTCCGTATCGTGACAATGGTAAAATCCCTTTACTGTAACAGTGAAGTCTTGATATAACCTGTTTTGCCGTTCCATGTTACTTTGGTCCAGCCTTCCGCATAACTCATGACTACGGTAACCTTCTCGCCCTCATAAGCCGTTCCAACCTTCTCATAATCCTCACCCATCCCGGAACGGATATTGGTAGATGCCTTAAGTGTAATCACGGTTCCCTCCGAAATACCGTTTGTATCTGCCTCACCGCTGACGGAATTCACATCTGCGGTAAGATATTCCGATTTCACATAGCCGGTAGAGCCATTGTACTCAATGATGCTCCAGTCACCCTCTGTTCCTGTTCTCACAACAGATTCGCCCAGTTCAATGCTTCCCAGTTTTTCTGAAGAAGTATCTGCCCCGGCACGCACATTGACTCTCGCTGTCGCATACAGCGTTTCCTTAGCAGGCTTCTCCTGGTCATCCTTCTTGTCAGAATCATCCTTCTTGTCGGAATCCTCCTCATTCGAATCGTCATTCTTATCGGAATCCTCTTTCTCATCCGACTCATCTTTCTGATCCGTATCATCCTTTTTGTCGGAATCATCCTTTTGTTCGGAATCCTCAGCAGGTTCTGCTTCCGTCCCCTCCTGCGGTTCCTCCGTCGCTTCCGTTTCCTGCATAACTGCCGCTGTCATCCACTCTGTCACAGCGCCGGGAATCGTGGTATTCACCATCTCGGCGAGCTTCTCATCTGCCGCCACGATAGCCTCATACTGCGCCTGAACCTCCTGCTGGAGTGACACAATATCCTCCGCACTGTTGCAGGAATCAATCAGTGCCTGAACGCTGACATCCATGCCATTTTCCTTCGTGGATTTATTGTAATTGGAATAGAGATTGTCAATATACAGTACGCCGTCCTCATTGGTACGCACATAAAAAAGCTCCATACCCGGCGCTGCAGTCTCAATCCCGTCAAACTTCACTTCCATATAAGCCCATACAAGGTACGAACCGTCCTCCAGCCCGGACTTCGTGTAACACTTAATGTTCTGATAGCTTTCCACATACCGGCTCATCATGGAAATATAGCTTTTCTCATTATCCGAAATGGGGGTGGCAAGCACGGCTAACGCATCCATATCCCCTTCTGCATAGGCAGTATAGTACTGACCAATCAGTGTGTTCACATCCGCGAGGGCATCCACCTGATATGCTTCCTCCGTCTCTGCTTCACTCACTTCCTCCGTGGAAATCTCCGTGGCAGGAACCGGGGAATCCCCCGTCTTAGGCTCAATGCAGCTTACCAGCACCACCACAAGCACAATAAACAGTGCACCCGCTGCAAAATAACGAATATTTTTTCTGACAAAATCAAGTACTTTATCTAAATTTGCTTTCTTTAATCTATCTTTAATCTTAGAAAAATCCATATAAGTCACCGCACCTTTCCGCCCATTCGCTTTTTTCAAGATAGGTGTGGAAAAAAAAATTCCACACCTATCAGGAAAGGGATGCACCCGGCGGGAATCGAACCCGCATTGCCGGAGTCGGAGTCCGGTGTTCTATCCATTAGACTACGGTTGCATAACAATATGATATTGTCTAGTGCGAACTGGCAAAAATACCATCTATCAACAAAAATTCCGACCTAATAAACATTTTAAAAAGCATCTCTGTGATGCAACTCGTTTATCTTAACAGAAAAAGAATATTTTTTCAAGTGATTCCTGAAAATTTAAAAAAATATCCATATTTTTTTGCTTTTTTCAGTACTTATATCCCATTATTCAGCCTGCAAATCCGTGATAATCTGACGCTGCAGGGTAGCAATCCTCTCCCGGGATTCCCGCAAAATCATGACTGCAATTTCCACTGCTGTTTCCGTAACCTTATGTTCTTTTAAAAAATGAATATCCTCCGGTGTCTGGATTCCGTTCCGGTAATTCCACACCACATGATTAATTCCGGTAAAAAGTGCTATTAATCCATTAAATTCATGTTCCGTATCCAGCACACTGTACCCATAACGCCGCAGCTCCTGCTCCGCCGTGGCAATGACCTGCATGGACAGCCGCAGTTCTCCCGTCACATCCGATGCTTCCATCAGAACATCCGGCCGTTCCTGATAGCGTGTCATAAAGTAATCTCTGGCACCCACAATATCTTTCCTGCTAAAATAGCCGGCAAGGCATTCCTTCATTTCACGGGTCTCTGCCTTTTCCCCCAGCATCCCCACCTTACATTCAAGTACCTTTAGCCGGTTCACTTTAACCCATACCAGAAGCAGAAACTCAGAAATGAATCCAAACACCCGCTTATGATAGGCATCCTCTCCCGTCTCCAGTTCAATGCGCCGTGCCACCTCAAAAAATATGGTAAATAGCCACTGGGCATAGAAATCAAACAGTTTCTTGGAGGTAACCAGCATATTGCCAAAATAGGTCTCATTTCCATGCACCAGAGTAAGAAACATCGGATGATACTCCGGATAAAGTTCCCGGATAACCTCCCCGGTCATATCCAGTGCCTTAATGTTATGATTTGCGGCAAAGCCAAAGTGATAGGAATTATTCAGTCTGACCCGTCTGGTAGTAATGAGGTCATACTGCCCCAGCAATTTCTCATACTCCTGTGCGGTAAAAACCTGCCCGCTTTCATTAATCAGATAGCGCCTGTAATGGCAGGTCCCCACATAATCGGCTTCATGGTAATTCTTCCAAATCCAGTAAAAGCCTGTAAGCTCACTGTAATAGCAATTCAGCGCCGATATATTCTCTCCCGTATCATCCCCCGGATAGCCCAGGTTCTCGCTGACTGCCCTGCCCACATGAAGCGGGCGGTACAGCGAATCCCGCGGTACGTCAAATTTTTTATGTGTCATCGCAAATATCTGTAATTTCACCAGTTCAGCCCTGTCCCTTTCCCAATATTCGAACATATATTCGTGTTTTTATTTACATATTTTCACCCATCTGCTATAATTATACCATGTGCTTCGCACATGCTACCGCCGTGGGCGACCGTTGCGCACTCCA
>JBJEJC010000063.1:0-59430 GCA_051877675.1 Roseburia sp. | reverse complement strand
ACTTACTGTTGCAATCAGCCCCTTCAGCTCCTCATACATCGCATCGGGGTCCTTATCGCCCACCGGCAGATAATCCTTGGGATCGTACTCCCCTTCCTCCACCTTGCGGATTCGCTTCACATTGAGTTGCAGATTTCCCTGAAAGCTGGTAATATCGCCCATGACTGCTATGTAATCCAGCGCATCAAATTCCTCAATTCCCACAGAACCCGGCTCCCAGATCTTGGCATCCAGAGTGCCGGTCTTATCCTGCAGTGTTAAGCTGTCATAGGGTTTTCCCGCCTTGGTCAATGCAGACTGTTTTACCTTGCAAAGATAGATTTCATTGATTCTCTCGCCCTCGCGAAGACTTTCGATATATTTCATACATTCCTCTTTCTAAAACCTGTAATTTTATATTCCAATGCCAGAAATAACTTCCGACAAAAACAACCGCTGCCAGCCACAATATTTTACCGGCAGACACTTACCTCCACCGTGCAGGTAATCTCCGTGTAGCCGTCCGTACCCTGGCGCTGCACGGTAATCTCCACTTCCTGTCCCGGTATCAGTGAGAGCAGTTTTCCCTCATAGCCATCCACCGTATAGACGGTCTCCCCCGCCACAGAGGTGATGACATCACCCTCCTGGAGACCTGCCGCCATTCCCGGAGAATCCATCCGCACGCTCTTAATATATGCTCCCTTAGGGATGTCATATTCCCTGGCAATATCATTGGTTACTGTGGTAAGTTCCACCCCGATATAAGGAATATCTTTATTATTGGACAGCATCTCAATCATAGGCTTTAACTCCGAAATCGAAATCGCCGTCAGTGTATTCTGATCCCCGGAGCTGCTATATCCCTGCATGACAAGACCGATAACCTCGCCCTGCAGATTAATCAGCGCGCCGCTTCCGTTGTCGCTGCCGCCTATGTCCGTAGTAAATACCGTATATCCCGCATCCGCCACCGAAATGGAGTTAGTCGTGGACGTGATATTTCCAATCAGAATCGAATAGCTGGTTCCTAACGGACTCCCCACCGCAATGGCAATGGTTCCCTGCGTGGTAAGCAGTGAATTTCCCAACCGTGCAATGGCAATGGCATCCATCGTCCCCTGATCCAGTTCTTTGATGGGTACGGACAGCACCGTAATTCCGGTCTCTCCGTCGTACTTCTTGATTTCCGCATTGACAGAAGTCTCGTCAATAAACGTGACATAAATCTCCTGCGCATCGGAAATCACCTTCCGCTCTGTAAGAATCAAAAGTTCCTGCCCATTGTTGGCGATAATGATACCGGATGCCTGTCCCTTGCTCTCATAAGCATTGTTGAACCAGTCCGTATCACTCTTTACACCGGTCACCGTAACCACGAACCGATTGGCTTCTTTTCCCACAGCATAAATCTTATCCTGCAGCTTCTGGAAATCCTCCGGCTCCAGCTCCTGCGGTACATAGACCACCTCCGGCTCCTGACTCTCCGGTTCCGGCATTTCCGATTCCTCCGTTTCCTCCGGCATCTCTGTCTCCGTGTCCTCTGTGGCTTGTGTGCTTTCCACATTGTCCTTCGGTATGGTGACTACCGGTTCTTCGGGCGGATACATCATATCTTCAAATCTGGAGGAGGCAACCACAAAGACAAAGCTTGCGACCAGTCCAAACAGCACCGCCATCCCTACCGTAAACCCTGCATAAAACAAAAGACGTTTCTTGTTAATTGGCTTTTCCTTTCGTTTCTCGTTGATAAAAGAAAATTTATCATTTCCGTTATCCTGCATGATTTTCTTCCTCTCTGCACCAGTCATTTGAAAATCGTACCATCCTTTATTATAAAATGAAACAGATATGCTTGCAATAGGTTATTTTTATGGGCTATAATCGGGGTAGGAAAAATAATAGATTGGAAATGCAGAATTATGAACGAAAAAGCATTAAAGACACTGGAATATCATAAAATTACGGACCAGTTGGCAGAATATGCCTGCTGCGCCGAGGCGAAGGAGCGTGCCCACGCCCTGCGTCCCATCACTGACAGGGCAGAAATTGAGCAGCTACAGCTACAGACAAAGGATGCCCTAAGCCGCCTTTTCAAGGGAGGGCGTCTGTCCTTTGCCGGCGTACACAACATCAACGACTCCCTGAAGCGGTTAGACATCGGCGGAACCTTAAATACCACCGAACTGCTGCGGGTCTGCTCCCTTTTGGAGGCGGCAAAGCGTGCAAAGACATTTTCCCGCTCTGACAAGGGTGAGGAGACCGAGGATTCCCTCACCGGGCTTTTCGCCCAGATTGAGCCGCTGACTCCGCTCTACGACGAAATCCGCCGCTGTATCATTTCGGAGGAGGAGATTGCAGACGATGCCAGCAGCACGCTCCGCTCCATCCGCCGTTCCATGCGCGGAATGAACGACAAGATTCGTGCGCAGATGAATGCCATGATTAACAATTCCACCACAAGAAGCTATCTGCAGGATACGGTGATTACCATGCGGGACGGCAGATACTGTCTTCCGGTAAAAGCGGAAGCCAAATCCCAGATTCCCGGTATGATCCACGACCAGTCCTCCACCGGCTCCACACTTTTTATCGAGCCGATGGCAGTGGTGAATCTCAACAATGAATACAAGGAGCTTCTTCTGAAAGAAAAGGATGAGATTGAAGTCATCCTTGCCAACTTAAGCAACCGGACAGGGGAATTTTCTCTCCAGCTCAAGACCGATTATCAGGTGCTGGCAGAGCTGGATTTCATTTTTGCCAAGGCTGCCTACGCCCAGACCTACAACGGCGTGGCTCCCATGTTCAACGAGGACGGCAGAATCCACATCCGCAAGGGACGCCATCCCCTTCTGAATAAGGATAAGGTGGTTCCCATCGATGTGCGGCTGGGGGAGGATTATAATCTGCTGATTGTCACCGGTCCCAACACCGGCGGCAAGACCGTCTCTCTTAAGACTGTGGGGCTTTTGACGCTGATGGGGCAGGCAGGGCTTCACATTCCCGCCTCCGAACGTTCCGAGCTTGGTATTTTTGAGGACGTTTTTGCCGATATCGGAGATGAGCAGAGCATCGAGCAATCCTTAAGTACCTTCTCCTCCCACATGACAAATCTGATCCGCATTTTAGAAGCGGTAAATGACCGTTCGTTAGTGCTGTTAGATGAGCTTTGCGCGGGAACAGACCCCACGGAGGGAGCCGCCCTTGCCATTTCCATCCTGTCCAAGCTGCACCTTTACGGTGCACGGACCATGGCGACCACCCACTACAGCGAGCTGAAGGTCTTTGCCCTCTCCACCCCCGGTGTGGAAAATGCCTGCTGCGAATTCAATGTGGAGACCTTAAGTCCCACCTACCGCCTGTTAATCGGTATTCCGGGCAAAAGCAACGCCTTCGCCATTTCGGAAAAGCTGGGACTGGATAAGGATTTGATTGCAGATGCCAAAAGCCGCATCAGTGAGAACGACGAGAATTTTGAGGACCTGCTTGCCGACCTGGAGAAAAACCGCGTTACCATTGAAAAGGAGCAGTTGGAAATCAACCAGTACAAGGCGGAGATTGAGTCCTTAAAGAAGCAGCTCGAGCAGAAGCAGGAGCGTCTGGAGGCAAGCCGGGATAAGATTCTTCGTGAAGCGAACGAACAGGCATTCCAGATTGTCAAAGAGGCAAAGGATCTTGCCGATGAAACCATCCGAAATTTTAATAAATACGGCGCCGGCGGCACATCCGTTGCCCAAATGGAAAAGGAGCGTGCAAAGCTCCGGGATAAAATGACAGCCGCCCAGAAGCAGATGTCTGACCAGAAGAAGGCCAAGGCAAACCATACTGCCCCGAAGAATCTGCGCATTGGCGACAGTGTAAAGGTAATCAGCATGAACCTGAACGGAACAGTACACTCGCTTCCCAATGCCAAGGGTGACCTCTATGTCCAGATGGGCATTCTGCGCTCTCTGGTCAATGTCAAAGATCTGGTTCTTTTAGAAGATGCGGATGACCCAGGCAGGAAGAAATATGGGAAAACCGGCACCGGAAAGCTTAAAATGGGCAAATCCCTTTCTGTTTCCACCGAAATCAATCTCATCGGGAAAACCACGGACGAGGCAATTGCCCTGCTGGATAAATATTTAGACGACGCCTATCTGGCGCATCTCCCCTCCGTGCGCATTGTCCACGGCAAGGGAACCGGTGCACTGCGAAATGCCGTTCACGCTCATTTAAAGCGGCAGAAGCATATCAAATCCTACCGTCTGGGTGAATTTGGCGAGGGGGATGCAGGTGTCACCATAGCAGAATTCAAGTAGGAATCGAATGCAGCACCACGTACTATGTATATTTTCATCTCAAGGAGGTCATTATGGCAGCAAAACAGAAAATTCTAATTGTAGATGACGACAACAACATTGCGGAGCTCATTTCGCTCTATCTTACCAAAGAATGCTTCGATACCAAGATTGTAAACGACGGAGAAGAAGCACTCATCGCCTTTGACCAGTATAATCCCAACCTGATTCTGCTGGATCTGATGCTCCCCGGTATTGACGGATATCAGGTATGCCGCGAGGTGCGCGCCAAGGCAAATGTCCCCATCATCATGCTCTCCGCCAAGGGTGAAATTTTTGACAAGGTCCTGGGGCTGGAACTGGGTGCCGATGACTATATGATGAAGCCCTTTGACTCCAAGGAACTGGTGGCACGGGTAAAAGCGGTGCTGCGCCGCTATCAGCCCGCCAAGGAGGAAGCCCCCACACCGGAGTTAAAATGTGTGAAATACCAGGATCTGGTGGTCAATCTCTCCAACTATTCCGTTATGTACCGCGGGCAGGCGGTAGATATGCCGCCCAAGGAGCTGGAGCTTTTGTATTTCCTCGCTTCCTCCCCCAACCAGGTATTTACCAGAGAGCAGCTTTTAGACCATATCTGGGGCTACGAATACATCGGTGACACAAGAACGGTGGATGTCCATGTAAAGCGCCTCCGGGAAAAAATCAAGGACTGTGCCAATTGGAGCCTCGCTACCGTGTGGGGCATTGGCTATAAATTCGAGGTCAGAGAACTATGAAACGCACGCTTTATCCCAAGCTTCTTGCCGGCTATCTGCTGTACGGCATTATCGGCTGTCTGATTATTGTGACGTTTACCTACCACGTCACCTTCCGCTTTCTGGAGAAAAAAGAGGCTGCCAGCCTGTACCGGGAATCCGCACTGATTTCCTCCAGCTATGCCCAGAATTATTTCAACCGCTCCATGGAACTGGAGGAGCTTTTGACCCAGCTTGCTGCGCTTGGAACCTACCTTTCCGCAGAAATCTGGATTGTGGACACCCATGGCAATATCATTATCAACACCGCGAAACCGGAGCTGGAAGAAGCGCAGGAATCGATTGAAGACTTTGACGTCACCGATTTTGGAAGCCGGTATTATCAGGTAGGGAATTTTTACAACTATTTTTCCACGGATACCTTAAGCGTTTTTTCCCCCATTACGGTGAACTACAAGGTGCGGGGCTACGTTATCATCCATAAACCGGAAAGCACACTTGTTTCCTATGCAAACGGACTTACCACCATCTCCTATGAAACGCTGGCACTGCTGTTTGCCGCTGCCTTTATCGTACTGCTTTTGTTTACATACGTAGTGTATATACCCATTCGGAAGATTACAAAGGGTGCTGCTGAATATGCTGCCGGAAATTTTGAGGCGAAAATTGATGTCCGTTCCAATGACGAGATTGGTTATCTTGCGGCCTCGTTAAACTATATGGCAAATGAGCTGAACACACTGGAGGAAGACCAGAAGAAGTTCGTCTCCAACGTCTCCCACGATTTCCGTTCCCCGCTGACCTCCATCAAGGGCTATGTGGAAGCCATGCTGGACGGAACGATTCCACCGGAGATGCAGGAAAAATATCTGAATATCATTTTATTTGAGACCGAGCGCCTAAACAAGCTGACCACAAGCCTTCTGGAGCTGAACAAATACGGCTCGCATGGTATTATGCTGGACATTACGGATTTTGATATCAACGATGTGATTAAGACAACGGTACAGACCTTCGAAGGTGCCTGCATGCAAAAGCGGATTTCCTTTAATCTGATTCTGAGCGGCGAAGAACTTTTTGTCTCTGCTGACATGAGCAAAATCCAGCAGGTACTTTACAACCTGATCGACAATGCCGTGAAGTTCAGCCACAGTGACTCCGCCATTACCATTGAGACTACGGAGAAAAACGAGAAGGTCTTTGTTTCCGTGAAGGACACCGGAATCGGCATCCCCAAAGACAGTATTAAGAAAATCTGGGAGCGCTTCTACAAAACGGATCTCTCCAGAGGCAAGGATAAGAAGGGAACCGGTCTGGGACTCGCCATCGTAAAGGAAATCATCCAGGCACATGAACAGAATATCAACTGCATCAGCACAGAAGGCGTAGGAACCGAATTCATTTTTACGCTGCCGATGAAGAAGGAGTGACGGGGGCTTTAAAAGGCCCCGGAAGAGGAATAACGCCAGTACCCTCAGTTATCTGTAATACTCTGCTGCCCTCTCCCGGAACTCCTCCATTAGTTGATCATATTTTGAAATAATATTCGAAAAATACTTGCGTGCCAGTTCTCCATCATAATCGTGCGCAAGATTATTTCTCGCTTTTAGCAATTCCATCCAAGTATCATCTTCAATCAGTCCAACACTATGTGCCATGCGAAGTGTCTCCCTTGGTGAACCTGTCGGGTATTCCAGTGCTCCATGGAATTCTGTAATAATATCTTTCATAACCTTCCAGGATAAATCAAAGGATAGATTAAACATTTGTACCGTACCACTGAGAATAAACTTATCCTCCGGATCTTTCCCTTTTGCTTCCGCCAGATTATCCAAACTTCTACAGAAACTGTGATATCGGTTAATAGATTTTCCTTCCATATTTATCCATATCCTCCTTCAGGTACTGATTTTGACATAAATCATATTCAAACAAATCTATTTTCTTCAATGTCATAATATCGTCTACCTGTTCCTGTAACTGTTCCATATTCACGGGTCCATATACAATAAAGTCCATATCACTGTACTTTGTATTAGTTCCCTTCGCATAAGAACCAAAAAGCGATAAATGTTCCACATGATTCTTTTTGCAGATTTCCGTGACCTGCTCAATGATTTCTTCAACCGTCATATTGGCTCCCTGTCAAAACTGCCTTTATCTGCTCTGCAGCATACGCCACCTCTTCCTCTGTGATTTGTGTACTGCATGGAATATTTAAAATACACCCGCTATAATATGGTGCCTTCTCCATCTCATACGCAATCGCATTCCGATACGGAAGCTGCTCATGAATCAATCCCCAGATAGCTCTTGTCTGAACACCCTTATCCTGTAAGCGGGTAATAATCTCTCTCATGGAGACTTTTACCTTCTCCCTGTCTATCTCAAGAGAATAAAACCATTGATTTGAATAGGTTCCGGCTCTGAATTCCAGGAGGCTTCCTAAGGAAAATCCTTCAAATTCTTTTCTATATAAATCGTAATTCTTATGTTTTCGTGCAATAAACTCCGGCAGTTCTTCCATCTGCGCTACCCCGAGTGCCGCCTGCAGATTTGTCATACGATAATTATAACCGACTTCATTATGAATGTAGTAGTGTGGATCATCTTTTGCCTGTGTGGAAATGTATTGCATATGTGCAACCTTTTCTGCACTTTTCGCGGTTACCGCACCGCCGCCTCCGGTTGTTATAATCTTGTTTCCATTAAAGGAGAAGGCTCCAAAATCCCCTATTGTTCCGGCATATTTTCCTTCATATCTGCCTGTCGTGTACCGGGACCCCAGCGCTTCCGTGGCATCCTCAATTACCTTCAAGTGAAAGTTCTCCGCCACGTCCATAATCGCTTCCATATCTGCAAGATTGCCGAATACATGAACCACAACGATTGCTTTTATAATTTTCCCGCTCGCTTTATGAACCAGTTTATCCCCGTCCATTCTGCATTCTTCTTCGCAGAATTTTCTCAGCTTTACAGGGTCCATGCACAAGCTGTCATCACAATCCATAAAAACCGGCTCTGCAAACTGATAATGAACCGGATTTACCGCCGCAATAAAAGTAAGTGTCGGTACAATTACCATATCCCCCAGCATCACACCGCACTCCATCAAGGCAAGATGCAGACCTGCTGTTCCGCTCTGGCATGCCGCCACCTTTTCCACATGCAGAAAATCCGCCATCTGTTCTTCCAGCTTTGTAATATATGCACCACCAGTGGATACCCAGCCCTGCTCTAATGCATCATCTACATATTTCTTTTCATTTCCTTCAAAATTTGGTATTGATAATGGTATAAATCGACTCATCACTGCTGCCTCTTTTCTATACTATACATTATAAATATCTGTCTTATACGCACTCATATGACTGCGCATCCACTCGATTGTCTCGGCAATTCCCTGCTCAAAGGTATACTGCTGTTTCCAGTCAGTCAGTTCCTTAATCTTCGCATTGGAACCAAGCAGCCTGTTTACCTCACTCTTTTCCGGGCGGAGACGCTGCTCATCACAAATAATCCTTGCCTTCGGATTAATCTGGGAAATAATCTCCTCCGCAAGCTGTCCGATCGAGATTTCCTTCTGTGTTGCAATATTAATCTCCTGTCCGATTGTTTTATCCGATTCTGCAATCGCAATAAAGCCGGCTGCCGTGTCCTTAACATAGTTAAAGTCTCTCGTCGGTGTCAATGAGCCAAGCTTAATCTCTTCCTTCCCCGCCAGAAGCTGTGAAATAATCGTCGGAATTACAGCTCTTGCTGACTGTCTCGGTCCGAAGGTGTTAAAGGGTCTGACAATTGATACCGGCAAATTGAAGCTTCTGTAAAAGCTCTCTGCCAGTCTGTCTGCGCCGATCTTGGTTGCCGAATAGGGTGACTGCCCCTGGTACGGATGCTTCTCATCAATTGGAACATACTGCGCAGTCCCATAAACCTCCGATGTGGAAGTGACCATAATCCGCTCCGTTCCCAGCTCCCTTGCCGCCTGCAGGACATTCAGGGTACCCTTAATGTTTGTATCCACATAGGAATCCGGTGAATGATAGCTGAAGGGAATTGCAATCAATGCAGCCAGATGAAATACTCCGTCAACCTCCTTCATCGCCTCTCTTACTCCATTCGGGTCACGAATATCTCCGGTAAACACCTCAATCTGGTCCAGCTTTTCCTTCGGGAGCGTATCCAGCCATCCCCATGTGTTAAATGAATTGTAATAGGCAAATGCCTTTACTTCATATCCTTTTTCCAACAGGCTTTCAGTCAGATGGCTTCCGATAAAACCATCTGCGCCCGTAACAAGTACTTTCTTCATGCCTTTTGTCTCCTTTTACTCTGTCATCTGTTTTCTGACTACCGCCATCCGGTTTCCAACCCTTACTCCGATTTCAGATTCAGCTTCTCCTCCATCCGGTGCATTTCCTCAAACTCTCCCATATCAAGGAAGGAATCCTCGCTGATTGGGTACATACCCACCTTGCGTCCCTCTGCAAGAAGCTTATCGGCAAGATTCGTCATATGGAAAAATGTGTCCTTCGGTATCTCCTCCAGAAGTGACGGATTTAATATGTACATGCCGGTATTAACAAAATAGGACATTTTCGGCTTTTCTTCCATTGACTGGATCACTCCGTTTTCACTGGAATGAACAACACCATATGGCACAACAATGTTCTTCAATGCTGTCACAATCGTAAGTTCATTTCCGGATTCTTTATGATACCTATAGATATCACCATAGTCCGCATGAATCAGTATGTCACAATTGGTCACAACAAATGGCTGTTCCAATTTGTCCTGTATCAGCCCAAGGCTTCCGGCTGTTCCAAGCGGCTTGTCTTCCTCTACATAACGAATTTCATAGTCGGTGGTGTTCTCCGCAAAATATGCCTTAATCATACTCTTGCGATAATTTACGGTCGCATAGAAATCCTTCACGCCAAAATCCCGAAACTTATCAATAATACGCTCCATAATCGGAATATCGCCAATCGGTATCAGCGGCTTTGGCAGTATCTTCGTATACGGATACAGACGTGTCCCCTTGCCGCCTGCCATAATGACAACCGATACATCTTCCAGCGTACATTTCCGCACAATCTCCGGTATTTTGGGATCCTCGCGGAAAATAATGTCCGAAATAATTCCCTTAGCATTTACAACAGGAAGTGCGGTAATGCGGTGCTTCACCATGAATTCCCTTGCCGAATCCACTTCCTTGCGATAGATGACCTTCGGATCCTTATTCATAATGTACTCTACGGTTCCCTGCAGTTCCCCGGTCTTAATCAGCCAGCGTCGGATATCACCATCCGTTACGACCCCGACCAGCTTCCTGTTCTCATTAATTACAAATAAAATTCCCTTGGCATTGCTGTCAATTTTCTGTAGTGCCTCTACTACTGTGCCATTGGGAAAAATCAAAAACGGCATGAGCTGCTCTGTTTTCATAAAGAACCTCCCTGTTTGTGGCTTATCATCCATGATAAGTTATAGAATATATATCGGCGACTGCTCCGAAAATTAAAACAAATACACCTTATATTCTTCCACTTTTCAGAATTGTTTCCGCAATTAAAAAATCTAACTCCGTATCAATATCAACCGAATGGCTTCCGCTCATGATATACGCATAACATTTATCCTTATATATATTCGTCTGCGAAAACAAGTGCGCCGTCTTGAGCATATAGATGGCTCCGTTTTCCCGATAGTACGTCGGCAGCTCCTGCCGCGGAAGAAATGCCAGCTTCTCATCCTCAAAATTCTCCATAGACAAATCCTCCGGCAGAACATTACTCCACAACGGAGAATGCTCCATCTCACAAACCGTCGAAATCATATTTGCCTTTTTATCCATATAGAATGCATATGCACCGGTAATATCCTCTGCAGTGCGAAGCGGTGAGGTCGGCTGTAACACCGTAATCATATCAAATTCTTCCCCACGCTGCCTGTATTCATTCAGCACGAAACGCATTGCATCCCAGGTGGATGCCGTATCTGACGACATTTCCGCACTTCTTAAAAACGGAACGTCCGCACCATACTGCAGTGCTATTTCCTGGTACTGTGCTGAATCCGTAGACACATGCACCTTATCGAATACTCCCGACTGCAGGGCAGTTTCTACCGAATATGCAAGCAAAGGCTTCCCACACAGTTCCTTGATATTTTTATCCTTCAGACCCTTCGATCCGCTTCTCGCTGGAATAACCGCTATGTTCCTCATACATTTTCCTCCTGTCATCTAACCGGAAATTCCGGCAATCTTGAGCATCTGCGCGATGCGAATCTGCAATGTATGCTCCGCTTTCACCTTTTCATAACCACGTCTCGCAATTTCGCTCCGTTCCTCCTCGTGTTCCAGATAATAAGAAATCTTTTCCAGTAATTCCGTCTCACTCGTATATACCTCAATTTCCTTCCCGATCTCAAAGTACTCTGGTATCTCACTCTGATAGTTGGTCAGCACAAAGCCTCCCGCCCCAAGAATATCCCAGATTCTCAATGGCAGTCCCGTCCGGATCGGCTTCGAGGTAAGATTCAAATTAATTCTGGACAAATGAAATATTTTCGGCATCTCCGTCATCGTCTTAGCAAGTCCTCGATACCTCGCCTGCGGAAGATCCTTCACATCACTTCCGGTATATAAATCCAACGGAAACCTCTCTGATATGCTCTTCAACAGGCGAAGCCGTTCCTGCTCCGTAACCTTATTTCCAAGATATAAATGCGCCAAAGCCGCCTTTTCATTCGCATTGGACTTCTCCGGGAATTGATAAAAGGGTACTCTTTTCTTAAATTCCTCCACCGTCCCGTCATCCAGACATTCCTCCAGGAAATTATATCCATAAACCTTTAACTGTGCCTCTATCAATCCATCCAAATATCCCTTTAAATATGTGCCCTCATCCATCAGGCGGTTATACGGACATTTCTCGCTATATAATGAGCCGATAAAGGATATCTCTGCCGAGAAGCTCTGTCGCTCCTTCTCCGTAATCCCCTTCACCACCTCATCCAGGCGCTTACAGTTGACCCCCAACGGAAGGTAAAATATCCGCTCCGGATTTTCCTCCACGAATTCTTCATACAACGCATAATCAAACAAAAAAATCCTGTTCCACTCATTGCGGATGGAATGTGAGTACAATTCCATCACCGGACTGTCTACAATCCAACATACATACGGCACACGGAAAATATTGCACACCTCTGACACCACAGGGAAAAAATTGATACTGAATACCATATCATACTTCTTCTGCTTAAGCTCATCCGCTACATATTTCAAGCACTCCTTCGCCGGAAGCTCCTTATTCTCCATCTCCACGGTAATGGAATCCACCCCATATCCCTGTTCCTTAAAAACACTTAAAATATCCGGCTCGCATATACTGTTGTAACGATAAAATAATATATTCATTCTCCTTCTCCTCTGTCTTCTATATCTTATCAAAAAATCCCCTGTTCCTCAACTATTCCGTTAAGTCACAGAGGATTCCATTATTCTTCGTCACTGAAATCTGCGATAACCTGGGCATCATATCGGGCATCCCTTATGTCTGCAGGCACTTCCCCCCCTGCAATTTCGTTATTGTATTTTCCTTCTACCGGCGTCCTATGCCCTTCACCTTTTAAGAACCATTCATATTCCAAATCGACATGCCCTACATCCACCGCCTGATAACCTGCCTGATACAGATCATATGCAAGCACTGTGGCAGTCGGTCCCAGAGCCAGCAGAAACAGAGCATCCTTATTTTGCTTCAGGCATTCCTCATATATTCTTTCATATGAGCCAAAAGCATTGACTACCGGAGCAAGAATCCGTCTTACCGACCCGGCATTCGCAAATAAATCATTTCCCACTCCAAGTCTGGTCTGATTCCCCTCTACAAATACACAGTCTCTCCCGTCCCAGATTCGTTTCAGATTCTCAAAACGTCTTAATGGTGCATCCGTTCCGTTGTCTGCATACATAATATACGGTCTTGTCACATAGGCATCATAATAAAGCATATCCCGTTCCAATAACGCCAGATGCTCTCTCCTCACCTCTCGTTTCAGATACCGGCGAATCTCCCGCTTCGCCTGCGCCGTGTACCGCTGCAAACTGCCGTAATTATCTGCGATTCCAAGAAGAAGCCCATCCTCTTTTGCATGCAATACTTCTAACAGCCTTTGCCCAAGCTTTTCATCTGCTACTGTCTGGAATTTATGGCGCACCCGCCCGGCGATTGCCGCAAACTCTCCATCACCAAATCTTGCCATGGAGCATCCATCCTTTACAATCTTCTCAATGGCAGCCTCCCCTGACTCAACATGTGGATACCAGAACGAATCATCCTGCTCCTCATCCAGAATCTCGAACCGCGCATTCTCCTTATAATCCTCTAATTCATCAACCGTATCCTGCACCCATTCCATCAATTGATGATTGGAGCGAATCAATACCTGATTGGACTGTTCCAGACCGCTGATTTTCTGCTGCATGTTCTCTACAATTTTAACTAATTGAAAAAAATCCTGCTCAAACTGTTCCCTGTTTTCCATTGCTTCTCCATTTTGTATCACTGCTTGTAAGCCCTGTATTATATATTGGCATAAATCACACTTTTTGCAATGTCCGATACCAAATGCGATTCCAGATACTGCTGCTCAGACTCCTCGATCGTCTTGCCAGCCTTATCATGCATCAATATCTCTCTAATCCTTCGAAGATGCTGAATCAGCAACGGCAATTCATGCGAAACCTCATAGAAGCCGGCAATCCCCTGCTCCGCTTCCTTTTCCAGAATAAACAAAATTAATTCTATATCCGGAATTTCATTCTTAATATCCGATAATTCCAGTTGTACATCCGGACGGATTCTCAGGAAATCATAGAAGAGCTGGCGCGCTTCTTTGAACTGTCCCATCTTCACCAGTTGTCCCATTGCTCTTTTAAATTCAACTGTCTCCGCCTTTTCTGCCGTTATGCCAATATTTCCTTCCTTTACCCGGAGTTTGCGCGCAGTAATATAAACCAGTAAAAGTTCCTCCGATAGAAAGCCAAATATCCTTTTATGATAATCATCATAGCTGCTTACATCAATTCTCTTCTCCATCTCAAAGAAAATTGAGAAAAGCCAATTGCAATACGCATCAAATATCTGCTTACGCATCACGCAAAGATTTCCAAAATAATATTTGCTTCCCTGCATCACCTGCTCAAATGCCGCATAATCTTCCGGGAAAAGCTCCTCGATTATTTCTCCCGCCAAGAGCATATCATTCATATTATGGGCCAAGCCAAAATACTCCAGATATGTTCCGGGTGCAGACATGGGGTTCGATACCATAATATCCGCATCCTGCAGACCAGCCTCATATTCTTCCTGCGTCATTAATTTATGCGCAGTATTAAAGAAATAACGCCGATAATGACACACTCCAATAATATCCACATCGTGATAATTCTTCCAGAGCCAGTACAGCCCTGTAAGTTCCCCATAATATGGATTTAATTCGGATATGGAATCTCCCTCGTCATCTCCCATATACCCTAAGTCCTGTCCCAATGCACGTCCCACATGCAGGGGAACATAAACAGGGTCCTGCGGCGGATTAAATTTTTTATGGGTCATAACAAATATTTGTGTTCTCATTTTCCCCCACTATATTTTTCCAAAATTTTATCTGTCCTGTCACTCATGTCTATTTTAAACCTTCCACTATCCCGTTACAATAAGTTCTGTCAAAAAACAGTAGAAAAAAGCAAATACTCTGCTATAATGAACAAAGAAAGGATGGAATTATAATGAACATTTTATTTCTCGACTGGCCCTGCTTCGGCCGCATGGATATCCTGGATTTTTTCTCAAGGCAGCACCACACGGTAAAATTGTTTTCTCATCCTGACTATGATCTCAGAGTAAGTGAGTGTTTTATTGCAGAAGCAGACAAAGTACTCAATGAGGAAATGTTCGATTTCTGCTTTTCCTACAATTACTTTCCGTTAATGGCAAGAGCCTGCAACAGGCATCACTTAAAATACATTTCATTTGTGTACGATAATCCACAGGTAAAGCTGTATTCCTGCACCGTTACTTATCCCACCAATTACATATTTTTATTTGACAGCAGCATCGTGGAGCAGTTTCGGAATGACGGGATTTCATCCTTCTACTATATGCCTCTTCCGGTAAACGCACAAAAGATTCACTCTCTTTTGAAACAACCCTACGATAAAGAACGGCTGCAATCCGAGGTATCCTTCGTCGGTTCCCTGTATAACGAGGAACATAATCTGTATGATTCCTTAACGGGATTATCCGCTTATACAAGCGGTTTTCTTAGCGCACTCCTGAATGCCCAATCTCAGGTATACGGCTATAATTTTATTGAAGAATGCCTTACACCCGCTATTATTGAGGATATGCAGAAAGCTGCCCGCTATAAACGGAACGTAGATGGTGTCGAAAATCTGTCCTATATATTCTCAGACTATTTTCTCTGCCGCAAATTGACTTCTATGGAACGGATTGACTTTCTTTCCGCTATCGCCGAGCATTTCTCACTGAAGATTTTTACCCAGACCGAAAAAGCCATTGTCGGAAACGCGCAAAACATGGGGCTCGCAGATTACATCACCGAAACCCCTTACATTTTTCATGACAGCAAAATCAACCTGAACCTCACACTGCGAAGCATCAAAAACGGCATTCCGCTGCGCTGCATGGAAATCATGGCAAGCGGTGGTTTTCTGCTGACAAATTTTCAATCGGATTTTCTAAGACATTTTACTCCGGATGAGGATTTCGTGTATTTCGAAAATAAGAATGATATGCTGCATAAAATTGATTATTACTTAAACCATGACACCGAGCGAATGGCAATTGCAGAATCCGGATATGAAAAAGTTCTGAAATACCATAATTACGATGTCATATTTGAGCAGATTTTTGAAATCGTGTTCGGCAAAGCTGAACCGTAAACCATACACTTTTCTTAATTGCGCAGTTCGCTCACAACTGTTTCTACCACACTTGGGTAACTGTCTTCTTCACGAGTCTTCATGACCTCGTCTAAAAACTGCGCCTTTTTAACCGGCTCTGCGTTCTGATACTCCCTTACTAGTCTTATAACCATTCTTCGGCGCGCTTCTACTAATTTGTCCCGGTTCATCCCTGTATGGTCAATTGTTGTTTTTGCCCGCTCATTATCACCAATTGCATCATATTCTCCAGTATCCGGATTAAACATCAAAAATTGCTGTATATCGTCCGCTGTCGGGTCTAAAATGGGTGCCGCATCGTCCCACCTTGCCTTTTTATATGATGTATTGCATATTTCACAGCACCAGTGCAGATTATTCCAGTCAAATGTTTTATCATAAAATTGAGGCAGGGACTTCGGTCTTAAATGCTCAATTCTTCCATAAGTTTGAACTCCTAGCAGCCCCTCACAATAACAGCAATGATTCTTATACATTACCCGCAATGCGTCCTTAACATCAGTCTGATTATATTTGTTCTTATAAGAAACCTCCACTTTTTCATAACAGCCCTCTCTCTTAATTTCAGCCAGCAATTCCTTTGTCCACTGCACAGCATGATTTTTTAAACTATCTGGCTGTTTCCCCCTTATTACCCTTCTCATTTATCCTCCTGCAGCATATCCCGAATTGACATCATTGTTACTTCTTCTACTATAATATCATCCTCTGGTAACGTCTGCTTTAATTCTTCTCTGATTTTCTGGTATTCCTCCTGCTCTCCATCCTCCAGCTTTTCCTTTCTCCTTTTCAACGCCAGCACTCTTAACCGTTCCAGCTTTCGCATAGTCTCCGGATCACGGTTCCCTGTTTTCATGATATCTTCCAAAACATCACTTACCTGCCACCCCTGCACCGATTTATCATAATTGAAACACAATTTTGCAGATTGCATTTCTTCTGATATTTGATTTAGCACAATTAATTTTTCATTTTTACACGACCCAATCACAATTGGTGAATGAGTGGTCACTATAAACTGTACCTTCGGGAATGTAGCTTTCAATGCTTTCACAACATTCCACTGCCACTTAGGATGAAGATGCATATCAATTTCATCAATCAGAATTATCCCTGGAGTTTGATTCACCAGGTCATTCAGCAAAAACGGATTCAGCACAGCCATTCTATATGCGATATCCAAAACCATTCCTACCAATGTTCGAAAACCTGAACTTAATAATCGTAATGGTAATTCCTCGCCTTGACTTTGATACATCAATTCCTCTGTTCTCTTATCATAAAAAACAGTTATATCATCTACTTCCATCATTTGGCACATAAATGTTGATACTGCCCGCTTTACCGCTTCATATTCCGCAATCTTCTTCCCTTTCTGCCACGATATCTGTTCCATTCTACGAAACCAATTTGTTAGGAGCTTTGTATTTGATGCCTCATCCAAGCAATCCGTATAACCTACGACTCTTGAATAATCATCCTGGAACACATCCCTCCACTTATCACGTTTCTGATCAGATATTCTTGAAATTCCCTGATAACTGATTACAGGCAAAACCGCATTTCGATTCCCCGCCATGCTCGCAGCTTCCTTACAAATATCTCGTGGTTCAATCGTTGAACGGGAACTTTTTACGCTTCTTTTTCTTCTTGTATAGCAAAAATTTTTTTGATTTAATGCCAGATTACACTCTACTTTAATAGGGGTCTTATATATAATATTATTAGAGCCTTCCCCCAACAATTCATTCTCACGTCGTATCTCGTCCACAGAAAAATGAATACTATGCACCCCATCAATTCCTGCCAAAAAAGCTCCCAGTCCCACCGATATTGCCTCTAATATAGATGTTTTTCCCGTTCCATTGTCCCCGATAATTAAATTAAAATCATTGTCAAACTCAAATGTTGCATCATCAATTCCCTTAAAATTCGTTATACGAATTGAATTTAATACCATGTCCGCACCTCTTCATGCTCAAAAAAGCCTCTATGACTGATATCAGTATACCAAATCACAAAGGCTTTTACCACTATTTAAATTATCTCTTTAACAAGCTTGTCAAATATCATCCCACGAAATAACTTCCTCTTTCAGAATATCGCGTTTTATCCTTCTTCCTATTAAGATATCGGCGAACTCCGGTTTGATGCCATTTCCCGGTCTCTTGAAGCAAAGCATTTCCGGTGTCAGAACCGTTCCCGCTTTCAAGTCACAGGCTGCCAAAATGCTTCTACGCACCTGCTGCATAATATTCCGCTCTCCTGGTGTGGGTCTCTTACATCCATCTCCCAGCAGCTTCTCTGTATTCCGAATATGCTGTACATACTCTCTGAATTCCTCCGGCGGCATGGATGCTTTATGATCCGGCCCCTTCATTTCTCTGTCCAGGGTAATATGCTTCTCTATGCAGCATGCCCCAAGGGTTGTCGCCGCCACCGCCGCCTCGAATCCAAGAGTATGATCCGAATATCCAACCTGCACATGAAACGCTTCCCTTAAGGTTACCATTGCTCTCAGATTCACATCCTCGATGGCTGTCGGGTAATCCGTTGTGCAATGCATCAGCTGCAGCTGCTGATTCCCTGTCTCCATAATTGTATTTACCGCCTCTTCTACCTCACCCAGAGTACTCATCCCCGTGGACAGAATCATTTTTTTCCCTGTCAGGGCAATTTCCTTCAGAAAAGGCAGGTTCGTTACTTCCGTGGACCCGATCTTTATCAATGGTACGTCCAAATCTACCAGACACTGCAAGCTCTCTGTTCCATCGGGTGTTGAAATAAAATCAATCTTTCGTTCACGGCAATATTCCTTTAAAACTGCAAATTGTTCAAACGGCAGCTCCAGCTTCCGGATCATTTCCAGCTGTGACTCCTGTTCGGGATCATTTTCCTTCTGATACTGCGCTTTTTCTGCAACCTGCCCGGTACTCTCCTCTGCCTTGAATGTCTGGAATTTCACCGCATCTGCGCCGCAGTCCGCTGCCATATCAATCAGCTTTTTTGCCAGCTCCATGTCCCCGTTATGATTGACTCCTGCTTCTGCGATAATATATGTTCCCATTTAATCATCCTCCCGTATCATACGCTTATATGAAATTCCAAAGCCGTTTCCAAGATCCCTATATGCCAAAGTACTTCTTTATCGTCTCCACAATCTTTTCGGAAGTATCCCCATCTCCATAGGGGTTTTCCGCCTTGCTTACAATACTCTGAAATTCTTCCGAAAGAGCTTTTTGCATCGTCCTGACAATCTCACCGGAGACAGGTGCACAATTTAAGATACTCTCCGCCTGAACTCTTCCCTTCTGTCGGTTCCCAATATTCACGGTCGGTATCTGGAAGCATGGTGCTTCAACAATTCCGCTTGAAGAATTCCCAATGACCATTGCTGCATATTTCAGTGCACTTAAGTATCTTCTTATTCCAAGTGAGAAGAATGCTTTACAGTTATCATGTTCCGCAACAAATCTATCAATCTCCCCGTTTATAATATCTCCCTCTGCATCCGCATTTGCCTTTGTAATAATAAACTTCATCTCCGGAAACCGTTCCAATGCCGTAAACAGCTCCTTCACCTGCTGCCTTGCAGTTCCTTTTTCTTTCGTTACCGGATGAAAGGTAACACAGGCATAGGGCTTATCTAAAGAAAATTCTATACTCTCCTGCAGTTCTCCCAATGTCATATAATCCATTTTCCGGATGTTCTCCACGCCCACGTCGCCATAATTATAAACGGTTTGCGGTTCCTTCCCCATTGATATGATTCTCTGTCTGTATGCCTCACAACCCGGAAAATGCAGGCTGCTCATCTGGGTAATACAATTGCGAACCGCATCATCAATTGCCCCCTCCGTAACCTCGCCACCGGAAATATGTGCAATCGGTATACCAAATATCAACGCGCACTGGCACACCGGAAACAGCTCATAGCGGTCCCCCAGCACAAGCAGCATATCCGGTTTCTGTCTGTAAAACATCTCTCCAAACGCAACTGATGCCTTCCCCATGGTTCTGGTAATTCCCAATTCCGTACTTTCCTCCGACAGAATCGGAAGCTTTTCTGCAATGGGAATCTGATCCTCCATAATTTCCTGAACCGTATATCCGTATCGTTCTTCAAGATGCATCCCTGTCACAACCAGACAGAGTTCTAACTTATCATCGTCCTGAATACGTTCTATGGTATTTTTTAATAAGCCATATTCTGCACGTGTAGCCGTCACAACACATATCTTTTTCAACTTATATTTTCCTACCCTCTGTATTTTATGAGATACTTCTTAGTCGCATCAAAGTTTTTGTCGTGCTGTACCCTTAAGTCCACTAATTCCTCATACATCTCTTCATCAAAAATGGTTCTTCCTATGCAAAAGTCAATCAGGCCATTTCTGTTAAAGTGTTTCTTAAATGCCAGCAAGCTGTCTTCTGCCTCCACTCCGCCCCCAAGATGCAGTCTGCCTATTCCATGCTCTGCCGCCCATTCCGCAGCCCTGCTTAACAGCAGATTTGCAGCCGCCAGATTACGGTATTCCTGGAGCGTCCCGGATAAATGATAGTGCATATACTGCGCATTATAAAAGAAAATTGAAGCACTTATCGTTTTTTCCTGATAAACTGCATAGAAAAAAATCACATTTTCCTTCATGTAGTCTCTCAGATATTCAAAATATTGTTTCTCAAAATAGTAATATTCTGCAGCATGATGCTTCTGCATCGTCTTCTCATAAATCTCAATAAATTCATCCAGCCTCTCACCATGGTCTGTGACGATCTGCACTCCATTTTTTATGGCTTTCCGAACCATATTGCGGTTATTCGGTGTCATATTCTGAAATATAATTTCTTTATCCGTTGTATCTACGTACACCGTTTTTTTCATATAGAGGACATCACTGATTTCTTCCATCAGCCTCTGATTCTGCTGCAATGGATGATAGCGCAAGAACTGGGTAATCACACCATGCTCATGACACCACGCAGACAGATCTCCGAGAAATCTTCGCATCCAATTCTCCGTTATCTCCCCATCCACCAAAGGACCTCCATATCCATATGGGGTGGACCAGTCGTAGCATTTTCCCTTCTCCAGATAATCAGATAATGGAGGAAATGTGCTTATATCCTCCTGCATTACAACATAACACAGTCTTCCGCCTTCATATTCCTCATAAATCAGGTATGGCTCCCCATCCCCATGCAATTTCAGAGAATATGCATACTCATTTAAATAATAAATGTCCCATTCCGGAAAGCTTTTAACAATCTCATTCCATATTTCCTTTTGTTGGATTGATATAATCTTCATTTAACAGCCCTATCCTTCAAATTCGTCCAATATCCTACAGAGATATTCCATGTGGGCTTCCCCATATCTTTGGTCTATCGGCAATGATAAAATATGGGCAGACTTATGTTCCGCATCCACATCTCCACACAAGCCCGTCCCCTCTAAAGGCCAGTGCACCGCGCAATAGATCTGATGCTCCATCAGATATCTACGTAACTCATCACGCTTTTCCACATATATCGGAAAGACCAATGGCACAAAATCTGTGTTCTTAAAAACCGGGGATATTCCACGTTTGGGATGATTCCTATAATACTGTGACACCCACAGATAATTTTTCTTTCGTTTTTCGACCATTTCTCCTACCGAAAAATACTGTAACAGATTTCCCGACAAATCCGATATGGAATAAATATCACGCTGCTCATCCAACTTTTTTTCCTCTTCCCCAAAAAGCTTTCGGTATAAATGATTACTGTCTATTACGTTCTGTAAAAACCAATGCTTCAGAATCATTGCATCAAATACACGCGATGGCTTCTTCTTTTCCAGTGCCTCCCCTAAATGCTCCGGCAGTTCATGCTTTGTATATAGCACACCGCCATCCGCAATCGGAAACCACTTTCGCAGGCTGCAGATACAGTAGTCACCCACTGCATTGCTATCAGAAAAAATGCTATGTGTTGTATCTTCCACAATCACAAAATTATATTTTTTCTTCAATTCAAGAATCTGGTGCAAGCATTCCTGCTCCTGCACCATTCCGAAATAGTTCATGATATAGACAGCTTTTACTTTTTCATTTATCCTTTTTAACAAATCCTGCAGGTCTATCGAAAAGTCCGCGTTCAGCCTGTAAAACTGTATTTCAAAGCTATCGCCAAGTGCAGCTGTCACGGATTCACAAATATAGTTCGGCAGGAGGATAGTTCCCTTCTCCAGTAACGGTTTCAAAGCTCTTATCGCGCTTCGCCCCGAATCGAGATAGCGGGTATCAAAGCAGTTTAAATAAGAAAAAATATCATCTTCTGTTTCCTTTAGGGCTTCTATATCCAATTCATAATTGCTTCCAAGTTCCATAAGCTTCTATCATCCATTCCTCTATTCCCACTTACAAGCATCTACTACCTCAGCGTTAAAACACGCTTTTAATTTTAATTCAAAATCCGCCAATGCACAGTTTTTCTCATAACTCTTCACCGCTTCTTTACAGTCTTCCGGCATCATAGGCTTTAAAACGTCCATACTCATCATATCCAGAATCTGTGCAAGCATCCCGCTATCGCCAAAATCGAACAAATACCCTGTTTTACCCGGAACAATCAATTCCTTTACTCCTTCGACCGGAGTTGCTATAACCGTTTTCCCACATGCCATTGCTTCTGTAACAGTTAACGGTGAGCCCTCATATTCAGAGGCTAAAACCACTGCGTCGGCCTGCTTTGCATAAATCCATGGATTCTCCTGCCATCCCATCCATTGCACACGATTCATAAGCCCTAAACGTTTTTCCTCATCCTGCAGGAAATGAAGCAAATCTTCTTCCCCATCGCCTATAATATATAATCTCCACTCCCCGCTTGTAAGGGATAACGCCTTTAGCATCACTTCAATATGCTTTTCCGGGGATATCCTGCCAATATAAAACAGCTTTTTTCCTACATCATCTATAGCTATCGGTTCTACCGCACACCTTGAGAAGTCCACAGGGTTGTATACTCGAAAAACCTTTGATGACACACGGGCAGATATAGCTTTATAAATGCTATCGGAGATTGCCATATGTGCATCCGCATAAGCAAGACTGTCATATCCGCCAAATCCCGCTTCCTGATATCGGTTCACTGGTGCATGCAGCCAGGATACAACCGGTATCTCTTTCCCTTCTGAGCAAACCACTTTTTTGGAAATATAACTCATATATGGCCAGGCTGCCGCCAGAATGATATCCGGTTGTCCCTGTTTCTTGAGGAAATCATCATACGCTTCCACAAACTCTGCCAGATTATGTCCGTCTCGTCCAAGCAGAAGCGGAAAAAACGGTATTTCTTGTGGAGTCCAGTCGATTCCCTCCCATACCATCTGAATGATACGTACATCCCATCCCCTGCTTTTCAGAAAAACGGACGTCATATTGATTACATTTTCTACCCCACCGCGCTCCGCGACTGCAATTACAATATCCAGCCTCATTTAAGTGTGTTATCCCTCTTCCTGCAAATCCATGAATATCTTTTCTGATTCTTCCTGCAATAATTTTGCAGCATCACTTACTAATTTAGAGTATAGCTTCCCTTTTCGCGCAATCTCCAAGCCCTCCTCCTTCAGCGTATCCAGCCTGTCAAATTCTTCATTCCTCATAATCTGAGTTGCCGATGGCATCGTGAGTACTACAAGCTGGTAAACGTCATAGCTCTCTACCTTTTTAATCTGTGATTTTATCTTATTTAACAACTTTAGATATTGCTGGCTGTCCATCCTGTTTTTCTTGCACAAGCTGTCCAGACTCCGATAGCTTTTCCCCAGCTTCTGTGCCTCCTTATGCAGCTTCTCAAATTGATTCGGGATATCCAGCAGATATTCCTCTGCCCACTTCCTGTTATCCTCGTTCAGCATCGGTGACAGCTGTTCCAGACATGCTCCGATATCTACTTGTCTCGTACAGGTCTGATCTATCGCCTCCTTTAGCGTCATCACCTCCGTGCCTTCGATTTTGGCGCCTCCCTCTGTCGCGTTAATAACCCGAAAGCCCTCTACATGGTCCTTATACTGCCGGATATTCGATACATACCAGTTCAAAAACACATGGAAATCTGTTCTTGTCGGAACCTTTTCTTCATAGTTTCCCTCTACCCATTCATAATTGCTGGTATCAATTTCCGGCATTTTTTCTTCAAAGGTTCCGTCGGCGTGCGTTCTATTTCCTGTCATTGCCAGATCCTGTCCCACGAGTATAATTGTCTTTAATCCAATTTTATAGAGAAGCGAAAAGGCATTTGTTGCCACAGAACCACCAGAGCATACGTCGCCCCATCTAAGCCCACTTTTTCTGATAATTTTTTCTGCAAACTGATAGGACTCATCATAAAAGAATTTCTTCCCCTGATGATAATCCAGGATTTCCGGTGTCGCATTCAAGGTCGTCACCATCGGGATCTGTTCCACGCCATCCATTTTTATTAATTCTATCGGTTTTTCCGCATCTACGATAAAAAACATATCCGGGACAATTCCTTCCCGAAGCAATGGCTTTAATGCCGTATCAACCGCAATAATAAAGGCTCTCCCCTTTGCCCTTTTCAGTTCTTTGATGTTTTTATTCAGAGAAGGTCCCGCCGCCACAACAATGCCCGGAATATCCATTGGAATCGTTTGGAACAATTGAAGCGTTTTGTAACCCTCGCACAGATGTCTGGCATTTCTTAATACGTTTATCGTAGTAATTTTAGAGAAATTGACCGCAGTATTATATGCAACTCTTTTACCCATTGCTGCATCTTCGCACTTCTTAATAAGGGCTTCGCATTCTTCTTCAAACAGCACATCATAATTAGGTAAGACAAATAACTGCAATGCGTTCAAGCGCTCCAGGCGCATTACCCGTTCTAAAATTAGATCCAGCTTCTCCAGCGTCATACCGCCAATCCCCTCGACCCAGAATATGATGAGATGCTTCTCCATCCCCTTTTCCAAATCAATCCGTTCCAACATCTTTATAAATATCTGAATCGAAGGTTCATATATAATAATATTGAGCCGTACATCCACCTGCTCAATTAATTCTCTTAGATAACCAATATTTCCCAGTCCCATGAAGATAAAATTATAATTTTCCGAAAGCTCCCCCTGCTCTAAGAGCCACTCATGCGGTGGCAGCTTGGCGTTCCGTTTCCCCGCCAGATAGCAGCAGCGCCCATCTTTCCTTATCTTCAGGATGGTTTCCCCATCTTCCGAAGTCTCCTCTATAAGTTCAATTTCCTCTTTTACCTGCTCTCTCGCCGCCTCGATATTCTGATCCATACCCGGATAGTATTTTGCCAACGTATTCAAATTTTTCTCATAAAGTGTCATCTATTTGCTCTCCTCCGTGGAAACAGGTAAAAAAATCTCCAGATACTCCATCAAACCATAGGTAATTGCATCATGCATCAGCACATAATCCTGCTCTTCGATTGCCTGCACAATATCCTGCAGAATTCCCAGCAGACGTCTGTTTAATTCTTCCCAGACGATTGTCTCTTCCTCCAACCGGTTTTCTTCCATAAACCAGACTGCGAACTTCTGAATCCGCTCCAGGCACTTCTGAATCGGCACAAGATCCTTCCTTTTCTGGTAATCCAAAAAATCTTCCTCTATTCTCCCTAATTCCTCATATAGCTTCAGAATCATTTCTTCCATGCTCACAGCCTCTATCTTTCTAAAATAAAAGAGTTGGCAATGCCAACTCTTTTATTCGTTTTTGTTTTGATTTTATAAAGCGTTCGTCTCTGACTACTGTAACAGAGAAAGTACACCCTGAGTAGACTGATTTGCCTGTGCAAGCATTGACTGTCCAGCCTGTGCAAGAATGTTGTTCTTGCTGTACTCCACCATCTCATCAGCCATATCAGTATCACGGATACGGGACTCTGCAGACTGTGTATTCTCAGCAACGTTGTCCAGGTTAGCTACGGTGTGCTCTAATCTGTTCTGTAATGCACCAAGAGCAGATCTCTGAGAAGATACCAGATTGATAGCCTTCTGCACTGCATCGATTGTAGCATTTGCGCTAGCGTAATCTGCTACGCTCGGGCTTGTAAGAGTAGTTGCTGCTCCAACGGTAGGCTGATCTGCAATAACATTCTGAGTATCTGCATATGTTGCAGCATTGTCGGTGAGAGCATCTGAAATTGTTGCCTTCATTGCACTAGCATCTGTATTCATTGCTTCAGCAGCTGTACTGCATCTATTATTCTCAGCATCAAGATAATATGCACTACCGGTCACCATATCAAGCTGTTTCATATAACCAGCTGAATCTTTGGTGTCATCAACCGCACCTTTCAAACTTGTAATAGCTGCTGCTGTCTGAGCAGAAAAAGCTGCTGTTGAAACAGTTCCTGTCGTAGTATAGCGACCAAATGTAAAGCTGGTAACCTTCTTTCCGGTCTGTGACTGTGTGGTTGTACCGGAAATATTGTGTAAACCTAATGCAGAAGCATTCATCTGTGCGATAGAAATAGAAATCTTCTGATCAGAGTTTGCACCAACCTGCAGGTTCTTAGATGTGAAGTTACCATCTAACAGGTTCTGCTTATTGAACTGTGTCGTAGAAGCAATACGATCCAGCTCAGCAGTAAGAGCGTCTAACTCTTCGTTGATAGCGTCACGGTCGATACCTTCGTTCGTATCGTTAGCACCCTGAACAGCCAGCTCGTTCATACGCTGTAAGATAGAGTGGGACTCGCTTAATGCACCCTCAGCAGTCTGGATCAGAGAGATACCATCCTGTGCATTCGAGGAAGCCTTGTCAAGACCACGAATCTGGCTTCTCATCTTCTCAGAAATCTTAAGACCTGCAGCGTCATCGCCTGCGCGGTTGATTCTGTAACCAGAAGATAACTTCTCAGAAGACTTTGCCTGAGCGCTTGTTGTGATACCTAACTGTCTGTTAGCATTCATTGCTGTAAGGTTGTGCTGTACTACCATTGCCATAATATTTTCCTCCTTGAATATACTGCAGCGTCCATGCTGCAAAATTTGTTGTTGAGTGGTCTCCATCCATCCTGGCCGTACGCTCCATTCAGACTTCAACCGCAAGTAACAATTGTTATCTTGTTTACTTGCTATATATATCGGATAGGACAAAAAATCCTTAACCCCATTTTTATAACTTTCTTAAAATTATTTTTTCCTCTGTCCAAGTGCTTTGGGATGCTGTCATAACACCTTCGCAAATTCCAGAACTGTAGGATATACAAAGTCTGCCCCACTTCTTTCTTCTGTCCTGTCGGAAATTAATGTGGTCTTCGTTCCAGCCCTTTTCCCCGTCTCAATGTCACTGGCTCTGTCACCTACCATATAAGATTCCTCCATTGCAATATGCATATCACAGGCAGCTTTCTGCAGCATTCCTATTCCAGGTTTTCTACAACTGCAGAATATACGATAAGGGGGTAGCTCCGTATGCTCCGGTGGCAGATGCGGACAATAATACACTGCGTCCACCCCGGTCTCAGTCTGCAGAAAGCCGTTAAGCTTCCATAGCTCTGCCTCTGTCATCATCCCTCTGGCAACCGCCGATTGATTCGTGACCACAATTGCAAGGTAACCCTTTTGGTGTATCAGCCCAACCGCCTCTTTTGCAAACGGGAAGATATGCATTTTGTCAAAAGAGGTGACGTAATCTGTGTCCTCACACAAGACGCCATCCCGATCCAGGAATACCGCCCGGTTCTTTTCCTCCATCCTACAGACACTCTCCATCACGTTCCAGAATAACATCTACAATTTGCTGCAAGATCAGATTATGTATAGATTCCACCATACCATACCGGCAAACCGGCACATGAACATTATAGGTACCCATGTTGATAATCTGATTTTCCCGTTTAAACCCAGACAGGGTAACAATCTTCATATTTTTCCGCTGTGCCACCCGGATTGCATTCACTATATTTTGCGAATTTCCCGAACTGCTGATTGCAACAAGCAAATCCCCTTCATTGGCAAGGAATTCCATCGGACGTGAAAAAATATGTTCATATCCATAGTCATTTCCCATACAGGTAGTGACGGAGTTATCATACAGGCTATATGTCTTCATTCCACCATTCTTCATAAAGTCTGCCGTCATATGGCTTGCAATTGCTGCGCTGCCCCCGTTTCCAATAAAAAAGACCTGTTTGCCTGCCCTCTTAATATCTGAAAATAAATCTACGAGTTCCTGCATGGCTTCCTCGTAATCTCTGCAAGGTGTTTTATCATCGCGATATACCTGCGTCACTTCCAGATAATGCATCAGCTCCTTCAGATAATCCGTATACATCCCATTCCTCCATGAATTCTTCTACTTATCTCCAAGATACTTAAACCAGTCACTGGTTGCCTCTCCTATTGTATCCGGTGTCCAAACCGGAGCTTCTCTCCAATAATCAATATTATCCAGAATTTTGGCAACCCCTTCCTCTAATGTAACCTTCGCTTTCCATCCCAGTGCTTTCTCAATTTTCTCTGTATTCGCATAAGTGCAATCCGGCTCCCCGGGGCGTTTGGGGATGTGCACGATTTCTCCGCCCAGCAGCTCGCACAAACGGTTGACCGAATATGTTCCCCCGCTTCCCACATTAAAGGTCTCATTTACAATATCAGACATTGCCGCTGTATAGAACGCATCCGCCACATCCGTTACATAGGTAAAGTCTCTGGTCTGTTCTCCCGTGCCTACAACAGTAAATGGTTTTCCCGCCAGCTTTTGCGCCAGGAACACTCCAAATACAGCGCCATAGGTTCCTGATGTTCTGGAACGTGTGCCATACACATTAAACAATCTCAATGTGATGACCGGCAATCCATACACCTGCCCCCAGTGAAGCACCGTTTCCTCCCCAAGTCTCTTTGTCAATGCATATGGATACTGTGGGCGAATCTCTGCCGTTTCCTTCGTAGGAAATTCATCCGGTATTCCATAGCAGGAAGACGATGCTGCATAGACAAGCTTCCGAATCCCTGCATTTCTTGCACACTCAACCACATTATATGTTCCCAGAACATTCGACGAGTAGTATTCCCATGGCTTCTGAATAGACGGAACGATATCCGCCAGTGCTGCCATATGAAAAACATAGTCAACACCTTCAAATACCGGTTCTATCTCTTCTTTGTTCCTGATATCCATGTGGTATACAGTCAAATTTGCATTCTCTTTCTGATGCTCCAGATTGCCCGGACGCCCTGTAGAGAAATTATCAATTACACGTACCGTATGGCCTTCCTCCAGCAAGCGGTCTACGATATGAGAACCAATAAAGCCACAGCCTCCTGTTACTAATGATATCATTTCATTCCCTCCTAGATATTTAATAATGTACTCGCATATTTTAAAACATTCACTTTCTCTATCGCTTCTTTATTTCCTACAACATTTGCTGCCAGCGCGCCCGCTATATTCCCCATAAATGATCCCACTTCAATGGGTGCACCAACCGCCACAACCATACTCGCCAATGCAAAAAAAGCATCGCCTGCCCCTATTGTATCTTTCACCTTCAAGGTAAACGCAGGGCATGGAAGTAACTTCCTTTGTTCTACCGCTACAGCTCCTTGTGAGCCCCTCGTCAACCAGCCTCTGCTTCCAAAATGTTCTGACAAGCCGATCAAAGATTCATCTTCCTCATTCTGATAATTTGTAAATGCCAGACTTAATTCCTTTTGGTCCAGTGCAAATACATCGGCTCTATGATACTTTGTAATTAAGTTTTTACCATAATTGGATGAATTTGTCTGACAGTTTATCGCGAGAAACTTAGCCTTATCTTGAAGAATATCCATAACCTCTCTGTCAATTAATCCATGCCCGAAATCGCATAGAATAACCACCTCATACTGTCCGATTTTTTCTCGCAAATGTTGTTTGAACTTATCCATTGTCTCACTGTCAATTTGCATTGGAATCGGTAAATTATTAATTGCAAATATTTTATTTACCTCTTCTCGTTTCTCATTTAGAGAAACATATCTGCTTTTAATAATTGTTTCAAATTTTGAACTATAGGTTAGGTCGAGGCGCATTTTATCACTTAACTCATTTAAAATTCTGCTGTGTATCGATTTTTCTGAACCTATCACACTCATTAATGTAATATTATCACTAAACGATGCTAAATGATTCGCCACAGCCAAAGAGCCACCCATATACTGTTCCGAGTATTTGTACCTCGCAGAATATCCCATATCTTTAGACATCATCCCCTGCACGTTACAATAAATATACTCATCTATAATGACATCTCCAATCACAAGCACTTTTAAATCGCGCATTGACTCAACATAATTTTTAATATCAGCCAATGTATAATTCGAATGGAACCGTTCCATATATTCTCTTACTTCATCGCTTAATGCCGGTAAAGCATTATTAATCAATTTCGTAGAACTGAACACTTGTCCGGTTGTATATGCAATATCCCCACCATGTTTTCGAACCAACTGAATTTCAGAATCTATCATACCTGTGATATCATCCTCAGCCTTAGCATATTCCTGTCCCTTCACATACAGATCAGGTTTTACAGTCTCAATAATGTCATCAACCGTATATCCTTCCGAAAGCATAACATAGTCAATACATTCAATTGCCGAAAGAACTTTCATTCTCATATCATCATCAAAGTATGGCCTACCGGGTCCCTTTCGAACATATTTCGATGCCGTAACAGAAACCACAAGAATGTCTCCCATTTTTTTTGCTTCTTCAAAATGTATGATATGTCCAGGATGTACCAAATCAAATACTCCGTGACATAAAACTATAGTTTTATTCTGCTCCTTTATTTTTTTACGTACGTTTTTAAAATCATCTTTCTTAATAATTAAGCCCATTTGCTTATATTCTCCACCTTTATCTTATTGGATTACAACATAATGCATATAAATAACAACTCATCGGTGTAAATCCTGTATGCACTATTTCATCATTCATACTAAATATAAAAACATTTCTAAATCTAGTATTCATTAAATTATACAGTCTCTGTGCATCAAACATATTAATATGTTCCTTCTGCGTTCTTAAATCTTGATATGGTTTCATCGTAATATTAGGTGTTCCAACAATTGCTATACCATCCTCCGCCAAATTATCTATAATTGTATTCATATACTTTTCTTCTTTTGAATGTTCAATATGCTCAATAACATCTAATGAAATTACAGCTGTAGCCCTATCTTTTTTTGTAAAACAATTCGCAGTGCTTATTATATCCCCTTTAATAAAATCTATTTTTTTACCATATCTCTCTTGGTGTGGTTTTACCATCGCATTTGCCCATGCCAATTTTTCTTCATCAATATCCACCCCAACATATTCATCACAATTCGGTAATTGCATAAAAAAATATGCTCCTATACCTTCACTACATCCTAGTTCCAATACTTTTATATGAGTCCTATACTCCATCATCTTACTTGCAAATTTATACCTTGATAATGTTATCATAGTTTTCTTCACATCATGTAAGAATCCTTCAGAATAATACTCTCCAAGTTGTACACTATTTTCCCATGACTCTTTCATTTTTATCCTCCATTTTAACGTTCTAAGTCTTTTAATGCTTCCCTTGCAAAAAGCTTTAATACATCTTCTGTTTCCATTGGCTTGTACCCTATAGAGATGGCTTTACTAATATCTATCCAGTGGCAAGAATTTTTCCCTTTATACTCTTTTTGAAGTAATCTAGAAGAACTTCCTATTTCTCGTTTCAGAATATTGATAACTTGAAAAACCGGCATTGGAGTTTTCGATCCCAGCACAATTATTTCATATCCTTTTTTTTCACGATTTAACAAAAGCAAAACAAATTGTGCAAAATTCTCCACATGCATTAAGTTGTTATACAATAGCTCAGGATTAAAATAATAAACATTTTCATTCTTTATTAACTGCATTGTCATTTGGGGAATCCAAGGATATGTAAAATCCACCCCGGGACCAAGTATACGTGGCAAACGTAATATGTACTTATTATCAATATCTGCGTCTTCCAATAACCTTTCCACAATATACTTAGCAGTTCCATAATCATCCGTGTTTACCCTATCACTATTTTCATCTACGCACCCATCAACCTCACCATAAATTGCAATAGAAGAAATTCCAATAAATGTTTTTATATGCTTCTTTTCTGCAAATTCCAGCAGGTTTCTCATCGGCAACACTGTGTTATCTAAATAATCAATAATTTTGTCTCCCCTCATCTGGCTTGCAAAATTAATAATAACATCTACATCCTCTTTTAACTCAAAATGATTTTTTAGATCTATTTGATAGGCTTTTATATTTTCTCCTTTAGGCATTGTCTTTCTATAAATAGCAATTATTTCATGCCCTTTGTTTTTTAAATATTGGCACAAAAAATTTCCTACAAAGCCACCTGCACCAGCTATCAGTATTCTCATGCATATCTTCCTTTTCGCTACTCAGATTCCGCATTATAACATTTTTTTCGCCATCATATATATATCATCTTCTCCCAGACCATTTAATCTCTTAATATCCTGATACCAGCCATAATCTGTGCAAAACCTATTTTCAAATCCCATTTTTCTAAATTGAATACCAATACCGCCTTCCACTACAACTTCAGCAACCGCACTTGCCAAACCGCCAAGTACACTATGTTCTTCTACCACTAAAATTTTCCCTGTTTCCTTTGCCGCCAGCTTAATACATTCCTTATCAATCGGTTTAACAGTGGAGAAATTTATTACTCGTATCGTATATCCCTCTTTTTCCAATAAATCATGAGCCTTTAACACACTGGAAATAATGGAGCCAGTAGATATAATTGTCATATCTTTCCCTTCCCTCAGCACTGTCCCCTTACCATATTCAAATATCGCTTCTTTATCATATATTTCCTCTTCCCATGCTTTACCAAATCTAACATAAACCGGTCCATTTAACTGTACAGCACACTTCATAACCGGTATAACCTCTTTGGGAGAAGCAATTGAAAGCACTTTCATATTAGGAAGTGTTCGCATAATTGCTATATCCTCTGTCGCATGATGAGTCGGTCCCAAATTATTATAGATTATTCCCGCTCCGCTACCTACAATTTTAACATTCAAATTTTGAATACAAATATCATCTCGAATAAATTCATATGCTCTATAAAGTAAAAACGGGGCCATTCCATATACAATAGGTATACTTCCAGACGCTGCCATTCCTGCAGCCACTCCAATCGCATTGCATTCTGAAAGACCACATTCTACCACTCTACTCGGAAAATCCTCTCTAACGTTCCTCAGCTCATCTGTTCCACTATCTGCAATAACTGAAACAATTTTTTCATTTTCCTTATGTAAATCATAAATAACACTTTTATATGTATTTCTCATACGTTAATTATCGTCCTTTCATTCCAAGCTCCCGTAGTCCAATCTCGATTTGTTCTTCAGTCGGCATTTTATAATGCCAATCAGGATTATTTTCAGCAAATGATAAACCTTTTCCTTTTACTGTATGTGCAATTAGTACTCTAGGTTTTGCACTATGTTCATTTATCCCCATTTTTTCCACTAACTCACAAACGTTATGGCCATCTGCTTCAAGTACATCAAATCCAAAGGCTTGCCATTTTTCTCTTAACGGCTCAATATTTATGATATCCTTACATCTCCCGGTTGCCTGTATCTTATTATAATCAATAATAATTTCTATATTCTTTAATTCGTGCTGTGCTATAAACATAGCTGCTTCCCAGACACTTCCTTCTTGTAATTCTCCATCGCCCAACAAAACATATACTTTATAATCTTTTTGAAATATTTTTGCATTCATTGCCATTCCCGCTGCATAGGATAAACCGTGTCCTAAAGACCCCGTTGTTGCTTCTACCCCCCCCACTTTATCTTTTAATGGCAGCCCGCCATACCTGGTTCCAGCAATGCAGAATGAATTTACTTCCTCTTCTTTGAAATAACCCGCTTTTGCCAATGTAATATAATACCCAATTGCAGAATGTCCTTTACTCAGCACAAAACGATCTCTATCCTCCCACTGTGGATTTTTTGCATCATACCTTAAAATGTTTCCGAAATACAGTGCCGTCAATATCTCTACAGAAGATAGTGATGAAGCCAAATGCCCCGCCCTATTCTTACAAACGATTTCAAATATTTTTTGCCTTGTTTTTAACGAAATTTCTTCTAATTCATGTTCATGCATAGTTTTTCCTACCCTCTATTCACGATGTAAAAATAGTCAAATAAAATTAATATGATTTTTGTCTATACTCATCAAGTTGTTTAACAACATATTTCTTTCATCAAAAACACATCTAAAATTGCATTCCCTACATGCATCCAATTCCTGCACTTTTTTTATTGTATCATCTGCATACCATAATTCTTTAAAACTTCTCTCTGCCAGCGATCCAATATCTCCATCTTTTGTGTATGCTCTCTGATGGCAAAAATATACTTTGCAGTCTGCACCTATCACCGTAAAAACTTCCTGTATCATGCATCGATTATAAGGCTTACAATAATTTTCTTCCAATCCAGCATCCCCATCATATTTATCAATAATCGCAAACCTTCCATTCTCAAAGTCAGCCTTAGCTCGTTTAATCTGTTCCTTTACAGTATGTTCAATCGGCTTATGATATTCTCCTAAATCGGCATTCAAACGAAGCGGTGAAAGCTTAATATTATCTGCCCCGGTTTCTGCGATAATTTTACATAAATCATATATTTCCGTATAGTTGTCCCGCGTGATCACACAATTAATTCCCACTGTACATGCATTGCCTTTAATTTTAACAAAATTACGAATATTATTAATTACTTTATCAAACGTATGCACTCCTCTGATTTTGGAATATGTTTCCGCGCACGCTGACTCAAGAGAAACTCTTATCCATTTTGCATCTGACAAAAGTTCTGCTTTTTTTCCGTCAAGCGCTTGTCCATTTGTAATAACAGAATAGTCAATCCCTTTGCTTTTTATTAACTCCAAAGTTTCTTCGATATAGGGATATATTAACGGTCCTCCACCACCACTGAATGTAACTGCTTTAACTCCCATTTCGCTTATATCATTTATAATTTCATGCATCTTTTCTCTTGGAATCATTGCAGTTCTGTCAAAAGTACGCTCTTCCGGTACATTTTCATCCTTTGAGCCGCAATAATAGCAATTTTGATTGCACATATTTGTAGGTTTTATACGAATATATATGGGGGCAGTTCTTCTGCCTTTTAAAATATCTTCAATTTTATCAGCATGATAAAATATTTTTAAATCACTATACACATTCGAATTACATTTGCTTCCCATTATGTCCCCCTGATTTATCACTATTTGTGACTATTTACAATTGTTATCTTTCACGCGATCCAAAAACATTTTTTCCTTTACCAGCAATTCCTTTTTCCTGTCCTTTATCTTTTTTGCTGGTATTCCTACGCAAAGACTCCATGGCTCCGTACTTTTGTTAATCAACGACATAGCTCCACAAGCTGTGCCCTCTGCCACCGTAACTCCTGGCAAAATCACACTAGATGCTCCTATTATTGCATGTCTTTCTATTCTTACGACTTTTGATATGATTTTCTTATACTCGTTAGGTATCGTAGAGTTTGTCAGTTCTTCCCCCGAATAATCGTCCGATTGCGCATAGACACTGACTCTTGACGATAAATTTGCAAAATCTTCTATTACAATTCCTTCACTTCCGCCAAACAACGCATCGTACACAGAAATATGTACATAATCGCCTATTTTTATCTTTCCGCTCATTCTACAGAAATCGTCAATTCTTACATGATTACCAATAGAAATTGTCTCCGCTCCGTATATGCATGTGTGGCGACTTATCTTAACATCTTCGCCCAGTTCTTTGAATCCTATTTTTTCTAATTCCTTCTGTGAATAAAAACTTTCCATCCTTACTTCCTCAATGACTTTATCGTATCACAAATATATTCAACATCGTCCTGTTCCAACGTTCCATACATCGGAAGATCCAATGCTATTCCTTTTATCTGATCCGCATATTCTGTTTTCCTTACAAAATTGCTATTTGCATAACACCTATAGTCACATGTCAATTTATCATATAATTTTCTTGTTCCTATACCTCTTTCCTTTAACTTTTGCCACAACTCATCTCTTGTTCTTCCATACTCTGGAAAAACTTTAACTGGAAAATATGCATAATTATATTCGACATCGGCTTTATATTCATAAGTAAGAATGCCAGAAACATCCTTTAAACGTTCACAATACATATCCGCCAGTATTTTTCTCTTTTGTATTTCATCATCTAATCCACGCAAATTAACAATACCCATTGCCGCTTGAAATTCATTCATCTTAGCGTTGATGCCAATAACTTCAACATCATTACCCGTTTCTCCATATGAAATGCCAAAGTTTCGATATAACTCAAATAGCTTATGTAAACTATCGTCCTTATACGTTAGCATTCCGCCTTCAATAGAATTAAATACTTTGATTGCGTGAAAGCTAAACATTGTAATATCGCCATAAGCCCCTATTGCTTTCCCCCCTACTTTTGTTCCAAATGCCTGCGCTCCATCATAGATAACTTTTAACTTATATTTTTGAGCAATCCGCTCTATCCGCTCTACATCGCATGGAATTCCAAATATATGTGGTGTAATAATTGCGCAAGTTTCTGGTGTAATCAATTCCTCTATTTTTTCTGGATTTAAGTTATACGATTCATCGATATCCGCAAAAACCGGCGTCAGTCCATTCTGGATAATTGCATTCGTTGTCGAAACAAATGTAAATGGTGATGTGATAACCTCTCCCTGAAGTTGCAACGCACCAATTGCAATCATCAAAGCAGAATGTCCATTTACAAACAAGTCTATATTTTTACACTTTGTATAGGAAGCAAGAGCATTCACAAATTCGTGAGTTTTCTCACCATTGTTCGTCATTATTCCACTTTCCCAAATTGAACTTATCTCTTGTATATATGCTTCCTTAGACGGCATAACTGGACACGTAGCTTTTATATCCTTTTTCATCTTGTTTCCTTCTCTTTACATATTGATATTCGTTTTTTATAATGTCAGATAAAATTTACATGCTCTCCAGGATTTTTTAACTCATTCAAATATTTATTAATTTCATCTAATCGGCAAGCCTCTCTACAAACACTATTGATATCAAATGTGCTCAGTTCTTCTACCACACGTCGTCTTGCTGGTCCCTCCCAAATTTCTTCAAAGGTCTGCTCATAAATATTACCATAGCAAAATTTCTCTGTTCCTATATGCGCCACGCATGGCCAAACATTGCCTTTTGCGTCAATATGAGTCATAAAGGGTAAGCCATAACACTGTTTGTATTCTTTGTATTGATGCATTTTTTTCATGGCATTGCTTCTGAAATAGATTGAAAAACTTTCTGTGGAGTATTGTTTTAATTCCTGCTCCATGTCCAGCATTTCGTCATAATTTATTTCAAACTTATTTTCACTGTGTAAATGCTGTGAATACGGCTTTATTGTAAGATAATCTACCCCAATTTCTCTAAGTTGCTTCGCCATATAGGGTAATTGCTGTATATTGTCCGGAAGCAACAAACACTGTACCCCCAATGTTGTATTTAATCCCTTATTATGTTTTACCCTAACTGCTTCCGTCAAATTATTTTTTAGCCTGTCCAAATCACCACTATTTCCACGCTGTATCTTATCATATGATTCGGCTTCCATACTTGCTACACTAAACCGAATCCATGTAAATGATTCCAAGCATTCCCTAATCTTTTCTTCCGTAAATAATATGCCATTTGTGCTCATTGCAACATCTACGCCACAAGACTTAATGCCATTAACAATATCAGGCAAACTCTGATTTAATAACGGTTCTCCCTCACCCGAACAGATAACGCTTTTTAGCCCTCTCGCACTCATCTGACGGATATCCCGTAAAATTACATCTTTATTCAAAAAATCCGGATGGTACCCCACATAATCAACTGCACAAAATATGCATCGATGGTTACACGCTCCGCTTGGCGATATCTCCACCTCGATAGGATATACATTTTGCCCCTGCAACCACTTTGCCACTTCACAGGGATGATATATCAGTTTATGTGAATCTAACTTATAATCCTCTGCCATTTTATCCTCCATTACTTTGCCATTTAAATAAAATTAACATGTGCATTTGGATGCTTTAATTCGTGAAGGTAACGATTCATATCGTCCAATTTGCATTCTGGTGTACATTCTGACAACTTCATATCTTTTAACCTCTTAATCACTCTCACGCGTTGCTCACCATTCCATATCTCCTCAAATGTATTTTCGTAAATATTGCCAAATGACATATCCTTCGCTCCTATCAAAACACAACATGGCCATACATCACCATTAGCATCTATATTGGTATGAAAAGGCAAAGCATAACATTCTGTATAATTCTTTCCTGTCTTAGGTTTGCTCATACGGTTCAATCGATACACCGCTCTAAAGTTTTCATCATTTAATTCCTCCAATTCATGAATAAGATCTTCTCTATTATCATAATAAGAAGTACGATCTACTTCCTTCTTTAATTCACTGGAACTTAGCGGCTGCCACCCAAATGATTTTACCGAAAACTGATCTGCCCCAAGCTCCTTTACCTTTTTTGCCAACATAACTACTTCATCAACATTTTCTGGTATCATTACGATTTGAACACCCAAAACCGTCTTCATATTATACTTCTTCTTAAGCTGAGCAGCATTATATATATTACTAAATACTCTTTCTAAGTCTCCATCTTTTCCTCTGTGAATCGTTTTATATGTTTCTTCTGTTCCCGCTGATGTACTAAAACGAATCCAAGAAATTGAATTCATACATTCTTTTGCTATATCCTCTGTAAATAGAACTCCATTGGTGGATAACGCCACATCTATCCCCATTTTCTTTGTATCATTGATAATCTCTGGGGCATCTTTATTCAATAGCGGTTCCCCTGTTCCAGCAAACAGTACACTTTTTAGCCCTTTTCCTTGCATCTCGCCAAACCGTTCATGTACAATCCGCCTCGTCAATACCTTGGGTTCATATCCCATATAATCAACTGCGCAAAATATGCATCGATGGTTACACGCTCCCGCCAACCCCACCTCTGCATTAATCGGATATACCGTTTTCCCTTGCATCCAATCCGCTACTCTATCCGGATGAAATATTAATTTATGTGAATCAATTCTATAGTCTTCCATTAATTTTGTTCCTTCCCTTCTATTTTTTTACTTAAAAAGCATAACATTTTTTGCATTAGTGCATCAAAGGTCATATACTGTAGTGCTAACTTTGTTCCTTTTTCAGCCATTTGTTTCCGTTCTTCTTCATGATTTAAATAATAATCAACTTTATTTAACAAGTCCTGCTTACTATGGAACATTACCAAGTTTTCCCCTTCCGTCATGATTTTTCGGATATTTACAAAGTCTTCTTCAGGCGGTATATAATTACTTATGTAAAAGCTACCACTCAGCATCGTTTCCCATGCACGTGCAGCTCCTGTACCATTTACATTGTTTCCCAATACTATTTTCGAAGACTGCAGAATCTTTGATAATGTTTTCCCATTTTCCGCTACACCCATGGCATATTTCTCGTATTTTTTCTCGCTTAACCAGCCTTTCCCCCATAATTTTATATTCGTATAACCTGCTTCAATAAGCCAATCTACTATTGTCTGGCGAAATACTTTTTGATTAAATTCCAAATACATATCCTCTGCTATATACTCTAAGACTTGAGGCAGTATTACTACTTCAAAACCTTTTCGAAATACACCGTCAACATACTGCGCAAAAAATTCTTTTGAATAGAAAAACTCTCCTGTTTTGTAAACATAATCCTTATAACCATAATATACCGCCGCTATCGCCTCTCTCAATTCTTCCGGAAACTGCTCCATTATAGTTTCTATATGTCCTTTTACATCCGCCGCATGACACACCAAGCATATGTCACATGAATATGTACTATATTCTTTAGCTGTCATTTTTTGTTTCTTATATATACTAGCATCAGCAGGTACTGGAGCCTCCAAAACTTTTTCCGGATCATAACCGACTCTTTTAAACTCACTCCATGATGTGAAATGGTTCATTACAAAGTCCCTATCTCCCAGTTTTCCAGGTGTTTCTTTATCCATTATATGTTCCAACGGATCCTGAACCCAACAAACCCACATTATTTCCTTTGGACATTCCCAATGTTCAAACCGAAAATGGTCTATAACAAAAACAACATCCGGGCGAAACGAATTTATACATGAATAGAAATCGTTCGAACTTATTCTAAATATGTTTGCTCGCTCAATCAGTATTTCTGTATCTATCCCCATCTTTTCTAATGCCTTTTTGCAATCTCTAGTATGATATTGCAACACTGTGGTAAAATAAGATGTTACAAACAATACCCTTGGTTTTTTTCGTCGTATCCTCTCATTAATTTGAGTCTCCGACTTACTATAATACTCCTCTATCTGTGCCTTATCGCAACGCATTTTTTCTGTTTTTCTTCTGTCTTGATTATCTAAAGCTATTTTTACTTTTTCTATTTCATGCCCTATGATTCTGTGTGGAAATTTAACTTGGTTTTCTCCAAAAAAACGATTTAAATTATCTTCCCCCACTATTATTACTACCCTATTACCTTCTAGCAACTCCCGAAACTCTACGCATTGAATTAATGCAGCAAAAATGTCTTCATCATAGTAAAGATATATTGGCACCTCATAATTTGGCACCGTACCAATATATTTCGTTTTGTTTTTTTGTTCTATCAACTGTTCAATATTGAGCATATTAATAATCAGTGGTACAGTTCCACTTTTCATTTCTATTTCAGGCACACTGTAATACGAAAACACATTTTTTTCTTTGCAAAAAAATATTTTTTCCCTGCCATCATACCACAATATTTTTGTTTCATACTCCTTCGCTATACCATAAAAATAAACATATTTTTCCAAATATTCCGTGTTATTGTTTTTTATTTTCTCATACTCACTCCGAAAAGGCTCATAATATTTCTCTAATAACCATTGTAAAATACGACCATCATCTTCTGGTAAATATCCTAATGCTTCATCAAATGTCTCTTGATACAGCCCCTGCTGAAATTTTATTTTAAGTATTTCAAGTTGAATTTCACTTGCCTTATCCGGCAATTTCTGTTTCATTATAAGCAATAGCTGTAGTGCCTCCTGCACTCCCCCCATTTCTTTCAGGCGTTCTACTCCAGCAAATAGTTCTTTATACTCTTCCATAATCTACCCTCATGTATATTTTTTCCATACAAAAAGGGCATTGCAGTATAACTTTTATAAAGTAATACCTCAACGCCCTAATCTATATTCCTTATCCTCCATGAACAATTAGCGTACGGCATCCTTTCCGACTCTTATAATCTATATCGGTTAATTCGTGCAAGACTTAACCTTCCACATTGTTCTTTGATGCAAATTACTTTTTATTATCCATAAACTGCGGATCCACATAATTCAGCTTCTGCATATTGCGATAATATTCTTTCACAATCTTCTGGCTGTCCCGAACCTGCTTAATCTGTTTGCGGATATTCGTAAAGCGCTGTTCCACCTGCATTTTATTCTGGGCTTCCACCCGCTGTATCTCCATACTTTTATCCGTAATCTGTGTAATCAGCGTCTTCATTGTGCAGATTTCTTCCGAATATTTCTCTTTATTTGCATTCAGTTCATCTGCCATTTTTTCATACAATGATTCGAATCCGGCATCCAGACCATCCAATTGTTCAATCAAAGCCGCTTTCTTCTCAATGTTCTGTTCAAATTCCTCCGGGGTTAATTGTGGGTCCTCAATCCAGTCCTTCTGTTCTCTGGACAATATTAAAATCTGATCCAAAAGCTGCTCCTTTTTCTGAAGGCTCTGAATCATGATTGTTAAATAGTTCTCTGACATACACTGCCCTTTCTATACCGGCTACTTTCCTGCTGCGGAAAGCCGCATGACCTCTTTCCAGGTATCACGCATAGTTCTCAGATGTTTTAACACCTCTTCCAAAATCTCTTTGTCCTTTTTAATATTAGCTTCAAGCAGACGCTGGTTTATGTACCTGTATACATTATCAAAATCTTCTGCCGTTGCATATCTGCGGTCTAACGTTGATTGAAATTCCTCGATAATATGTTCTACTTTCATAATATTAATATGTGCCGTTTCAAGGTCCTTATCCTCAATCGCCGTTATCGCTATATTGCAGAACTTAATCGCCCCATCGTAAAGCATTAATGTAAGATCTGCTGGTGTTGCTGTCATAATTTTACTGTTCGCATATGCAGCATACCCGTTTTGTTTAAGCATAAAAACTTCCTCCATCCATGGACATTTATTTTTATTCAGCAATGCCTATGATACCATTTTCAGATATCATAGGCATGCAATCAACTACCAAGCAATCCCGCCAGCGAACTCTGCTGTGAATTTAATTTTGCCAGCGCAGTTTCCATTGCGGAGAATTTATCATAGTAATAATCCTCCATTGACGTCAGCTTGTCTTCCCATTTTGTGATTGTCTCTGTATAATCACTGTACTCGGATGCCATTTCCTTATCGTTATACACTTTATATGAACTGCTTAAGGTTGAGGACTTCATCTTGGTATCAATTGCATTATAAAGCCCCTTCGACAGTTCCTTCATAAAGCTAACAACGGCATCCGGATCCTCTTTAATTGCTGCCAGCAGCTTGTCTTCTTTTCCGGATACTGCGCTATCATCCTCATCCCCATTAATGTGATATGCATTCTGTTCATTTTCCGCTGCATTCATAATGCCCAAGGTGGCAATACCAAACGTCGATAAGCTATACGCCTTCCCATTTATGGTATAAGTCTTTGCCATAGCCGTCGTCATTCCGCTCATCAGGCTCTGTAATGTGTCATCTCTTCTTAGAAGCGCGCTCTTTACCTTTTCCTCCCACTTCTCAATCTCGGCATCGCTCATCTGATCCTTCTCATCATCCGTTAAGGGTTCATACCCCTTTGCCGAGTCAGCGTTGTAAAGAGATGTCATCTCATTAATCAGGCTGTTATAACTGGTTATGAATTCCTTTACCTTGTCATACAGTCCCTCCGAATCTGTAGATACGGTGACTGACAGGCTTTCATCCGCACCGGTCGTTGCCAGTGTCGTAATTGAGAGTCCATTGATGCTGAATTCATTTGTCGTGGAGGTATATTCTGCTCCATTCAAAGTGATTTTTGCATCCGTTGCCTGTATTCTGGAATTGCCTGTATTATAGTCCGTTGAGGCATAAGTTGTCGAAGCCATACTCAAGCCAAGTGCCTTTAATACCTTATCACCCTCATCATTCGCAGACTTGAGACTGAAATCATTTGCCTCTCCGGTATCCGTAGAGCTGACAAACAGTCTCTGATTTCCGGAATCAAAGCTGGCTTTTACTCCCGCAGAATTCAGCTTGCTGACAAAGTCACTGACGGTCATATCTCCCGTAACTTCTATCTTCGTTGCTGTTTCTCCGGTCTTACCTGCCACCTCAATTGTTCCGCCGGTACCGGTGTAGCCCAGTTCTTTTAACGTTGTGCTTCCGCTTACCTTGTCTGTGCTGTCTGCCATTTTCACAACTGCACCCGTCAGATAACCACTCTGTGCAATCGATGAAATCTTAAGTGACTGCACGCCATTAACCGCGCCGCTTCCTGCGGTTACCTTCGCCTTTGTGGAGTCCGAAACGGTCGCCGTGTGCATATTATATCCGGAAGAATACCGCAGATTACCCACGCTGTTATATAAGCTGTATATCTTTGTATTCAGAGACTGCCATGCCTCCTGTTTCCAAGAAAGCTTCGTCTGTGCCTTTTTATACTTATCTGTTTTATAGCTATAAGATGATACTAATGCAGAAATAATAGATTCTGTATCTAATCCGGAATTCAAACCTGTAATTCGAATTGGCATATGTACCTCTCTCCTTCCTTATCGTTTCTCATCCACCATAATGCCTGCAATCTCCCACACCTTGGCAATCATATCCAGAGTTTGTTCCGGTGGATATTCCTTAATAACCTCTTTGGTTTCCTTATCTACAATCTTAATGGTAACCCGGTTGGTCTTATCATGAATGCCAAAAATGGCTTCGGAATCATGCATCTGCTTGTTCAGATCCTCCACAGCATTCTTAAGCTTCTGCTGCTGGTTCGCCTGCTGTGTCTCGGTGCCATCCTGCTGATACGGCTGCGTCTCTCTGCCTCCGGACACCGTTCCGTCTATTTTTGTATTAAGCTCCATGTTTTCCATGCCGCCCCGGACTGACGTCGTTTTAATTGCCGACTGTGTCGCCGTGCTCTGCGGCTGATAAGCAGCCGCACCATTATTTTTCAATGATTCGATTTCCAATTGTATCACCTCCGTGTGATGTTCAAAAGTTACTTCCGTGCATTTTCTAATACCTATATCGGTTAAATCTTCCGGAATTTAATATCTGTCTAGAAAAGATTCTCCAATGCAGCCACATCCATCACCTGATCTGCAGCCTTCTTGTTTTCCTCCTGAATCTGGATAAATACCTCTTTTCGGTAAATCGGCACATCCTTTGGTGCAGAAATGCCGATCTTAATCTGGTCGCCACGAATCTCTAAAATAGTAATTTCAATGTTGTTGTTGATTACCAGCGACTCCCCCTTTTTTCTCGTCAATGCCAGCACTTCTTATTCACCCGCCTTTTCCTTTAATGCCTCACAAATCCTGAATTTAATCGGATAATCATCCTCGACGATAACCTGCATTCCCTTATTGTTTCTGGTGTTAATGATCACCGGTGCCTTCAGATTCACGGAGGTATCCTCCTTCTTCGGTGCCGCTGTCACCGTTACAAGGACAAATACATCCTCGTCCGCCATCTCTCCCAGTGGTCTCAGCAGTTCTTCACTGACGCTTGGCGCATAATCCGGTTTCACAAGCTCCGGCTGCATAACCGGAAATGCAGTTTCCGGATCGTCCATGGACTGCAGCCACATAATCTGTTTCTGCTTTTCCTTTTTCTTTTCCTTGTCAAAGATTAAAGCGAACTGCCGCATTTCCGGCAGTCCAATCATTCCGTTCTCCAGCAAAATAATCTTATCATCATCAATATCGATGCTTCCAAAAAGTCTCGTGTCCGCTTTCATATAGAGTTCCCCCAAAATGCATTAAATATAATTCAACAGCGTATTCTGATTGATTTTCGCGCCTGCCTGAAGGGATGCCTGATATGCGTTATAGGCAGCCGTATAATCCAGAATAATGTCAGAAATTTCCCGGTCCTCATTGCTGGACTTCAGTGCTTCGATGGTGGTCTGCTGACTTGACATACGAGTCTCCGTAAGTGCCAGGCTCTGCTGCTTGTTCCCCACCTCGGTAAGCGCCAGATTCACCTGCTCCAGATAATCATCACAATTCCCGATGTAGCTGTCGTAGAGCTTCTGCATATTATCCTCCGCATAATCCAGCTCCTTCTGTGCTGCCGCCATCCAGTTTTCCAATGCTTTCTGACATTCATCGGAAGCGTACTCATCCATGTTCATCATCTCCTCAATGTCCGCCACTTTCTTTTTCGCATTCAGAGCACTCTGCACCGCCTCAATCAGTTCATCCACATCCCTGCCGATAGAAGAGTCAAAAACCCGTGACGCAGTGGTATTCACCGTAAGGGTCTGATTCTGTGCCACATTGAAATTAATGTCCTGATAAATCTCATTGCCGTCGGCATCAAATTTTTCAAATTTCACCGGGTTCGCAGGATCTGTAACATTGGTGCAATTATAATAATATTCCGGTCTGACCTCTCCCTTGGAAAACCCTGTCTTCTGATAATCCAGCGTGATAGAAGCATTGCCGCTCTTTAATCCCGCAGCGATATCATCTGCCAGTATCAGTTCTCCGGTCTGACGAATCAGTACCGCTTCCCCGTCCGTAATGTCATAGGTACCGTCCGCCGATGCGGCTGCCCAGTCACCATAGGTCTCATAGACCGTCACATTCATATAGCCGGTGGTGCCGTCCGCGTTGGTATATGCCAGTGCTGTCGTACCGGTTGTCACACTTTCCGTCAGTATCTCTCCGGTAACCGGGTCCGTATCCGGCTGACCGGTGGTCGGGTCCATCACTACTCCTGTCAGTGAGTCAATCCCGTCATATCCAAGACGAATTCTGGAATAAGTAGCCTCCGCCGGATTCGAAATTGCATTGTTCAAGGCTTCTGTCGCCGTGGTCGGAACTGTAACGGCTCCGCTGTAATAACGGTGTTCCTCAATATCCTTATAGGAGAAGCCCTGTGAAATCTCATAGGAGGTCGATGTCTCCTCTGTCATGAATGTCAGTGTCTTATTCGTGCGATATCCGGTAAATACAGTCCGCCCCGCATAATCCGCGTTTCCCTCCGAATAAATCTGGGCTCGCATGGACTGTAGCTGCTCTAATATTGCATTGCGGTCCTCAGTCTTCAAGGAATCATTGGCTCCATATACGCACTGTTCCCGGATAGTCTTAAGAATATCCGTCATGTTATAGAGTGCCGTATGTGTCACATCGAGCCATGCCTCCGCATCCGGAATGTTATTCTCATAATACTGGTCAATTTCACTTAAACTGCTGCGCAGACGCAGTGCACGGATTGCTATAACGGGATCCTCGGAGGGACGCTGGATTTTCTTCTGGGAGGTCATCTGATTATTTGTTTTGTCTACATTCGTCTTATTTCCGTTAATGTTGTACGCCGTATTGCGGAGCATCATATTATTTGTAATACGCATTTATCTTCCTCCTTATACACCCGTTTCCTGAATCAGCTTATCATAGATCTCCGCCATCACGGAAACCATCTTTGCAGAGAGGTTGTAGGCGTTCTGGAATTTCACCAGATCCAGCGCTTCCTCATCCTCGTCCACTCCGGATATGGAGAGCCGCTGATTCTCTATGGTATTTGCAATATTCGTATAATTGTTTGAAAATATCTCCGACTCCTGTGTATCGATGGAGATATCGGAGATCATACACTTTAAGAATCCATCTGCATAACCGCTGCGGTAAATCACGGTATCGCTCTTTAACAATGCCAGCCGATCAAACAAATCATAGGCATCCACACCCTCGGATTCCACATCCTTTGCGGTGGTCGCCAGCGTTGCCGGATCCTTCACACAGATATTGGACACGCAGAAATTAGCCGCGGTCAGTTTATAATAATTATCTGCCGTTGAATTCTGATCCGTATCCAGAAGGGTATATTCCTCTCCTGAAATGGAATCTGTCCCTGTAAAGAAGGAATAATAATCCGTATCATTTCCATTTAAATCCTGTCCTTCATGCATAATGTCATTAAACGCCTTGGCAAAAGCACGCAGGAATTCATTCATCTGTGCCATATAATACGGAATTCCCATGGAGTCTACCGACGTCCCGATGGAAGCCTTTCCACCGTTAATTTTCGACACGTCCGCATCCGTAACGGCATTTTCAAGATGGAAGGTGTAGGATGTGATGTTCCCATCCGCATCCATCTCATAACTGAAGCCAGAGTACTTATAAGATTTGCCTGCCATTGTCAGCAATCCTTCCTCCGGCATTGTCATTGCCTCTATATCCGTAATAGACGGATTGGTTATTTTCACGGTCCGGTTATTTACCATGTTTGACGTTCCTGTAAAATTCTCACCGTTATTACCGTCGCGGATATCAAACAGGGCTTTTAAGGAACCGGACATGTAGCTTGCCCCTCCCTGAAACGTATTTCCCGTTTTCGTCCATACAATATCATAAAGCCCCTCGTTGTCAGACTGATTTACCTTATTCTCCCGTGCCACGCAGGTGAGGGTGTTGTATTCATAGGTATCCACCAGAATCTGGCTTCCAATCTTTACCGTGTAGTAGTTAGCCCCCGTCACCCGGTCCGGGTTCGTACTGTCGACTACAGGAACCTCAGATACCTCCGTCGGAACAATGGCGGAAAGTTCATCAATCAACAGTGCCCGTTCATCACGCAGTTCGTTCGCGTACCCGCCCTGGAGCTCAATTACATTAATTTCTTTATTGAGGATTGCTATCTTTTCCGCAATGGAATTAATATTTTCCACGGTAGTCTTAATCTCTGCATTCACACTGTCCTGGATATTGGAAAGTCCGTTTGCCACACTGTTAAAATATGTCGCAAAATTCTGTGCACTTCCAATGAACTGCTGGCGCACATTAACATCACCGGCATTATTTTTCAGTGTATCCAATGCATTGAACATCGTGTTTAGGATTGTAGTAAATCCTTTTTCCGATTCGCCGTCATCAATAAAATAATTTTCTATCTGCTTCAGATAGTTCAGGCGTGTCTCGTACAGTCCCACGGATGACTGGTTGTACCAGTATTTGTTGTCGTAATACTGGTTGCGGATCTGCTTAATGGACAGCGTTGTGACACCCGTACCCATCGTGCCGTATTTGGCATTTACACGCAACGCCTGACCTGCCACACGATTTGCCTGCTGCCTGGTATATCCATCGGTCTGTACATTTGAAATATTGTTTGCTGTTGTATTTAATGCCACCTGATATGCATTCATACCCGAAGATGCAATCGTTAATCCAAAAAATGTTGACGGCATATCCTTCCTCCATTCTGCCCGGCAGGCATCCTATCAGCCAACCTGAGTCAGCAGTGTCTCTATCATATCATTAATCACATTAATAAAACGGCTGGACGCATTATATGCATTCTGGTATTTGATCATATAGGTAAGTTCCTCATCGGAAGATACCCCGATAATCTGCTGCCGCTGGTTATCCACAGACAGCACCGTTGCATCCAGCGTCTCACTGGTGGACTGGTATACATTTCCCTTTGTTGCCAGCGCATCAATCATATTCTGGTAATATTCTTTAAAGGTGCATTTGCTGGTATCATTGGGGTCTAACGTAAGCAGCTGTGAATCCCAGACTGCCGTAAGGGACTCCGCCAGTGACTGATTCACCGTACCGTTCTGCATCAGATGCGGAAGCAGACTCTCCAGGGAAATCAAATCTTCATTTACGCTGAGACTCTGCAGGGTATACTGTTTCGTCGTATCCGCAGGGTCCTCTTCATTATAAACATAATACGCATTACCGTCGGCATCATAAACCTTCGTGTAGCGTTCCGTTCCAATCCTGGTAAACAGTTCCCGGGGCGGGAGTTCTCCGTCCGCACCGACAGAGCAATTATTCGCATCCAGAACCTTGGTGTCTGCGGTAATCGTCATGTCAAGCTGATTTCCGTTCCCGTCATAAACGGTAAGCGGAAATGTTGGTGCGTTATTTATTCCGGACACAAGTTCCGATGCCGTCACATTCGGGCAAAACAAATCGTTTAATGCCGTGACAATGCCGTGAATCATCTGATCCAGCTGTGCTTCTGCCGTAAGCATCACAGACATCCCCGTACTGTTGTTGTAAGTCTCTGCGTCCATGCCTTCCACGTTGGCATAGGTTGCAACATAGTCGCCTCTTGCCAGGAGCAGCGCCTTTAATTCGCCCACATCGTTCTTATTCTCCGAAGAAATGTCTGTATTAAAATTAAAGACATTGATATATTCCCCGTTGCTTGTATTGGACAACTGAGGCCAGTATGCCGTAATAAAGCCGGTTGCTTTATCATATTTCTTGCCCATTTCGTAGCACTTTGCCTCGTCAACGAAGGGAACGCCCTCCACTTCCACCTTTACCTGACCGTCTGTCGTCTCATGATAGTTAATCTCCACGTAGGTGGCAAGCTCGTCAAGCGCCAGATCCCTTTCATCGCGCAGGGTCATAGCTGTCTCCACGTCACCTGACTCAATCTTCATGATTGCCAGATTCAGGTCATAAATCTTTTTTCCCAGTTCATTGATTCGGTCAATGTCGTCGGAAATCTGTGTATTTATATTGTACTGGTAGCTTTGAATGCCGGAATATACAGCACTGCCCCTGCTTAAGAAAAGCTGGGCCTTCTGGATTACAAGGTTCTGGTAAATACTGTCTTCCGGTGCCTTTGCCAGCTCCTGGAAGGCCGTCCAGAAATCCTCAACCGCATCCTGGAAGGCTTCCCCTTCCAATTCCTGATAAAGCGTTTCCACTTCCTGTGTCGCCTCATAGGTTGCTGTATAAAATGCTTGACGTCCCGATTCGGTACGATAAGATCTGTCCAGAAAAATATCTCTTGTATGAATCACATCACCGATCTTCACGCCCAGACCAGACTGCTGTCTGCTGATTGCTGCTGTAGTATCGGTGGTTAAATAATCACGATCTGAATAAATTACCCGCTGACGCACATAACCTGTGGTATCCACATTTGCCAGGTTATTTGAGGTAATATTCAATGCGTTCTGACTGCTCTGTAAACCGGCCACGCCGATGTACAGACTTCCAAATGAATTTGCCATGGTGTTCTCTCCTTGTCTCTTGCAAGCTTACTGCTTGGCATCGAAGCCGCTGCTGCCTAACAGGTCGCCCGTATTATAAGCGTTCCTGTTATAATTGGCAGTCTCAGGTGCCTGCCGCATACTGCGCAACAAGGTAAGGTCAAATTCTACCATTTCCAATGCCTGTTTCAAAAGGGCTTCATTCTGCTGATTCAATGTCCGCATCCGGGTTCCCACCTCTAAGAGCCGGTCCCGCTGCTTCATCAGTTTTTCCTGCTCTATGGGCTGTTTTTCCAGATAACCGATCATCCGGCTTACGGTAAGCTCCTCCGGATTCTTGCCAAGCACAGTTGCCATATCACTAAGCACCTGCGTCCGACGGTTGGAAAGATTTAACAGCACGCTCGCCGCTTCCTGCTCCTTCACGGTAACTTCATCCAGTTTTGCGATATCTGCTCTGATAACCGCATCCTTTTTCTCACCGCCAAGTTCAATCAACGCTTCATATTGTGCTTCTTCTTTTCCTAAGACATCCAAAAGGTCTTCCATTAAGCTTGCCACAGTCCGCCCTCATTTCCTACATAGTTAATGCATTGTACTTTTCTAATAATTTGTTCGCGAAATCATCCATATCCACGTTGTAATTACCAGAGTTGACACTTGCCTTGAGCTGTGCGACCCTATCTTCCCTGATATCCGAAGCTTCTGCCACTGCCTGCTTTGCAATCTGGTAGTCACGTCCCAATGAGGAAATCTGCACTTCATCGCGACCGGCTTTTGCTGTGCTCACACTCTTCGTGCTCGCAGCCTTTGTTGTTTTATAAATCTGTGCCACCTGATTATAAGCTTCTATCCGCATAATGGCATCTCCTTTCTTCCTTGAAATTCGCTTTCAGACTTTATATCGGACAAATTCCTTTTTTCCTTAGCCTGAAAACACAAAACTTCTTATGCCTTCCGAATTATCCCACTTTTCTATAGAAATATTAGTACCTTTGATGTATAATTATTTGTATTACATATACCTGCTCACAAGAGCAGCCAAGGAGGGAAATCTATGAATGATTCTACTGCGCGCAAAAAGCAGCACGGCTCAATCAAAACCCGGCTCATCACATCCTACATAGTGATTGCGCTTGCAGGTATCCTTGCCATTGCGCTGATATTTTACGCCAAGACAAGCTCTACCATGCAAACTAAGGTCGGGTCACTGACCACGGCAATCAACGATCAGATCCGGCTGAGTGTCAACTCGCATCTGGACAACATTGAAGATATCGCATCACTCATTTTTGCTGATACCCTTCTGTACCAGTATGACGACACCGATGACTCCATCAGTGACTATGATAAGGTACAGACCCGTTCCACCATCGAAACCAGTCTGATTACCAACAGTCTGATGAACAATTTTGGTGATTTCTGCATCGTCTATGCCAACGATAAGACCGTAGGAAAGCTTGCTTCCAGCACTAAGAGCCTTCTGGGTGGCGATTCTCTGTATGCCACCGCAAGCAGCTTTATCACCCGCGAGACCACAAACGATGGCTGGATCACCGGTGTGAATGATTATTACAGCCGTCTCTTTTATGTAAAACGGGTGAATGACAATGCCATTCTTCTGGCTGCCATATATACCGCAGACCTGGATGCACTGATGGAGACCTCTGATCAGATGGCAGACATGACTATCCGCATTGTCGGACCGGACAATGTCATCATTTATTCCACAGACGATGAAGAAGTAGGCGGAACTCCGCTGGATGCTTCCATCAGTGGCAAGGTTGCCGCAGCAAACCGCAGCACCTTCATCCGCGGCGGACAGTTAGTCACCGTAAATACCTGCGGGGATGACTGGAAAATTGTCAGCACGGTTCCCACCGATTCCATTCTTGCAGAGGTATATGAGATTCGCAACTTTACAGTTGTCATTGCTGTTGTCGGTGTAATCCTGGTTATTTTTGTTGGTCTCATATTTGCGAACTCCATCACCACCCCGATTCGCCGTATTGTCCACATTATGCAGAAGGCGGAGGAAGGTGATCTCACAGTTTCCGCCAGTTTTAAATCCTTTGGTGAATTAGAGGTGCTGACGCAGACCTTTAATGACATGATGGCAAACATCCGCACATTGCTGGCAGAAGTAGACCATGTAGCAAGCGAGGTAAGCACCCAGGTTACCACCATCAACGATATCGCCCAGCAATCCAGGACAATCTCCGAAAATATTACCGTTGCCATGGAAGAGGTTGCAAAGGGCTCCGCAACCCAACTGGACGAGTCCCAGAAGACCTTTGGCTCTCTGGAGAATCTTGCAAACAATATCGGGCTTACCATTAACAACGTAAAAGAAGCGAATACCAGCTCCCAGGAGACCAGACAGATTGGTAACGACTCCATCAGTCAGATTGATGAACTGCGCCGGAAGACAAGTGCTGTCAATGAATCCATGAATCACATGAACGAAACCTTTGATGTTCTGGTCAATGAGGTTGGAAATATTGAATCCGTACTTTCCTTAATTTTATCCATCAGTGACGAGACCAGCCTCCTTGCCCTCAACGCTTCCATTGAAGCCGCCCGCGCCGGAGATGCCGGAAAGGGATTTGCTGTGGTTGCCGGTGAAGTCAGCAAGCTGGCCTCCCAGACCGAGCAGTCTACCAACAACATCAATGAAGTGATCAATCGAATCCGCCAGTATGTACAGAATACCGTAGGCATCTTAGAGGAGGCAAAGAAGGTTTTTGCAGAGCAGTCCCTTATGGTTGCAGATACCGCAGATTCCTTCCAGCAGATTGTCGACTCCACAGACATTATCAGTTCCAAGATTAACCGTATCGGCGAGCTGACCACCGAGATGAGTTCTCTGAAGGAAGAGTCCTTAAGTGCCACCAGAAGCATTCTTGAAATTACGGAGCACTCTTCCGCCAACACCGAAGAGGTATTGAGTGTCAGCATGGAGGAGCTGGAAATCAGCCGTAAGCTGTCCGATAAGGCAGAAAACTTAGAGCAGGCTGCAGTTTCCCTGAAGCAGTCATTGAGTAAATTTAAAATTTCCGGCGAGGAGTAACGGAGAAAGGATTTGAACTATGAAAGTAAAACGATTTTGGGTTTTAGCCCTATGTGCCACCACAATGATTTCCTCATTCGCCGGCTGCGGCAGTACAGATATGACCTTTGAGGAGGGCACTGAACAGACAGAGATTACTTTTTCCTGGTGGGGTTCCGATTCCCGACATGAATACACCATTGCAGCCGTAAAAGAATTCGAAAAACAGCATCCGGATATCAAGGTGAATCTGGAGTACAGTGAGTTTACCGGATTCCAGAAGAAAACCGATGTTAAGATGGCCGCCCATACGGAGGCTGATGTCATGCAGTTAAATTATGCCTGGGTCAGTAATTATTCTCCGGACGGAACCGGGTTCTATGACCTGAATCAATTGTCTGGCATACTGAATCTTTCAAATTATACCGAAGAGGCATTAAGCTACGGAACAATCAACGGACACTTAAACGCCCTTCCTATCGCCCAGAATGGCCAGGCTTTTCTATACAACAAGACTATCTATGACAAATATGGTCTGGAGCTTCCCAAGTCCTGGGAAGACTTCACAAAGGCCGCGGAAGTCATGCAGAAGGACGGGGTCTATCCACTGGATCTTGGCTCTGTTGCCATGTGGTTTCTCTCCACTGCCTATGTGGAGCAGCAGACCGGGAAAGCAATCATTACGGACGATGGAAAATTTAATTTCACCGAAGATGACGTTGCCGCCATGATTGCATTCTACATCGACTGGGTAAACAAAGGGGTCATCAAGGAAATCACCGTGCGTTCCGATTCAGACCTCTCCGACGGCACTGCTGCCGGTACCGTGCAGTGGATTAACAGCACAGAAAAATATGCCGCCATGTTTGACGAAGCCGGCGGTACAAGCGTTGTCGGAACCACACCGGTCTTAAATGGTGCCTCCCGCACCGGCTGGTATGTGAGACCTGCCACCATGTACGCCATCAGCGCCAATACCACGCATCCCGCCGAAGCGGCGGAGCTGCTGGAGTTTCTGACCGCCAGTGAAGATATGGCTGTGCTGCAGCAGCTTGATAAGGGCGTTCCGTTCAATCAATCCGCCAAGAATGTACTGCAGGAAAACAATATGCTTGAAGGGATTATGAACGATGCCGCCGATGCCATTGATGCTACCGATACGATTCTTATGAATCCCATGTTCGAAAGTTCTTCCTTAAGCGGTGCATTCAGCGCCGCCTGCACCAGTGTATACTACGGTGAAGCAACTCTTGAGGAGGCTGCCAGCACTGCATATCAGGCTATGAAGGAGTGCTTCTAAAATAACATACGATTCACGAAGCCGTCATTTTGCAAAACAGGGCTGTCACTTTTACGACTTGAAGTTCGTAGAAGCGACAGCCCTGTTTCTTTGCATATAAATTTATTTTCCCATTTCTAAAAACATCCGGTGTATCCGTTCATCTTCATCCAGTTCCGGATGGAAGGATAAGCCAAGCTGGTTCCTATAGCGAACCGCCACAATATTGCCGTCCACCCTTGCCAGCACATCCACATCTTCTCTGGCGCTTTCGATATAAGGTGCCCGGATAAAGGTCATCGGCACGGTTCCAATACCTGCCAGTTTCTCCTCCGTATGAAAGCTGCCCAACTGTCTGCCATAGGCATTTCGCCGCACCGTCACCGGAAGCGTGGCAAAATATCGTTTTTCATCATTGCTGAGATGCTCCGCCAGAAGAATCAGCCCCGCACAGGTTCCAAGGGTTGGAAGCCCTTCCATAATCCACTGTCTGATTGTATCAAACATATCCAGATCCCGGAGGAGTTTTCCCTGCACGGTACTCTCTCCTCCCGGCAGAATCAGGCCATCCAAGGTCTGATTCAAGTCATCTTTTTGGCGAAGTTCCACACACTGACAGCCCAATGCTTCCATTTTGTGGCGGTGCTCAATAAAAGCTCCCTGCACTGCCAGAATACCTATCTTCTGCATTATTTTCCACGCTCCGCCATAAGAAGTTCAATTTCCTGCTCGTTGATTCCCACCATTGCTTCTCCAAGATCCTCGGAGAGTTCTGCCAGCATTCCGGCATCCTGATAGTTGGTTACCGCCTTTACAATGGCTGCCGCGCGTTTCTTCGGATTACCGGACTTAAAGATGCCGGAGCCAACAAATACGCCCTCTGCGCCAAGCTGCATCATCAGTGCCGCATCCGCCGGTGTTGCCACTCCCCCGGCTGCAAAATTAACTACCGGCAGTCTTCCGTTATCATGAACATACTGTACGAGTTCATAGGGAACGCGCAGTTCCTTCGCCTGATCAAAAAGCTCATCCTCATTCATAGAGGTAAGTCTTGCAATCTCCCTGTTCATCATGCGCATATGGCGTACTGCCTGCACCACATCCCCGGTTCCCGGCTCTCCTTTGGTCCGGATCATGGATGCACCCTCATTAATGCGCCGCAGTGCTTCCCCCAGATCCTTGGCACCACAGACAAACGGTACCTTAAATTTGGTTTTGTTGATATGGTATACATCATCCGCAGGGGACAATACTTCGCTCTCATCAATATAGTCAATCTCAATTGCCTCTAAAATCTGGGCTTCTACAAAATGTCCAATTCGGCATTTTGCCATAACCGGGATGGACACTGCTTCCTGAATCCCCTTAATCATTTTGGGATCACTCATACGGGACACCCCTCCGGCAGCCCTGATATCCGCCGGAATACGCTCCAGTGCCATAACGGCACATGCTCCGGCTTCCTCTGCAATACGTGCCTGCTCCGGTGTGGTGACATCCATAATCACGCCGCCTTTTAACATCTGCGCCAGTTCTTTATTCAATTTCCATCTCTGCTCGTTAGCCATTCTATTTAACCTCATCTCTTTATTTTTGTCAGACCGGTCTTTCTGCTGTACAGTATAATAAATATTTGTCTTGGTTATAATAGCCAGTTTAAGTGTTTTTGAGCAGTCCAGTTCAAAAAAATTGCAGACAAAAAGCAGCAGCTCCATGATGGAACTGCTGCTTTCTCACGTTCTCGTTATTTTGGATAGCTTATACTAACTCAAGTAATACCTCAAGCGCGCCGTCACCTTTACGCTGACCAATCTTTACGATTCTGGTGTAACCACCGTTGCGGTCTGCATACTTCGGAGCGATCTCATCAAATAACTTTGCAACAAGATCAACTTCCTTGGTGTTCTTTTTCTTTCCGGCTGCTGCGGTCGGAACCTCTTTTACAGAGTAAAGAATCTTTAACATCTCTCTGCGTGCATGAAGACGGGAAGGCATATCTTTCTTGATTGTCTTCTCAACTTCATCGTATACGGTAACTTTCTTGCCGTCTACTACTTCTTTTACTCTCTTGCCGTCTTTATCCTTGCGGGCAACCTTTGCCTTAACAGTAACCTCTTCAAAGTTATCCTTCTCTTTTACTGCAAGTGCAATCAGTCCCTCAGCAATCTTGCGAACTTCCTTCGCCTTTGCCTCGGTGGTAACAATCTTACCGTTGTTGATTAATGCGGTTACCTGTCCTCTTAATAAAGCCTTTCTCTGGCTAGAGGTTCTGCTTAATTTACGATACTTTGCCATTTTTATTATCCTCCATTTTGTGGAACATCCGGCCACGCTCTTCGGACTTACTTACCGAATGTTATATACTTGTTCCGGAATGCCGCCGTGATACCGTCACGCCCCATTCCAAGTGCCACTCATGATCTCGTGTGCGGGAATATCGTCTGCGCCGCTCTCTTTTGCTGTATCCTGCGCATTCCCTCACAGGTCATACAAAAAATGCTGTCACATACACTCCCCACACCGGACATAATCCATGCTCCTTAGACTTACTGTTTCTGCCCGTGTGTCATAAGATACCCTGCAAACCTAAGTTATCCGCAGGGAAGTGCTTTCGCCTTCGTTTTATTCTTCGCTCTGATTCAACTGCAGACCTAACTCCTTCAGTTTCGCCAGAACTTCCTCTAAGGACTTGCGTCCTAAGTTACGAACCTTCATCATGTCTTCCGGTGTCCGGTTGCACAGTTCTTCAACTGTGTTGATTCCTGCTCTCTTTAAGCAGTTGTAGGAACGAACAGACAGCTCCAGTTCGTCAATGTTCATCTCAAGAACCTTTTCTTTTGCATTGTCTTCCTTCTCAATCATGACATCCGCCTGCTGTGCAGCCTCTGACAGATCAATGAAAAGACTTAAGTGCTCACTTAACACCTTTGCCGCAAGGCTGACTGCCTCATCCGGCTCCAGGGTTCCATTGGTGAATACATCCAGTGTCAGCTTATCGTAATCGGTAATCTGACCGACACGGGTATTCTCAATAGACAGATTTACACGTTCTACCGGTGTATAAATGGAGTCTACGGCTATTACGCCAATCGGCACATCCTCAGATTTGTTCTTCTCTGCGCTGACATAGCCTCTGCCTTTGGTAATGGTAAGCTCCATATATAACTTGCAATCTGCACCACCATTTAAGTTGGCAATTACCAGATCCGGATTTAAAATCTGAATATCAGAATCAACCTGGATATCTGCTGCTGTAACAACACCTTCACCTTCAAATTCAATGTAAGCAACCTTAGGTTCATTTGTAGAGCTGTTATTTCTGATGGCAAGATTCTTGATGTTCATAATAATCTCAGTCACATCTTCCTTTACTCCGGGAATAGAACTGAATTCATGCAATACACCATCAATCTTAACCTGGCTTACTGCAGCACCTGGCAGGGAAGAAAGCATGATTCTTCTCAAGGAATTGCCAAGTGTTGTACCATAGCCTCTTTCCAAAGGTTCTACAACAAACTTTCCGTATTTCTTGTCTTCCGAAATTTCTGCGATCTCAATTTTGGGTTTTTGAAAATCGAACACTACAAAGTCCCTCCTTATCGGGTAATTTGCCTGTTACGCCCGGCGGGCTGCCTGCGCAGCCCGTTTAAGCGCTATTACTTGGAGTACAACTCGACGATAAGCATCTCGTCAACCGGAACGTCAATCTGCTCTCTGGAAGGTAATTCTTTTACAGTTCCCTGTAACTTCTCAGCGTCAACTTCCAACCAATCCGGAACTAATCTTCCGCCAGTTACCTCAAGGATATCCTTCATTCTCTGAAGGCCTTTGTTCTTCTCCTTAATCTCAATCACGTCGCCAGCCTTTACCAGGTAGGAAGGAATGTTTACCTGCTTACCATTTACAAGGATGAACTTATGGTCAACGATCTGTCTTGCCTCACGTCTGGTTCTTGCAAAGCCCATACGGAATACCACGTTGTCTAATCTGGACTCTAACATGGTCATTAAGTTGGTACCGGTCATACCCTTCATCTGATCTGCCTTCTCATAATAGGTATGGAAAGGTTTCTCAAGTACGCCGTAGATAAATTTTGCTTTCTGCTTCTCGCGCAGCTGAAGACCGTACTCAGACATCTTCTTGCCCGCTCTCTTTAACTCTCTGTTGGATTTCTTGTCATATCCTAAATAACTTGGCTCTAAACCAAGGGATCTACATCTTTTCAGAACAGGAACTTTATTTACTGCCATCTTAGTCTCTACCTCCTAATTAAACTCTTCTGCGTTTTGGTGGGCGGCATCCATTGTGAGGTACCGGAGTTACGTCCTTAATACTTGTAACTTCAAGACCACAAGCGGAAAGCGCACGAATAGCTGCTTCTCTACCTGATCCCGGTCCCTTAACCATAACGTCAACAGTCTTTAAACCGTGTACTAAAGCTGCCTTTGTAGCAGTTTCAGCCGCCATCTGTGCAGCATACGGAGTAGATTTCCTTGAACCTCTGAATCCAAGACCACCGGCACTAGCCCATGATAAAGCATTTCCCTCAGCATCTGTAATGGTTACGATGGTATTATTGAAAGATGACTGAATATGTGCCTGTCCGCGTTCAACGTTTTTCTTTA
>JBJEJC010000062.1:0-15358 GCA_051877675.1 Roseburia sp. | reverse complement strand
GGCTTGGGGAGATTCCTGTTCAATTAAAAAGAGGGAGCAACTGTCGAAGACCCGTTTCATGTTCTATTATATAGCATTTTTCTCTGCAAAAAAAGATTGATTTCCGAAGCCGGTGTGCTATAATAAAAGTAACTTCATAAATGATACCGTGAGACATGAGCAAGGTAAATAAGACGAATTTATTCGTTTTGTTTTTCCTGCTCTTTTTTTGTTCAATGGAAAAGGAGAATGATTATGAATACTGCTTATGAGGTAGCAATTATCGGTGCAGGCGTCACCGGAAGCGCCATCGCCAGAGAATTATCACGTTATGATGTGCGCGCCTGTGTCATCGAACGGGAGGAGGATGTATGTAACGGCACCTCCAAGGCAAACAGCGCCATCATCCATGCCGGTTTTGATGCCACTCCGGGCACCTTAAAGGCGCAGCTAAACGTCCGCGGAAACGCATTGATGGACACACTTTCCAAAGAGCTTGATATTCCCTTTAAACGCAACGGCTCCCTGGTGGTCTGCACCGGAGATCAGGACAGACAGAATCTGGAGCAGCTTCTCGGACGGGGACGGACAAACGGGGTTCCCGGGCTTCGTATTATGGAGCGTGAGGAACTGCTTGCCCTGGAGCCTAACATCAGTGATGACGTCACCTGCGCCCTGTATGCCCCCACCGGCGGTATCGTATGTCCCTTCCATATGACCATGGCATTTGCAGAAAATGCCTGCACCAATGGAGTTTCCTTCTTCTTAAACACACAGGTGACTGCAATCACCAAAACAGCAACCGGTTACCACATTGACACGCTCCACACCGACACCGGCGTCAAAGAAGTCTTTGAGGTCCGGCTTGTCATCAATGCCGCCGGTGTGTACGCCGATGAATTAAACAATATGGTGAGCGCACATAAGCTGCACATCACTCCCCGCAGAGGAGAATACTGCCTGCTGGATAAGGATGCCGGAGCTCACGTGTCCCACACCATTTTCCAGCTTCCCTCTAAGATGGGAAAAGGCGTTCTGGTCACTCCCACCGTACACGGCAATCTGCTGGTGGGTCCCACGGCGGAGGATGTGGAGGATAAGGAGGCAGTAAACACCACCATGGCAGGGCTTGCTTCCCTAAGTGTCAAAGCCTCCTTAAGCGTAAAAAATATACCGATGCGCCAAGTCATCACCTCCTTTGCCGGTCTGCGTGCCCATGAAGACGGCGGTGATTTCGTCATCGGAGAAGCCCCGGACGCCAAAGGCTTTATCAACGTTGCCGGCATCGAATCCCCCGGGCTTTCCAGTGCACCGGCAATCGGTGAAATGGTGGCAAAACTGGCAGCGGACTGTCTTTCCCTGAAAAAAAAGGTTTCCTTTACCGCAACCCGCAGAGGAATCCTCCGCCCGGAGACGCTGTCCATGGAGGAGAGGAATCAGCTCATCAAGGAGCACCCGGAATACGGCAATATCATCTGCCGCTGTGAAATGATTAGCGAGGGCGAAATTCTGGATGCCATCCACCGTCCCCTGGGAGCACGCTCCCTGGACGGAATCAAGCGCCGAACCCGCGCCGGTATGGGACGCTGTCAGGCAGGCTTCTGTTCCCCCAGAACGATGGAAATCTTAGAGCGCGAGGTTCCGATGTCCATATATGACATTACCAAAAACGGTGTTGGTTCTATTATCGTAGTCGGTAAAAACAAAGAGATTTAGGAGGAGGATACTATGGATACATACGATTTAGTTATCATTGGCGGTGGTCCTGCCGGTCTCGCCGCAGCAGTTTCCGCCAGAGACAACGGCATTGACCGCATTTTAATCTTAGAACGAGACAAAGAGTTAGGCGGTATCTTAAACCAGTGCATCCACAACGGCTTCGGACTTCACACCTTCAAGGAGGAACTGACCGGACCGGAATACGCCTCCCGCTTTATCGCGCAGGTGCAAAACCGCCACATCCCCTGCAAATTAAATACCATGGTCATGGACATTTCTGCCTCAGAACAGGATTCCTATAAAAAAGTGACCGCCATGAACCGGGAAGACGGACTTTTTGAACTGAAAGCAAAGGCAGTCATCCTTGCCATGGGCTGCAGGGAGCGCTCCCGCGGCGCACTGAATATCCCCGGCTACCGCCCTGCCGGCATTTACTCCGCTGGAACGGCACAGCGGCTTGTCAACATGGAGGGCTATATGCCGGGAAAAGAAGTGGTAATCTTAGGCTCCGGCGACATCGGTCTTATCATGGCAAGGCGCATGACCTTAGAGGGTGCCAGAGTAAAGGTTGTCGCGGAGCTGATGCCCTACTCCGGCGGTCTCAAACGAAACATTGTCCAGTGTCTGAATGATTTTAACATTCCATTGAAATTAAGCCACACCGTGGTAGACATTGAGGGAAAGGACCGGGTACAGGCAGTCACCATTGCCAGGGTCGACAGTAACCGAAAGCCAATTCCGGGCACCGAGGAGCGCTACACCTGCGATACCCTGCTCCTCTCCTGCGGGCTGATTCCCGAAAACGAACTGAGCAAAAGCGCAGGGGTTGCCATAAATCCGGTCACCTCCGGTCCCGTGGTAAATGACGCATTGGAGACAAACATCGATGGTGTGTTTGCCTGTGGCAATGTGCTTCACGTACACGATTTGGTGGATTACGTTTCCCAGGAGGCTGCCGCCGCAGGAAAAAGTGCAGCTCACTACATCAAAACCGGAAAGACAGAAGCTGCTACCTCCACAGTGGAGATTTTTCCCACCGACGGCGTACGCTACACAGTTCCCAAATTCATCCGTCCTTCCGAAATGGAGGACACCCTGACCGTGCGATTCCGCGTGGGGGATGTATACAAAAACTGCTTCATTGCCACCTATTTCAACGACACCTTAATTTCCAGACGTAAGCGTCCGGTGATGGCTCCCGGCGAGATGGAACAGGTTATACTGCATAAGAAAAAAATAACCGGATTTTCCGGTCTTGACCGGATTACCATACGGATTGAACCGGAAGAATAGAGGATCGCGCACTGTCATAAACGGCATGCGCAGAAATGAGAGGGAATTATGAGTGAATATAAAGAAATAAAAGAACTGACCTGCATCGGCTGCCCCTTAGGCTGCTCCATCACTGTGGAACAAACGGGCAATACAGTGACCTCGGTCACCGGAAACACCTGTCCCCGAGGTGATGCCTACGCCCGAAAGGAGGTTACAAATCCCACCCGCATCGTCACTTCCACGGTTCGTGTCGCAGGCGGCATATCCCCCATGGTAAATGTAAAAACCGCATCGGATATCCCCAAAGACAAAATTTTTGACTGCATTGCCGCCATACGCAGCATCACCGTCAACGCCCCTGTCCGCATCGGTGATGTGGTGCTCGCAGACGCCGCCGGAACCGGCGTGGATATCATCGCTGCTAAAAACATTGATGCCAAATAGGAGTGGCGGAAAATCATTGACGAAAAATAACATTTTCATGGAAAAAAGGGGTTTCCTGTAATAAAATAGGATATGTGGCTTCCGAAAGGCTGCCGCATATCCTGTTACCATTTTTTGAGGGACGCACATGCCGCCCGGAATCGAGGATTTCATGAAAAAAGAATTTAGAGAAGCACTGGAGGATTCCCCCATCATTGCCGCCATCAAAGATGACGACGGTCTGCAGAAATGCTTATCCAGCGACAGCCGGATTATTTTTATCCTGTATGGGGATATCTGCAGCATTGCAGACATTGTGGATACGGTAAAAGCCGCAGGGAAGCTGGCAATGGTACATATTGATCTGATTGCAGGCTTAAGCTCCAAGGAAATCGCCGTGGACTTTCTGAAAAAATACACCCGCGCCGATGGCATCATCACCACAAAGCCGCCTCTGATCCGGCGTGCAAAGGAGCTTGGTCTTTACACCATTCTGCGCCTTTTTGTCATTGATTCCATGGCATACGAGAATATCGACCGCCAGGTGAAGACCGCAAGGCCGGATCTGATTGAGATTCTTCCGGCACTGATGCCCAAAGTCATTGCCAGAATCTGTGCCCAGACACCAATCCCCATTATCGCAGGAGGACTGGTATCGGAAAAGGAGGACATTATGGCGCTGCTGCAGGCAGGTGTCACCAGTGTTTCTTCTACAAACGAAGGTGTGTGGTTTATTTAAGCACCACGGTGCCATCTAAAACAGTATCAGCTTTCCAATCCAGCTTAAGATCACCACAATCAATATGATTACTTCAAATCCAACCAGAATTCCATTTATTATAGTATCCTAATCATCCTTTGTTAATATATAATTTTATTTTTAAAAAATTTATGTTATTATGTGTCTAGGAAAGCCACAACCATGATGAGAAATAAAGGGACATGTCAGGAACGAAGCATATCCATCCTTCAAAACTACAATGCATCTCATGAAAGGATTGTTTACTATGCCATTGCCAAAAGAACAAATTTATACAATCGATGATATCTATGCCTTGTCAGATGGAGAACGTGCGGAATTAATTGACGGACAGATTTATTACATGGCACCGCCAAGCCGCAAACATCAGCTCATATCCGGAGAGTTATTTACAATCATAAATAACTATATCAAATCAAAGGGCGGCTCCTGCCAGCCATATATTGCCCCATTTGCCGTGTTTCTCAATGAGGACGACAAGAACTATGTTGAGCCGGACATTAGCGTCATTTGTGATAAATCCAAGCTCACAGACAAGGGATGCTCCGGTGCTCCTGACTGGATAATCGAGGTTGCGTCCCCCAGCAGCCGTCGTATGGACTACTACACAAAACTGTTCAAGTATCGTACCGCCGGGGTTAGAGAATATTGGATTGTGGACCCGGAAAAGAGCCGCGTAACCGTATATGATTTGACCCATGAAGATATGAACGAGTATTCATTCACCGATTCCGTGAAAGTTGGCATATACTCAGATCTGTCAATCAACTTTAGCGAGCTTAATATTTCATCTTTTTAATTCCGCTGAATTTGTATACCATTTGTGTACTATTGAAAAAATTGAACTCAAATTAGCCATGAAAGAACCCCGGAAACATCGCTGTTCCGGGGTCCTTTCGAGGAGTTTAGTTATGAAAATGTTAATCTATATAAAGGAATTATCTCGAAAGACGTACCGCAGGTCACAGCCTTTATTCTATGTCCTGCCGGAGAGACACCCTGGCGAGATGTCTTCCGTTCCTTTCGATGGTTTAAGTATACGAAACAAATGTGTCCGAAGTGTGTCGATTTTCAAAAACCTTTCTAAAAAAATTGATAAAGTTTTTTAGTTTTCTTTAAGATTTTGCAGAATGACACTCAAAGCTTCTCCCGGCCAAGGAGGCGCCAGCAAAGCTCCTGTATTTCTGCCGTTCCCAGGCTGTTTTCGATTCGGATACTGCCTGTCCTGTCAGAAGGATTCTTAAGCCCGCATTCCAAAAGCCGCCGTCTGGTCTCCCGCGCCGTTCCCGCGCCGCCGTCAAAAACCGCCACTTCACTTCCCAGCACCTTCTGTATCGTAGCTCGTACCAGCGGATAATGGGTGCAGCCCAACACCGCACAATCAATCTGCTGGTCACGGTATGGGGCAAACAGCCCCTGCAAGAACTGCTCCAGATTTTCTCCCTCCAACTCTCCCCGTTCCACGAATTCCACCAGACCGGGGCAGGGCAGACGCACAATCTCCGCCTGACTCTCATAGCGCAACATAAGCTGATGAAATTTTTCCTCCCGCAGGGTCATAGGTGTCGCCATCACCAGCACTCTGGGGTGTACCTTGGACAACACCGCGGGTTTCAGCGCCGGTTCAATGCCAATCACCGGCATATCCGCATATTTCCGGCGCAGCAGCTCCACTGCCGCACTGGTTACGGTATTGCACGCCACCACCAGAGCTTTTGCCCCCTGCTGCACCAGAAAATCGGCATCCGCATAGGAGAGTTCCCGAACCTCCTCTAGCGTCTTTGTCCCATAGGGTGCATGTCTGGAATCTCCAAAAAACAAATAATTTTCTTCCGGCATCAGTCTGACCAGTTCCCTCAATACACTGATTCCGCCAACCCCGGAATCAAACACGCCTATGGGCTGCTGTGTCTTATCCATAAATATCCCTGCTTTCCTTTACAGTTCCGTATCTTCCCATACAGCCCTGCTTCCTTTTTCTGACCGCGTTACAAGCAGCTTGCGGTCAATCTGCTCTTTTAATTCCGTCACATGGGAAATAATCCCCACCAGCCTGCTGCCTGCAGCAAGCTGCTTTAATACCTCTATTGCCTGGGCTCGGGACTGGGCATCCAGCGAGCCAAAGCCCTCGTCAATGAACATAATGTCCAGATGCAGTGCTCCGGCATTTTTCCCCACGATATCCGAAAGTCCCAGCGCCATGGCAAGCGCTGCGAGGAACGCCTCCCCGCCGGAGAGTGTCTTCACATCCCGTTCGCTGTCCGTCACCAGACTGTACACTGACAAATCCAGACCCTCATTGGTCTTTTTCCCCGCATTGAAATCCTCTTTCAGTTTAAGCATAAACTGATGCCCGCTCATCGTCAATAGGCGTTTGTTCGCCTCGTTGATAATCTGGCGAAAATACTGGCGCTGCACATAGGTTTCAAAATCAATTTTTGCGGATCCGGACAATCTGCCGTTGGCAGTGCGCGAAAGACTCTTTACCACACTGTCCTCTTTCTGCAGGGCTTCCCGCTGTGCAAGCAATTCCTTCCCTTTCTCCAGAACAGCAGTGTCCGTAGCATACGCCGTATGCAGGAAGAGACGCCGGTTTCCCAGTTCCTTGTCCTCCCGCATAAGCGCCGTAATGCGTTTTCTCTGCTCCGTGGTATCACAGAACTTTTTCCCTGCGGTAGCCTTTTGCAGTGCCGCAATCTGCCCCGCAGCCTCCTGGCAGGCTCTGCGGTATTCCTGGCTCTCCCGCTCCAATGCCTGACGGCTGCGCTGGGTCAGCTTTGCGCTGCGGTATTCCGCCATATCCGCAAACTCTGCCTTCTGCAGCGCTGCTTCCATGAGTTTTTTCTGTTTCTCCAATTCCTTTTCCAGCTTCCGCTGCTCCGCCTGCTGCTGGCTGCACTGCCCCTGCCTTGTGGCAAGCTCCTCTGCCAGCGCCTGCTGCCTCTGCTGTTCCTTTCCGAACGTGACGCGACATTTGTCTTTCTCAGAGGAAAGCTCCGCTATCCTTGCCCGGGCTTCCTGCTCATTCCGGTAAGAAAGTCCCTCCGCTATCTGAACCGTCTCTTTTTTCCGGTTCTCCCATTCCTGCTTTGCTCCTCCGGCTGCTTCCTTCTCCTTAAGCTCCGCCAGCCTCTGCTGTTCCTGCTGCAGACCGATGCGGCTCTCCTCCAACTGCCCGCGTGTACCCTCAAAATTCTTATAGGCACATTCTCTCTGTTCCTCCAGCCGTTCCCGCTCTGCCTTCGCCCTGTCCACATCCTCCCGGCACACTGCCCCCTGGGACAGCTTTGCCGGAGTCGGATGTACCATGGAGCCACATACCGGACAAGGCGCATCCTCCTTCAAGCTCTGTGCAAGGATTCCCGCCTGATCCCGAAGAAACGACGCATAGGTCTGTTCAAACAGAATGCTCTGCTCCTTTGCCAGCCTGGTCTGCTCCTCCCATTCCTCCCGACGCTTCAAAAGCTCCTTTTGCTGCGTGGCAACCGATTTTTCCAGCTGCAAAATCTTCTCCCGCGCCATTGTCTGCTCCCGCTCGCAGTTCTCTTTAAATTCCAGGTACTGTTTTTCCGCCTCCTGCTCCGCACGCAGGCTCTTCTCCAACGCCGCATACCGCGGCAGACTTTCTTCTATCTTATGGCTTTCCCGGCTCGTCGCCTCCTCCCAGAGGCGCAGTTCCTTTTCCTTTTCCGCCAGCTTTTTTTCCAGCTCATCGCATTTCACCCGGTTTTCCTCTAACCAGCGATTCAGCTTTTCCATATCGGCATTCAGCTTCTCCAGTTTTTGCTGCTTCTCCGTCAGCCGCTCCTCCTCCGATGCCACAGCCTCTGCACGCTCCGCCGCAGCAAGCCGCTGTCTGCGTTCCTGCTCCTGTCCCTGTTTTTCCGCAAGCTGCGCCTCCCGCTCCTTCGCCCGCGCAAGCTGGGTAAAAAGCTGGTTGTCCGCCTCCTGCACGCTACAGGCTGCATTCTCCTCCCGAAGGCTCTGCTGTGTCTGCGCAATCGTTTCCGTAAGCCGTGTCTCCGCCAGTCGGATCTGCTCCACCAACTGCGGCAACGTTTCCGGTGTAACCTCCACTGACTGAGATGTCTCTTCCGCCATGGATTTCTCCTGCATGCAGGATTCCTCTTCCGCCAGGACTTCCTCCTCCGTTCGGACTTCCTCCTCCGTTTGAACTTCCTCCGTTCGGGCTTCTTCCGTTATCTCCACTCCCTCCGGGATTACAATTCGCGCCCACTCCTGTTTCAGCGCCCGTTCATTCTCCTCCAGTGCCTCATCCAGCGCGTTGGAACGACGGCGCAGTTCCTCCTCTATGCGCCAGTAAAAATCCGTATGAAATAGCTTGGAAAAAATCTGCTTCCGCTCGTCCGACTTTGTATACAATAATTTCAGGAAATCCCCCTGGGCAATCATCGCAATCTGTGTAAACTGGTCCGCCGCAAGCCCGATAATCTCCACAATTTTGGCATCCGTTCCGCTTTTTTTCTCCGGATAGACACTACCGTCCGGCAGCGTAAGCTCCACAGCCCCTGCCACCTTCTGTTCCCGCACTTTGCCATTTTTCAGGCGTTTCTCAATTCGATAATCCGGGTTACGCCGGATGCAGTACTCCTGCTCCCCATATAAAAAACTGAACTCTACGTACGTCTCCGTTTCCATGGCAGCATACTGGCTACGCATCATGGCACCGTTGCGCTCTCCCCCGCTGGTCTGATTGTAAAGTGCATAGGTAATGGCATCGAAAATCGTAGTCTTCCCAGCTCCGGTATCCCCGGTGATTAAGAACAGACCTCCCTCTCTGGGAAATGTAATCTCCGTTTTTTCCGCATAGGAACCAAACGCGGACACGGTCAGTTTCAATGGTCTCATGCTTCCCCAGCCTCCTTCTGCCCGTTGATGACCTCACGAATCATCGTATCCTCTTCCTCTGTCATATCCCGCCCGTTCATCTCCGCAAAAAAGCTGCAGAATGCTTCATAAGGGCTTGCCAATTCCACCTTCTCTTCCGAGAACTCCAGAAGCTTTCTGGTCCTGGCATTGTCAACCCGAATCTCTAAAATATAGTCAAAACACTCCTCCAGCCGCTCCTTCGGCCGGTATGCCTCCACATCGTCCGTTAAGGTAATGCTCACAAAATCATGCCGAAGCTTATCATCCGCAAGGGCTAACACTTCCTCCAGTGTCCCGGAGAGCCGCCGCACCTGCCGCATTGGGAGCAGCGGAATCCGGGAAATTACGGGTGTCTCCCCCTTTTTCCCAAGTTCCACTACCGTAACGCTTTTCTCCTCCCCCGCTTCGCTGACTGAGTAGGAAAGTGGTGTGCCGCAGTACCGGTACTCCGCTTTTCCAATCTTCTGCGGACGGTGGATATGCCCCAACGCCGCATAGTCAAAGGGAGCAAGCGCAGACACGTCCACATTTTCAATCCCTCCCACCATGTGAATTTCCGAATCACAGCACAGAGGCGCTTCTCCGGAGTCTGTGTAAAACTGATGGCTCACCAGCACATTGCGCCTTGCAGGGTCGACATGCTCCCGCTCAATCACTTTACGCACCGCCATATCATAGCCCGTGATTTCCTCCTCAAAGAGTTTCCTCACATAGGATGGCTTCACGAATGGAAGCAGGTAAAAATCCACCTCTCCCACCTCATCCTGCAAGGTCACCTTCCGCAGGTGTTCCTCCGGCTGCATGGGGGGAAGCCCTGCAATATGTACCCGGTGCCTGGCCAGTATACTGCTGGCATAATTAAGTCTTCTGGCACTGTCATGGTTTCCGGCAATCAGCATCACGGCTATTTCCGGCTCAATGGCGCACAGTTCTGTCAAAAAGGCATCAAAAAGCCCCACCGCATCCGCAGAAGGCACCGGCACATCGTAAATATCTCCGGCAATCAGGACCGCATCCGGATGCTCCCGCCCGGCGATCTGCACGATCTGTTGTAAAATGTCCCGCTGTTCCGTATTCATATTGTAATGATGAAGCTGTTTTCCGATGTGGAGATCCGACAAGTGCAAAAATTTCATAGATTTTTTCCTTTCATCCGGATAAGTTTTCAGATTTATTTATTTTACAAAAAAAGTTTTCATTCAAAACCCTATATGATATAATGAATATATGATGATGCTGTAATAGTGCTATCAATCATTTGTACTGGAGGTTTCACCATGACAGAAAAAAAATTATTTGAGGATTATAAAGTTTGTGATTCCTGCGGCAGACCATTGCCTTTTAACTACAAGGAGGCTACCTGCCCTGGCTGTAAGGAGCTCGCCCTTTTTCACGAGGTACGGGAGTATATCCGCGCAAATGATGTGACCGAGTATGATGTGGCAGAACACTTCTCCATTCCTCTTACGCTTGTAAAGAAATGGATTCGCGAGGGACGCATTGAATATAAAGAAGAAAGTACGCCCACAATCAAAAGTACCCATTGTCTCCACTGCGGAGCTCAGGTAACCTTTGGAACCATATGTCCCAAATGTCTGAAACAGATGAATGCTTCCGGCTACAGCGCCTCTGTCAGCAAAGATGCCGCAAACAGAATGCGCTTTCTTGAGAATGTATGATTTGAAAAGGGACTGCCACATGAAACTATGTTTTCGTGCAGCACTCCCTCTTTCTTTCGCTATTTCAAAAATCCGTTGATAATCTGTTCCTCTGCTTCCTGCTCTGTCAGGCCAAGTGTCATCAGTTTAATGAGCTGTTCCCCCGCAATCTTTCCAATGGCAGCCTCATGAATCAGGTTTGCATCAATGCTGTTTGCCGTAAGCTGTGGACTGGCTGTCACGCAGGCCTGGTCCATAATGATGGCATCGCACTCGCTGTGACCTGCACAGGCGGTATTTCCATTCATCACGGAAAAGAACTCCTGTCTGGATTCTCCCTTTGCCACGGAACGGGAAACAATATTGGCACTGGAACCCTCTCCATTTAAGTCCACTACAAAATCCGTCTTTGCGAACTGTCTGCCATGGGTCATAATCTTCTCGTGTACCTCAAGGGTAGCCCCCGCAGCCAGATCTCCCCGGGTAATCCGGTTCGTGGAATCAATTCCCTTAATCTGGGTTGATTCCATTTCCATATATGCGCCCTCTGCCAGATGAACAATGGTCTCCGGGTTCATCACATTCTCCCCGTTGCCATCGCCCTCTCCGTAGTGGCGCTCCACATAGCGCACACGGGCATTTTTTTCCAGATAAAAGGTATGGATACCGGCATGCTTGGAGGTGTCCACCCCACAATTATGGATACCGCAGCCCGCCACGATGGTGACATCCGCGCCCTCTCCGATATAGAAATCATTGTATACGCATTCCTGCAGACCGCTCTGACTTAAAAGCACCGGAATATGCACGCTCTCGTTCACCGTTCCCGGCTTAATGATGATATCAATGCCATCCTTGTCCGTCTTGGAAACAATATCAATATTTGCAGTGGTATTTCTTCCCACCTTCTGACCATTGGCGCGGATATTATATGCGCCCTCCGGGACATCATGAAGCCCAGCCACCTGCTCCAGTAAATTCTTCTCTATTAAATCCATTTTCTTAAAACCTTTCCGAAAAATGTATCCTGACCGCCGTAAGTCCTAGCTGCACGCCTTGTCCATCAGGGTCTTGCATGCTTCCGTGGTATGAAGCAGCTCCGGAAGCACCTCATCCTTGGTTCCCATCTTTTTCACTCTGCCGTCCGCAATCACAATAATCTTGTCCGCAATGTCTAAAATCCGCTCCTGATGGGAAATAATCAGTATCGTCCCGTTAATCTCGTCCCGCATCTTCTCGAACACACGGATTAAACTGTTAAAACTCCACAGGTCAATTCCCGCCTCCGGCTCGTCAAAAATCGAAAGCTTTGTTCCCCGGGCTGTAATCATGGCAATCTCAATACGCTTCAATTCTCCGCCGGAAAGACTGCCGTTAATCTCCCGGTCAATGTACTCTCTTGCACACAGTCCTACCTCGGATAAGATGTCACAGATTTCCGTCACGGCCATCTCTCTGCCCGCTGCTATGGTAATCAGATCCTTTACCGTAAGCCCTTTAAAATGCACCGGCTGCTGAAATGCAAAGCTGATTCCGCGCTTCGCCCGCTCTGTAATGTCAAGCGCCGTGATGTCCTCCCCATCCAGAAAAATCTGTCCTCCGGTGGGCTTTACAATTCCTGCAATCATCTTTGCCAGCGTGGACTTGCCGCCACCGTTCGGTCCCGTGATTGCCACAAAATGCTCGTCAATCGTAAGGCTGATATCCTTTAAAATCTCTTTGTTCTCGTGGTTATCGTCCACCTCATAAGAGATGTTTTTTAACTCTAACATGCCGTTCCTCCGCAACTGCGTATTTATTTTATAATGAGACGCGGATATTTCACCAGCATGGCATCCAGCATCTCCTCATCCGGCTCAAACTCAAAGCGCATCATATTGCTCTCATTCTTGCAGATTAACTCATAAACCCTGGCTTCCGGATCTCCCGAGGTCAGATCCTTGTAAGTGAGATTCTTATCGTTCTCATACTTATATACGCTCCGATCCCCCTTGGGCGCAATGGCAACCACATCATCCATGGAGATTGCCGCAATCCGTTTTCTCTTGCGCTTCGCTTTAATCCTTGCAAAATTCAAGTCCCCGTCAAAGTAGGTGTACTCCCACTCCACATCGGACTGGAATGCCTGAAAATACCAGATCACGCCAAAAGCCACCGCCGGTATGGAAAAAATAAGCGGCGTAATAAACGTGGACATGAGAATAAAAATACATGCCAGTACAAACCATAACATAATCAGAATCTTTTTCCCCATTGTTCTCTTCTTCGGAACAATCACTAATTTCTCGTGCATATCTTCCTCCATTTATCACATCGTAATGCATCGTTTCTATTCTAAAACTATTTTTAGGAAAAAACCAGCACTTAATGTGGATTTTTCTTATTTTATCATGTAAAATAGGAGCAGGGAAGGTTTTTTCGCAAATTTTCGTTTATTTTTAGAATTATTTCATAAACCGATTCGGATTCTATATCCGGGAAAGGAAAAAAATATGGTCACTTATGAATACGGGAAAGAGACATGGAACACATTTCAGGAAGGCATCGTCCGGGAGTGGGCACTGACCAACGGGATTGGCGGCTATGCGGGCAGTTCCCTAATCGGCGCACACAACCGCACCCATCAGGGTTACCTGATTGCCAGCCTGCACCCGCCCATTGAACGCTATCTGGTTTTCTCCAAGATTAATGAGTCGTTAGAGACATCCGTGCAGACTTACCCGCTGGAGACCTCCCAGCACAGGGAAAATGGCAGCCCCCGCTTTAAGGAGGGACAACGTTTTCTGGAGCATTTCTGCTACGATGGCAGCATTCACTACACGTATCATGCCGGTGATATCTCCCTGAAAAAACATATTTGTTTAAAGCAGGGGGAAAACGTCTGCGCCGTTGCCTATGAGGTTGATAACTGTGGTGAGGATGCTGCTCTGACGCTGGTTCCGCTTTTTAATTTCCGGGAGCACAGCGCAAGCAGCCGCCCCGAGGATTTGAATTTTACCGTTTCCCAGGAAGGCAATACCCTGCGCCTCATTCCGGATGCCCACAAAGACATTGCCATCTGTTTTCAGGTCAGTGAAGGTACTTTTTCCGGGAACGAACCGCTCTATGATGTGGATATGCAGCTTCAGATTGAAGTAGATCTGGAAAATGAGGGGCTGGACTGCCATTTCTGCCCGGTTCGCATCCGCATCGCCCTTCCTGCCGGATGTCACAAGAAGGTATCCGTACTCTGCTCTGTCATCGCCGCCGATGCCACGCCTTCCGCCGTCAGTGCAGAAACTGCTTTTCTTCTGCTGGATGCACGAAAAGCCTATACGGAGGAGCTTTTTGCCGCCTACGGCAAGGACCCGGATGATTTTACCGCACGGCTGCTCCTTGCTGCCGACCAGTTTCTGTCCTACCGGGAATCGACCGGCTTAAAGACGGTGCTCGCCGGGCTTCCCTGGTTTACGGACTGGGGCAGAGACACCATGATTGCCTTCACCGGGCTAACCCTCGCCTCCGGGCGTTTTGACGATGCCCGGGACATTCTGGCAACCTTTTCCCGCTACATCAAAAACGGAATTGTCCCCAATATGTTCCCGGACGACAATATGCCGCCACTATACAACACGGTGGATGCCTCCCTCTGGTATTTCTATGCCGTCTGGCAGTATCTGCAATACGTGGACATACCCGATGCCTGGAACTTTGTGAAGCAGGAGATTTATCCCCATCTGCTGGAAATCGTCTGCGCTTACCGGGACGGCACGGATTTCTCTATCTACATGGAAGAGGACGGTCTCATCCATGCCGGAAGCGGTATCGACCAGATTACCTGGATGGATGTCCGGGTGGGCGACTGGGTTCCCACCCCGCGTCACGGCAAACCGGTGGAAATCAATGCCCTGTGGTATAATGCCCTTCGGGTCATGGAGGTGCTGTCGGAGCGCTTTGGTTCCAACACAATCGATTTTCATGCCATGGCAGAACACACAAAGGCTTCCTTCCTCGCCAAGTTCTGGGACGCAGAAAATGGCTGTCTCTTTGATGTGACAGACGGCGACGAGCCGGATGATCATATCCGTCCCAACCAGATTTACGCCGTATCTCTGCCCTTTACCATGCTGCCGGAGGAACAGGAACGCTCCATTGTGGAGCTGGTACAAAAACAGCTCTACGTGGGCTGTGGGCTGCGCTCCTTAGCCCCCTCCCACCCGGATTATCATGGTATTTACTGCGGCGCCCTCCCCAAACGGGACGCTGCCTACCACCAGGGTACGGCATGGGGCTTCCTTCTGGGCGGTTTTCTCACCGCTTACCTGAAGGTGAACCACCACTCCCCGGAAAGCGTTCAGGAAGCTCTTAAAATGCTGGAGCCGGTAAAGCATCATCTTTTTGACAACGGCTGCATTGGCTCCATCTCCGAAATCTTTGACGGAGACGCTCCCCACACACCGCGGGGATGTTATGCCCAGGCCTGGAGCGTGGGAGAGGTACTCCGGGCATATACCCAGGACATTCTGCCTTACCTGAAAAAATAATGCAGATTCCAGCCATACTTTTTAAAAATATTTCTTGACATATTCTCACAAGTCCTGTAAAATTAATTCTTGTGAGACGCCCAGTTAGCTCAGTTGGTAGAGCAGAGGACTGAAAATCCTCGTGTCTCTGG
>JBJEJC010000061.1:0-2981 GCA_051877675.1 Roseburia sp. | reverse complement strand
CCATAATGCCATAGCCGCCACTCCATAAAGCCCCGAAAAATCCCATTACAAGCATGTAATACCGCAGATTTCCGGCATTCTTTTCCCGCACGAAATAGCTGATTCCGCAAATTGCGATAATTGTACTGCATACCACAGCAAGGCAGTTGACAAATGTTCCCATGGCAGTTCCTCCTTAGATTCTGTCCCACAATGCAGGAATAGCAGGCAATCCCAAAGATTACCTGCCATATAAAATAAATCACATCCTATTACACGACTCACGCTCTGTAAGATTAACTTATACAGCAAACTATTTTGTTGCCACACACATATTATACCAAACTCAAACCAGAAAGCAACTTTTTGGCGGAAATTCCTTTTCCAAATTAACGTGTCAGCTTACTTGACTATGGTTCAATACGGATGACATTGCGTTTTTTGTAATATTTTTTAAGAATCGCGCTGAGTTTCTGATACAACTCTCCTGGTCTTCCGCATCGAAATGCTCGATTGCAAGATAACCCTGATAATGGATTTGCTGCAGTCTCTCAATAATCGCGGGAATCGGAATCGTTCCGGCCCCCACCGCAAGAGGTTTGCTGCCGCGGTCTTTACAGTGAACATGCACGATACGATCCTTTAAAAGTTCCCAGGCAGTCAGTTCATTCTCCTTCTGGACAATAAAGTTGCCAGTGTCAAAGGTGTAACCCAGCTGTGGAATCCGGTCAAGAAACCACCGAAGTCCGTTCATACCGGACAGGGGAGAACACGCATCGTCAAAATCCTCCACTGTAACTGCTATTTCTTCCCCGGCGCCTTGTTCCGCTATTGCGAAAAGCCCCTCTGACATGCGAAGAATCTTGTCATTTTTCTCAAAATAAGCCTTTGTCCGATCCGGATTCGGGAAGCAGGTGCGCATTTTGGCAGCCTCTTCCTTCGAAACAAATCCGGGAACTACCAGGATTTTCCCGGCACCGGCTTTTTGCGCCGTTTCAATATGCAGCTTTGCCCGATCCATCTCGTCCTTCTGCTCCATCTCGTAAAATTCATAGACACAGCTTACCCCAAGGCCGGCATCCCGAAGCTGCCTATAAACCTCTTTCCGCTCACATAGATACGTCATGTTAATCTCTACCGCATCTATGCCTGCTGTCCGCACTTCGTCCAGAAGCTCCGGAATAGATTTGCCTGTCTGCTTCGCCGCCTGCAGAATATGGTCAAAAAAGACGGATAATTTCACGCTTTTACCTCCTCGCATACCAGTTTCCACCGATTTCCGTCCGGAGTGCAGAACCTCACTGCATTTTTTATAATCTGCTGAATTTCCGGCTTATAGTATATCGGATACTCCTCATGCCCCGGCTGGAAATAAAAAATTTTTCCGCGCCCTCTGGTAAAAGTACAGCCACTGCGGAAAACCTGTCCTCCGGAAAACCAGCCAGCGAAAATAACCTCGTCGGGCTTTGGAATATCAAAGTACTCTCCATACATTTCCTCCTCCGCGAGAGAAATCTTCTCCGGCACCCCGGCCGCAATCGGATGCCCCGGCGCGATACACCAGAGATTTTCCTGCTGCCCATGCTGCCATTTCAAGGTCATGGTGGTTCCCATAAGTTTTTTCATGACTTTACTGAAATGCGCCGAATGCAAGGCAATCAGACCCATTCCGGCAAGGACATGCCTCTGCACACGCTCTGCGACTTCGTCCGAAAACTCCTCCTGCAGCGCATGGCTCCAGAAGATAAGCACGTCCGTATCGCAAAGAACCTCCTCCGTCAGTCCGTGTTCCGGCTCCTCAAAGGTTGTCGTCCGCACAGTAAAATCCTCTTCTTCTCTCAAAAATGCGGCGATACAACCATGGATTCCCTCCGGATAAACCTGGCGGATTGCCTCAAATTCCCGCTCATGCTTGTATTCGTTCCAAACAGTAACTCGAATCATCGTACCCCCCTTATACTGTCAAGTAGAAGTGATAAACGCTATAGATTACGAATCTCCTTCCGTTGATAGAAAATATAGCTGAACATGGCTCCTAATATTCCGGTACATAAGAACATGACTGCCATACCGCTTCCTGCCCCTTCACCTACCAGCATTCGTAAACACAGTGTAACTGCGTTTTCCTTAAGCATGAATGGTTCAAACACATAATCCGCCAACAAACCGCCAAGCAAAATTCCTAAGGGGATGCTGCTAAACTGAATCGCATTTCTCACTGCAAAAATTCTCCCCTGTATCTCTTCCGGAATATTTTGATATAAGATTACCATCTGTCCTGCGTTGACAAACGGAATCGGTAGGCTTGCCGCCAAACCGGCAATCGACCAGACAATTACATTTCTCCCTATTCCCATCATTATATCTCCCAACAGGAAAGAAACAAAAGCTGATATGTAAATCATTTTTGCACTGTTTGCTTTTACTTTTCCGGTAGAAACTATGATGCCACCCACAATTCCTCCGATTCCCATTACTGTATTTACAATGCCGAGAGTGGTGCTATCGTTAGCGCTTCTCGAAAGAATCATCGGTGACAAAATATTCTCATAGGTTAACCTGGAAAAAAAGTTCAACAATGCCATCGTAATAATGACAATAAAAATCAATACCAGAAAAGCAAATATAAAACTCATCAAGTCAATTACCAAAATCCGTTCCAGACCACCCCATGCAAATAAAGAGGCCGCAAATACCGGAGACAGAATTGCAACAAGATTGCCGGAAAAAGAATTCATTCCGCTTACCTGTTCCAATTTCTCTTTCGGCACCACCTTCCCGATTGCAACCGCAGATGCAGGTCCTTGAAAAGCATTCATAAAACCAATAATGAAATTTACCAGATAAATATTCCATATCTGCAGTTCCTTCTTGCATATATGCCCACAGAATCAATGCAAAGCTTGTCATAGAACTACCGAATTGTGATAATGCCTGACTAAGCCAAAATACGATATATCTTTTAAAATTGTTATTCATTGAATTTATCTCCTTATAGATAT
>JBJEJC010000060.1:0-15462 GCA_051877675.1 Roseburia sp. | reverse complement strand
TTGCTGACGCAACCCGCCGCAGGCGGAGAATCCTGCGGAGCAGGATTCTTTTTTTAAATACTCGTACGACAGACAAGTCTCCGCCGGGGATTCTGTCTTGACATTCTAAGACCGGAAAGGCAAAATAAGAAGGGAATTTATACTAGGTGGAAACTTCCACCGGAATGGAGACAAAAAATGGACTTTACAGAACGCAGGAAAAGAGTATTCGAAAAAATGGCAGAGCATTCTGTCCTGATTTTATTTTCAGGGATTGAATCCCATGTGAGTGCAGATGAATATGCACCTTTTGAGGCAAATAGGAACTTCTTTTATCTCACCGGACTGCGCAGGGACCGCATGATTCTGGTGATGGACAAGGCAGCAGCGGAGCCGAAGACCATGCTGTTTATCGAGGAGGCGGACCCGACCCAGGAGCGCTGGTACGGCAGAAAGGTGACTGTGGAGGAAGCGAAGGAGACAACGCAGATTGCAAATATCCAGTTCCTGGATGCCTTTGAGGCGACGGTGGATCGCATGATGACCAGAGAGGATGTGGAGACACTGTATTTTGACTGCTATCGCCATCAGATGGAGGATTTGCCGGATTACAATGCCGTAAAGGCAGGGGAGTTTGCGGCAAAATATCCCGGAGTTTCCATTCGCAACCTGTTTCCCATTGTGGCAGCGATGCGGATGCAGAAGGATGCGGATGAGACGTCATTAATCCGGGAGGCAATCGGAATCACCGATCAGGCACTGCAAAACGTGATGCGCAATTTAAAGCCCGGAATGAAAGAATATCAGGCGCAGGCAGATTTTGAGTATGTGTTAAAATACGAGGGAGCAGACGGACCGGCGTTTCCGACCATAGCGGGAAGCGGTATCAATGGCACCATGCTCCATTATGAGACAAACCAGGACACCTGCGAGGACGGAACACTTCTGCTTCTGGATCTGGGGGCGAAATATAAAGGCTATTGTGCGGACATTACCCGGACTTATCCGGTGAACGGCAAATTCAGCGAGCGTCAGCGTCAGGTATACGAGGTGGTGTTGCAGGCAAACCGCACCATTGCAGAGCGGGCGAAGGCAGGTGTTACACTCCGTGAATTGAACGAGATATGTAAGAAAGTGCTGGCGGAGGGCTGCATGAAGCTGGGACTCATCAAAGAGGAGAAGGAAGTTGGCAGATATTATATGCACGGGGTATCGCATCATCTCGGCATCGATGTGCATGATGTGACAGCCGGGGAGAATGAGGGACTGCGCCCGGGGGCGGTAATCACGGATGAACCGGGACTTTATATTGATGAGTGGGGCATCGGAATCCGGATTGAGGACGATCTTTTAATCAAAGAGGATGGTTGTGAGGTACTTTCCGAGGCAATTATCCGCACACCGGATGAGATTGAGGCGTTCATGGCGCAGAAATAATCCGGAAGAAACAGTGGAATTTCCGGAGAGCGGGCATACAGTAGATAATAGGAGGAAAAAGGATACGTATGAGTTTGGCAATCGGACTATTGATTCCGTTCCTTGGCACGACGCTGGGAGCGGCATGTGTATTTCTGATAAAAAATGAAATTCATCCGCTGGTACAGAAATGCCTTCTTGGTTTTGCGTCCGGTGTTATGGTGGCTGCATCCGTATGGTCGCTTCTGATTCCGGCTATGGATATGTCTGCGCAGATGGAACGGCTGGCATTTGTTCCGGCGGCGGTGGGATTTGTCCTGGGAATCCTGTTTCTGCTGCTGATGGATAAGCTCATTCCCCATCTGCATTTAAATGACGACAAACCGGAGGGGCTTCCGAGTAATCTAAAAAAAACAACCATGCTGGTACTTGCTGTTACCCTGCATAACATTCCGGAGGGAATGGCAGTAGGCGTGGTATTTGCAGGGGTGCTGTCCCGGCATGCAGGAATTACCCTGGCGGGGGCGGTGGCGCTTTCGGTGGGAATTGCCATCCAGAATTTCCCGGAGGGGGCAATTATTTCCCTGCCCCTGTGCAGCGAGGGCGGCAGGAAAAAAGCATTTCTTTGCGGCATGGCATCCGGAGTAGTGGAACCGGTTGCCGCAGCGCTCACTGTGCTGCTTGCCGGCGTTATTACGCCGCTTCTGCCTTATCTTCTGGCATTTGCAGCTGGCTCAATGATTTATGTGGTCGTGGAGGAGCTGCTTCCCGAGGCATCGGAGGGAGCGCATTCCAATATCAGTACCATTGGGTTTGCGGCAGGGTTTCTTCTGATGATGATTCTGGATGTGGCATTGGGATAGCTTATTTACTTTGCATTGTGGTTTATGGTATAATGTCCGCGTAGGCAATGAGCAGTGCCAATCCGGTCGGAAATAAAATGACTGCTTGCAGTCAGGTTTATTTATGAGCGGATTGATAGGGCGAAGCCCGTGAACGAAAGAGCCGAATGGCTCTTGAGTGGTGCACTGCGTGGTACAAAAAAATATGTGTAGTGCGCATCAGTCGCCCACGGCGGTAGCATGTGCGAAGCACATGGTATAATCAAAGTAGTGTATAAACCAAGGAAGAAGGAGTGTATGGGTATATGTTACAGAATGATTTGAGAGAACAGTTGATTCGCCAGTTCCCGGCAGAGGTTGTGGAGACAGCAGACCCGGCGGGAGGCATTATTTATGCATGTCCCACCTGTAAGAGACCGGTTACGTTAAATACCGACAAATGCAGTGGATGCGGTCAGGTCTTAAGCTGGGACAGTATTAACAAGCAGAATGCAGCCAAAGGAATTAAGGTTGCGCGACTGGAGTTTGAGGTTCCGATGGAATTCACGAAGGGAGACTGCCGGAAATGTCCGCTTTCTTACATTGCCAAGAGCGGGAATGAAAATGTTTATGAGTGTCCGCTGAAAATGCGTGCCACATGTAAACTGGAGATTTTATAGTAGTAACGGAGAAAATTCATGGAGAAAATATCCTATATCATATCAGGGGCGGCAGTTCTGCTTTTCCTGTGGTTTCTGGCACCGGTGCTTGCAGGAGGAAGAATACATATCGGAAACGTGACAGGATTTGCAGTCTTTAGTCTGATGTTTTTCTATGGAATTTTTCGAAAACGTGTGAATCTTTGGGTTGCGGGGATGTGGAAGCAGACCGGTGGCAGGCTTGTGCTGTCGCTGTTGCTTGTTATCGCGGCAGGAATTATTGCCCTTGTAGTTATTGAGACATGCTTTATGGTGAGAGCGGCCACAAGACGTCCACCCGAGAATACCACAGCCGTAGTACTTGGCTGCAGCGTGAAAGGAACCAGACCAAGTACGATTTTAAAAGAACGGATGGATGCAGCCTATACGTATCTTCTCGCGAACCCGGAGGCGTTTTGTGTCTTATCCGGTGGGCAGGGAGAAGGAGAGGACATTTCGGAAGCAGAGTGTATGTACCGTTATCTGACGGGAAAGGGAATTGCGCCGGAACGTCTGATTCTGGAGGATGCCTCCACCAACACAAGGGAGAATCTTGCGTTGACCTGCAAATTGCTGGAGGAACGGGGACTGGAACTTAAGGTGGCAGTCATAACCAGTGAGTTTCATGCGTACCGCGGGGAGATGTTTGCGGAAACAGCAGGCATTGAGAGCTACAGTGTGCCGGCGCAGACCTTCTGGCTGTATCTGCCCTCCTACTATGTGCGGGAATTATATGGAATTCTGTATTACTGGCTGTTCCATTAAGGAACAGCCCTTTTATAAAGGAGTATTTATGGCATCAAAGGTATACGCAGTAAAAAAGGGCAGGACGCCGGGCATCTATTACAGTTGGAACGAATGTAAGGCAATGGTGGACGGATATCCGGGGGCTGTCTATAAAAGCTTTGCCACGGTGGCGGAAGCGGATGCATTTATCCGCGACGGAAGCCTGTCTGCGGAGGCTTTCGGTCAGCTTCCGGCGGTTTATGCCTTTGTGGATGGCTCCTATAATGTGGCACAGAAACGTTACGGTTATGGGGGATTTCTGGTGCATGACGGTGTGCGGGAGGTGCTGCAGGGCAGCGGTGACGATCCGGAGATGGTGTCCATGCGTAATGTGGCAGGTGAGATTCTGGGCAGTATGGCAGCAATCGAAAAAGCGTTGGAGCTGGGACTTACAGAGCTCGTTATCTACTATGATTATATGGGGATTGAGATGTGGGCATCCGGCGGCTGGAAGCGGAATAAGAAGGGAACCATCGCCTACTATGACTATGTGAATTCGGTGAAGGAACAGATTTCCCTTCGGTTTGTCAAGGTGAAGGGACATTCGGGCATAGAGGGGAACGAAGAAGCGGACCGTCTGGCGAAGCAGGCCTGCGGAATAGAATAGGGAAGGAACGGAAAAGGTGAATGACCAAAGCAATGAGCTTACAGCCATTCACCTTTCTGTGTGGTACGCTTTCTTACGCAAATGCATCAAACTGATCTCCATTTTCCGGTTCGGAATCTTCCATCCGGCGGCAGAGCAGAGTGTAAAAGGAGCACTGGTTCTGATTGGACCTTCTGGAGTTCCGGTTTTGTGGGGTAAGCCGTTCTACACGGTTTACCGGTGTAACAGGGGTAAATAATGAAATATTCTCTGCGAATTTTGCGATAACGCATCTCCCTTCGTATAAATTTTCAAAACTTTCTTTCTTATCTATTATATCGGATGAAAAATCAGAAAATTAACCCCAAAAGAAGAATTCTGAAAAGAAAACAGGTTGCAATAGCAGGAAAATATGCTACAATATATTCACTATGTACAAAGGGGGAACCGGATCGGATTCATGGAAAAAAAGCCAAAGTATTTTGATCTGATGGAGGAACTGCGGGGACAGATTCTGTCGGGGGAAATCAAAGCCGGAGAGAAGCTTCCGTCAGAGAATGAGTTGTCCGCATTATACCAGGTAAGCCGCCAGACAGTGCGCAAGGCACTACAGATTTTACAGAAGGAAGGGTATATTTACGCGGAACATGGCAGGGGAACCTTCTGCTCCGAGATGATGCGCCATACGGGACAGTCCCACAACATAGCTGTGGTTACCACCTATCTGTCGGATTATATATTTCCCAGGGTCATTCAGGGAATTGATCAGGTGCTGCAGGAAAACGGATATAGCATTCTTTTAAAGAATACCAGAAACTCCAGAACGCTGGAGGCGAAATGCCTGGAGGAGCTTTTGCAGAAGGACATTGACGGTCTGATTATTGAACCCAGCAAAAGCCAGATTTTCTGTAAGCATATGCATCTGTATCAGACATTGGACAATTATGGGATTCCCTATGTATTTATTCAGGCGAGTTATGCCCAGATGAGGGAAAAGCCGCATATCCTCATGGATGACTGCCGGGGAGGTTATCTGGTAACAAAACATCTGACCGATCTGGGACACCGGAATATTGTAGGTGTATTCAAATCAGATGACGCCCAGGGACAGCAACGTCATAAAGGATATGTGCAGGCACTGCAGGAAGCAGGAATCAGCTATGACCCGGATAAGGTGGTATGGTTTTATACGGAAGACAGGAAGACACATCCCTATGAAAAAATGCGTCAGATGGCGGAAGAACGGCAGAAGCTTCCCTTTGATGCCGTGGTTGCCTACAACGACCAGATTGCGCTGGAGGTGATCCGGGCACTGAACGACGGGGGGCTTTGTGTGCCGGAGGATGTGTCGGTAACCGGGTATGATAATTCCTATCTGGCGGCGACCTGCAAGGTGCCGCTGACCACTGTGGCGCATCCACAGGAAGAACTTGGCAGGATGGCGGCAGAGCTTTTACTGAAGATTATCCGCGAAGGGGACGTGGCGGATTCCGCCAATCAGATTCTGATTGAACCGGAGCTGATTGTACGCGAATCCTGTAGGAACCGAATCTGATTTTTTGGGGAGGTTTTTATGAAAACAATGATGACAAAAGCGCCTATGGGGTGGAACAGTTATGATTATTATGATACTTCGGTAAATGAGGCGCAGGTGAAGGCAAATGCAGATTATATGGCGGCCCATATGAAGGAGTATGGCTGGGAATATATTGTCGTGGATATTCAGTGGTACGCATACGATACCGGAAGCAGACGGGAGCAGTATCAGTACATCCCCTTTGGCAGGGTGGAAATGGATGCATACGGCAGACTGCTTCCATGCCCGGATAAATTTCCGTCTTCCCGGGGCGGAGCAGGATTTCGCCCTCTGGCGGATTACATACACAGCCTCGGCTTAAAGTTCGGCATCCATATCATGCGTGGCATCCCCCGGACAGCGGCGGAACGGCATCTGCCGATTTTCGGCTGTGATGCCAATGCTGCGGACGTGGCTGACCCATCCTCCATCTGCCGGTGGAACCCGGATATGTACGGGGTTCGGGCAGCGGTTTTTGGAGCGCAGGAATATTACGATTCCATTATCCGGTTGTACGCGGACTGGGGTGTGGATTTCATCAAATGTGATGATATCTGTAATACAAATATGTATGTGGAGAATCCCTATTCGGCAGCCCATGAGATTGAAATGCTGCACCGTGCCATCGAAAAATGCGGACGGGAGATTGTCTTAAGCCTGTCACCGGGACCGGCGCTGATTGACAAGGCATGGCATTATGAGAAAAATGCCAATATGTGGCGTATCACCGATGATTTCTGGGATCGCTGGGAGCTTCTCCTTGATATGTTTGGGCGCTGCGAGCTGTGGCAGAACCATGTGGCACCGGGCAGCTATCCGGATTGTGATATGCTGCCGTTGGGAAGACTCGGCAAGGGCTTCGGACATGAGTGGGAGACAAATTTTACCAAGGAAGAACAGATTACCATGATGACGTTGTGGTGTGTGTTCGGTTCTCCGCTTATGATTGGGGCTGAACTGACGAAAATGGACGACTGGACGCTGTCACTGCTCACCAGACAGGAGGTGCTAAAGCTCTTATCCAACGACTATGTGGGCAGGCAGGTAGAGCGGGATGAGGAGCATGCCGTCTGGAGCTGCTACAACAGCCGGAATGGAGAAAAATACATTGCCTTCTTTAATTTCCGGAAAACAGAGCAGAATTTGTCTGTCTCTCTGAAAGAAGTGGAGCAGTTCCTGGGGAGCAGCCGCGGAGAAACCGCGTTAGAACTCTGGTCCGGAGAGACAGAGCAGGTGACGGAGGGAAGACTTTCGTCTGATGTGGCAGCCCACGGAGCAAAATTATACCGGATTATCGGGGAATAATTTTATCGACAGAATTTTACAATGATATGGAATCCAAAAAGCTAGAATAAGACCGTACTATGGAAAAGGAGGTTATTTTGGCTTTTGGATTACATATCATTTTTTTATTTTATGGAACAGATAGGTGCACATCCGGTATTGCTCGTCTCTGTTCTGCTGACACTTGGAGTTATTTTTGTCAATGGCTGGACGGATGCTCCCAATGCCATTGCCACCTGTGTATCCACCCGCTGCATGGATGTGGAGGCTGCAATTGTCATGGCGGCGGTCTTTAATTTTCTTGGTGTGCTGGTGATGTCTCTGTTTCATGCCAGTGTAGCTATGACAATCAAAAATATGGTGAATTTCGGCGGAGATCACCGTGCGGCAATGATTGCACTTTGTGCTGCCATGGCGGCAATTGTAATCTGGTCGGTTGGGGCGTGGTATTTCGGAATCCCTACCAGTGAAAGCCATGCGCTGATTGCAGGACTGTCGGGGGCGGCAATTGCTCTGCAGGGAGGAATTGCCGGCATTAACCCGGCAGAGTGGGTGAAGGTGCTGTATGGTCTGGTGCTTTCCACGGTGCTGGGGTTTGCGGCGGGATTTCTGGTATGCAGGCTTATCACCATGCTGTGCGGGAATCTGGACCGGAGACGGACCAATGCATTTTTTACAAAAGGACAGGTTGTGGGAGGTGCCGCCATGGCGTTCATGCATGGGGCACAGGATGGGCAGAAATTCATGGGAGTACTGCTTCTGGGGCTCTTTCTGGTGAATGGCATGGATGATACGGCAGGGGTAGCGATTCCGGTCTGGATGATGCTCTTATGCTCAATTGTCATGGGGCTAGGGACTTCGGTGGGCGGAAAGAAAATTATCAAATCCGTGGGGATGGATATGGTGAAGCTGGAAAAATACCAGGGCTTTTCCGCAGACGTGGCGGCGGCACTGTGCCTGCTTTTATCTACGCTTCTGGGAATCCCGGTCAGCACCACTCATATGAAAACAACGGCAATTATGGGCGTAGGCGCGGTGAAGCGTTTGTCAGCCATCAACTATAAGGTGGTGGGGGATATGGTTTTAACCTGGGTGTTGACCTTTCCCGGCTGTGGGCTCATCGGCTACGGAATGGCGAAGCTGATGCTTAGTCTGGCAGGTTAAGGAATAAGTGATGCTTTGAAACGGAGGGAAACATGAAAAAGAAAAAAGAGGAATTTTATTATAAAAATCTGAGCGCCTGCGTAGATATTTCTTATCAGGCGGCTCTGCTGCTACGGGAAACGGTAGCGTCCTATGATAAAAATACCATGAGGGAGCGGCTGGATGCCATGCATGAGCTGGAGCAGAAGGGGGATGCCAAAAAGCACAAGATGATGGCTGCGCTAAGCCGGGCATTCATCACCCCCATTGAGCGGGAGGATCTGGTGGCGCTGAGCTGTTATCTGGATGATATTACGGATGCCGTAGAAGAAGTGCTGCTACAGATTTATATGTGCAATGTGGACTTTATCCGCACGGATGCACTGCCCATGACTGATCTGCTTATCGCCTGCATCGGAGCGCTGGGGGAGGTGCTGGGAGAACTTAAGAACTTCCGGCATTCCGGTATTCTGGAAAATCGTATTATCCGGGTGAACGAGCTGGAGGAGCAGGGGGATGCTCTTTATGTGGAAACCATGCATCGTCTGCATGAGGAGAGTGATGTGCGGACCATACTAATCTGGCGCAATATTTACGAAACCATTGAAAACTGCATGGACACCTGTGAACATGCAGCGGATATTGTGACTACCGTGACCATGAAGAATGCATAAGGAGGAAGTGTGGAACAGTTAAAAATTATTTTAAAAGGCTTCTGGGTAGGCTCCACCATGACAGTACCCGGAGTTTCCGGCGGCACTATGGCGGTGGTGGTGGGAATCTATGAGGAGCTGCTCCATGCGGTCAACGGGCTGCGCAGGGAACCGGGAAAACAGCTTTTTTTTCTGTTAAAATTCCTGCTGGGAGCAGGCGTGGGTTTTTTGTTGTTTGCCCGGTTTATTACGGCGCTGCTGCAGGGGGAGATTACGGGGGAACTGACCCGTTTTTTCTTCTGCGGAATTGTGGCGGGGGGAATCCCGCTTCTGGTACAGAAGTCAGGTGTACGGAGGCTTAAGCTGAAACATATTCTCTGCCTTGTGGGCGGCGCGTTCGCGGTGCTGCTTCTGGCGGGACTTCCCCAGGGGCTTTTTGGGGAAGGAGAGGGAATTACAGGAGTGCTGCTTCAGGCAGCCGGTGGTTTCCTCGTTGCGGTGGCGTTGATTCTGCCCGGTATCAGTGCCACACATATGCTTTATATTCTGGGACTTTACGAACCTGTGCTGGAGCAGATTTACCGGTTTAGAATTTGGGAACTGGTGCCGCTTATCCTGGGAGGGCTTCTGGGAACCTTCCTTACGACAGGATTATTGGAACGGCTTCTGCGGCGTGCACCACAGGCAGTGTACCTGATTATTATCGGTTTTGTGGCGGCATCCATGGTAAGTCTTGCGCCTGTGGGAAAAGTTTATCATCCGGTGGCGGGCAGCTTGCTGGCGGTGGCAGGATTTCTGGGGATGTATGCGGTGACCCGGAGGGCACAGTAGCAGGAAAAAGACAAAGTGCACAAAAACGAACTCTCTTTTTAAGCTTTTTTTACTAATTGAACAATAACAAAATTTGGAATATAATTTAGTTGCGAAAATTTTCGAAAAAGAAATGTTTAGAAAGGGAGAGGAAAAAATGAGAAAGTTGACAGATGGCTTTCAGAGAAAACATGGCATAGTAAGGCGCATTTTAAGTATGGTGCTGGCGCTTGCCATGGTTTTGACGATGGGACAGGCACTGCCGGGGGCACTTTTGACCGTTAAGGCAGCAGAACCGGTAAATGTCACGGTACATGTGAAGATTCCGTCAGACTGGGGCTGGACAACACCGGCGATACAGTACTGGGGTGGAAGCAGTACCGAGGTAACCGGACACCAGGGAGATGCACAGCAGATTTCAGGCTGGGGAGCAAATGATTATGGTTATGTGCTTACACCTGAGGAGAATGATTTTTATTCGTCTACTTTGAAAGGAGATTTTACAGGATTCCAGTTTCTGGATATGGAACTGAATGCGGAAAATCAGCATAATCTGATATCCAGTGCATATGATGCAAAAATGGCGCAGTATACCGGAGCTGCACCGCAGGATTTGTATTATATCCAGACAGATGGAACCTGGGCATGGTATACCGATGCGGCAGGAACAACACCGATTCCGGAGCTGGAAGGCGTAGAGAATTGCACGGTCACCGTACATTATCGGAATACCGGCAACTGGGATAACGTCTATCTGCAGGCGAGTGAGGGCGGAAGCTGGACTGCAATTGCGGGTTATGAAGAATATAAAACGGGCAATAATGGTCTCGGAGCTGCCGTAAATGCAGACCCGGATACATCCAAGACCAACTGGTATACGGCAACAATCACCAAGAAGAATGATACACAAATCAATTTGATTTTTAACGCCGGAAGCTGGGGGGATGCGAACCAGACAGAGAATATCAATATTTCCCTTACAGGAAAGACCAGCCTTGAGGTATGGTGCAGTGGAACCAAGAGTACCGGCACTACAACGGTCTATGAGGCACCGGAGAGCTGGACAAACCCGGATTCCGGTGATGACGAACCGGATACTCCCGCATTTGAGAATGCAACCATTACCATGCATTTCCAGAATACCGGTGACTGGGATAAGGTATATGCATATTTGACGGAAGGGCAGTCCTGGACAGCAATCAGCGGATATGCCTATGCCGGAAGCTGGCCTGGCGCAGAGGTGGAAGCGGATGAAAAAAATGCCGGCTGGTACAGCTTCAAAATTACCATGAAAACAAATCAGCTTAATCTGATTTTTGACAATAACAACGGTCAGCAGACAGGGAATATCCAATTTACACCGACAGCAGAAGTGACGGAAAAATGGGTTGTATTTACCAGTCATCAGGCTGACCCCACGATTTCTGACACGGCGCCGGACGGATGGGTTGCATCCAGCAGCAATGCACCAATCGACCCGAATGCAAACAGCACGGTTGTGAGCCCGCAGGTAGACGGGAGAAATGTTACATTTCGTTATGAATCGGCAACTGCAACAAGCGTGGTTGTAACGGGAACAATGACAAGCTGGGCAACGGATGACAATGCGATTGCTCTGGAAAAGGGTGAGGATGATGTCTGGAGCGTTACGGTACCCTTGGCTCCGGGCAGTTATCAGTACAAATTCATTGTGGACGGTTCGGACTGGAAGACCGACCCGATGAATAAGAACGAACTTGCAGGTGGAAACAGTCAGGTTTTTGTAGCGGGACTTTCGGATGGTAAAGTCGAAGTGGAAAAGGGTGTGGCAGCAGCCCTTCCTGCGACATTGAAATTATACGCTTCCGACGGTACATCCACAGATGCGGCGGTAACCTGTACACTTGCCACTGCAGATGCGGCTGACTATGTCACACTTGCAGACGGTAAGATTACGGTAGACAGCGGATATACCGGAACAGCTCTGGAACTGACGGCAAGTGACGGAACGAATACCTCCACGGTCTATGTCACTGTGGTAGACAAATTATATAAATATACGATTTACTATTATGACTGGACGGCAGAGCATATGTCAGCCGATGCTTCTTCTCTGTGGATCTGGCAGAATGGCGGCGCAGACGGAATTGAATATTCATTCCTGGGAACAGAAGAACTGGCGGACGGGAACACCTGGTTAAAAGCACAGGTGGAACTGCCTTATTACAATAATATCCAGATCATACCGAAGAGTAAGGGCAAGGATGTGTGGAACTGGCAGGATAGTACAAAATCCTACAGCAATTCGGCACAGGCGGAAAATGCAACGATTTATCTGGTGAGTGGAAAGACTACGGTGTACACAGAATTGCCGGAGCTGACACCTCCGAGAGAGCGCTACGTCATTGTGGAATATGACAGACCTGCCGGAGATTATGATGGCTGGAATATCTATTCCTGGAATACGGGAATCACAAGTGAGACAGAGATTTATACGGAGGTTATAAACGGAAAACGCTATATTACGGTTCCGGTAGCAGATTATGATGTGGATCTTCTGTTATCCTTCTGTATGAGACAGACCACGGAGGATGACGCCTGGGCAGATAAGGACGGCGGAGACCATTACATCAATGTTCCGGCAGACCAGACCGTTGTAAAAGCAAAATTTGTTCAGGGAGAAGGCATCACAGAGGTTCTTCCGTACAATACAGGCTATGAAATGGACGGTGCAAACGACCGGATTCATTTTTACTATCGTGATGATACGCTGTTTAAGAATGCGGCTTTGGCTACACTGGAAGGCAAAGTAGGTATCGTTGTCAATGGCACAGAATATGCGATGGCGTATGACGCAGCAAATGAGCGTTATTATTACGATTACCAGGGGCTGACCACGGGAGATTATACCTATCATTATGTGGTGGACGGCGAGTCGGTGTTAGATGCATTTAACGCCAGAACAACAGAGGATGGAACGGAGTCTGTTCTTACCTATAAGAAATATGCGGTTGAAATTGCGGCTTCTGTTTTGAACGCTTCTATGGATTATAACGACAACAATGTCTTGTCCGTAAGCTTTACAGGAGAAGAAGCTTCCGCAATTACAACGAAAGAAATCGCAGAGATTCAGGCAGATTTGTCTGCACTGGGACTTGGCACAATAAATGTGGAGACCGAACTGAGAAAGGCAGCAATTGCGTGTCTGGATACCACAACTGCCGGAGAGAAGAAAATTCCGGTTACATTAAAGGATATCTACGGTAACGTTTATACCGATACGGCTTCTGTAACTGTGACAGAGCGTGTAAAGAGTGACGGTGATTTTGACTGGGATGAGGCAATTATTTACTTTGCAGTTACCGACCGATTCTTTGACGGAAATACCGCCAACAATGACGGAGTGGATAAGAATGGAAGCCTAAGCTACCATGGCGGAGACTTTGCAGGATTAAATCAGAAATTAGATTATCTGAGCGATCTGGGAGTCAATACAATCTGGATTACTCCGATTGTGGAAAACTCGGATACGACGACACAAAAGGATGGAGAGACCATTGAATCCACCGGTTATCATGGCTATTGGGCAAGCGACTTCACGACGCTGAACAGCCATCTTGGAACACCGGAGGAATTTTCCGCACTGATTACTGCCGCACATGCGAGAGGCATGAAAATCATGGTTGACGTGGTAATCAATCATGCTGGATATGGTACAGAAGATTATTTTAATACATACATTCAGAACGCGGATGGAAGCTATGTAAAGATGATCCGCGACAGCAGCAACACGGTGAACGGAAGTGACGTATATGCTTCTCTTGCCGGACTTCCGGACTTCGTGACGGAGGATGCAACAGTCAGAGACCAGTTGGTTCAGTGGCAGACAGACTGGATGGAGCAGTATGATATTGATTACTACCGTGTAGATACGGTGAAGCATGTGGATGCAACCACATGGGCAGCATTTAAGAACTCCTTAGCCGAAGTGAACCCGGACTTTAAGATGACGGGTGAGTATTCCGGTGCCGGATATGCTAATACAGCGGGAGAGCTTGGCACCGGCAGAATGGATGCGTTATTAGACTTTGATTTCAATGGCTGGGCTGCAGATTTCCTGACCGGAAACATTGCAACGGTGGAAACTTCTCTGGAAAAGAGAAACGGGGCGATTAACAATACCGCAACCATGAGTTCCTTTATCAACAGCCATGATGAAGACGGTCTTGCATATACCTTGCAGAATGAAAGAGGATTATCTGCGGATGTGGCAGAAGATCTGCTTAAGGTTGCGGCGACTCTGACAATCACTGCAAAGGGACAGCCGGTTATTTATTACGGCGAAGAGCTTGGTCAGTACGGACAGAACAATTATCCGTATCAGACGAACCGTTATGACTTTGACTGGGAGAAACAGGCAGCGGAGCAGGCGGATGCAGGCAGTATCTACAACCACTATAAGACCATGCTTGCAATCCGAAACAGCTATACCGATGTTTTTGCAAAGGGTGACAGACAGTCCGTGATGGTGTCTGATGAAGCCGGATATGATGTGATTTCCAGAAGCTACAACGGAACGACTCTTTATATCGGAATGAACATTGCTGCGACGGAACAGACCTTACAGATTCCGGTGAACGGGGCAGCAGGCAGTGTATACATCAACCTGTATGACGGAGCGGAATATACCGTGGCGGCGGATCAGACCGTAGGTATTGCAATCCCGGCGGCAGCAGATGGCGGAACGGTGGTACTTGCAGAGAAAGCAGAAGAAGAGGAAGATTATCGTTTGGTTATTCCGGTTGATTCTGATTTCTCAGAGGTCGTTGATACCATTGGAAAGGTGGAAGACGGAACAGAAATCACAGTGATTCTGTCAACGGTTACCGCAGTGCCGGAGGAAGTGTTTGAGGCAATTGCAGATAGGGATATCACACTTATCATTGAAGTGGGCGAAGTGAAATGGATGATAAACGGCAAGGACGTGACAGGAAGCATTGAGGGACCTGTTGATCTGGCAGTGCTTGTCGGCGGTACAACAATCCCGTCCGGTAAGGTAAATGCTCTTGCGGGCAGCAAAAAAACAATCCAGCTTTCACTCGCACATGACGGAGCGTTCGGATTCAAAGCAAAGCTGCTTGTGAATATCGGCACGAAACTGACTGGTAAATGTGCAAATCTGTTCTATTATAATGAAACAGCCGGAGAACTGGAGTATGTACAGGATGTTACGGTTGATTCGGATGGCATTTCGACATTTACATTTACGCATGCTTCGGACTATGTCATTGTATTAAGTACTGCCTCCATGAAGCCGGCATCTGAGGATACAGAAGAGCCCGAGGATACAGAAGAAACTTCCAAGGAGGATACAGAGGAAACTTCCAAGGAGCAGGATACCCAGAAGCCTTCTGTAGAGCAGAATACCGGCGCGCAGGTGACAGCGGGACAGTCACCGGACACCGGGGACCACACACCGATTGCATCTGCAGTATTGGTTCTGCTGTTTGGAGCAGCAGTACTTGCTTCGGAAATGGGAAAGAAAAGAAAAATTGCATAGAATAAGTTTTTGTTCGTGTTTTTACAGATAAGATAAAAGATACAACCGGCTTTTGCAGTGGACAAAAGCTGGTTGTATTTTTTTATTTCACAGGAAAGACCTTGTTATATTAGCAAGTGAAAGGGAATGCCTTTCCTATGAAATAAAAAACGCTCCGCGAGGATCGCACTG
>JBJEJC010000059.1:0-15584 GCA_051877675.1 Roseburia sp. | reverse complement strand
TTCCGGCTGCATTCATTTCTGCTGCACATTCCATAATGTAGGAAGTGATGGCATCCCGTTTGGTCTGGGTTAAGTTCAAAAATTTTTCCACCAGGATACGGTCATTAATCGAGAGGTTTCTTTCCTGAGCTAAAGTATCCAGAGTACTTTCCGTAGATGGGTTAAACATTTCTCCTTCTCCAGTGCGTAACCATGTCTCATTAACATTAAATTCGCGACAGATAGATAGAAGGGCTTGATTGGAGATATTTCTTTTCCCACTTTCGATAAGAGCAATAGAATTTTGTTTTAAACCGATTGCATCAGCGAATGCCTGTTGAGTCAAATCGAGTACTTTTCGTAGTTTTTTTATTCGTAAATTCATTTTAGTCACCTCCAAGATAAATTATATGTTACAAATCAGCAAGCAAATAAGTTAATAGATTTTCTAGATGCAATCTCAGAAAATCGGTGTGGAATTGCGGTATTAATGATACTTTCCTATATCAGAGGGATGAAATCAAGCGTGGAAAAATCCCCAGAGGCTTAATCTCTGAGGATTCTATTTTGTACGTTGGCTGGAAGTCAACTAATTTGTTTCTTATCAGTGGGATTTATTGGTGGGTAGAGCTTTTCAAATTCTTCTGGTGTAGCTGGATAATCTGGTGTGATTCCGGCTGCATTCATTTCTGCTGCACATTCCATAATGTAGGAAGTGATAGCATCCCGCTTGTTCTGGGTTAAATTCAAAAATTTTTCCACCAGGATACGGTCATTAATCGAAAGGTTTCTTTCCTGAGCTAAAGTATCCAGAGTACTTTCCGCAGATGGGTTAAACATTTCTCCTTCTCCAGTGCGTAACCAGATCTCATTAACATTAAATTCGCGACAGATAGATAGAATTGTTTGATCTGATGGAGTTAATCGACCCTTCTCATAAGAAGTAATAGTATTTTGAACTAATCCAATTGCTTTGGCAAATTCAGTTTGGGTTAAATCCAATTCTTTTCGTAATTTTTTGATTCTTGTATTCAAATTATTTCACCTCCTAGTTTAGATGGTAACACAAATATATTATAAAATCAATAAAATATTATAAAATCAATAAAATGTGTTGACAAACATTATTCGATAATATATCATCATTATAGAATCAACAAAAACAGAAAGGAGAAAATTACATGAGAAATAAAGTGACAGGTTATACGGGAGAAGAAATCAGCAAAGCAAATAAGTTAATTGATCTTTTGGATGCAATCCCAGAAAATCGGCGTGAAATTGTGGTATTAATGGCACTTTCCTATATCAGAGGGATGGAATCAAGTGAGGAAATTGGTAAGTATGCGACCGCAATGAAATAAAGCTGGAAAAGAGGAGAAGATGTATAAGAATAAGGATAAGAATAAGAAGGTACAAGTAACTATCCGTATGCCAGTTGCGTTAAAAGAACAATTGCAAACAGAGGCATATGAGAGAGGAGTAAGTCTTAACGCATATATGTTGCTTTTTATTATAAAAACTCATCAGGGTCAGCAGGAATAATTCCGTTTTTTCTTTCGTATTCAGTAACATAGCTGGAAAGAATATATTCAATTTCCATATTCATAGAGCGGTGCTCTATATTGGAAAGTTTTTTTATCTGGGCATGAAGGGTTTCGGGTAATCGAAGCATGGTTGGAATTTTGTTGGTTGCCATATACAACACTCCTTGAAATTTATATGAAGTCATTTTACTACATAATGAAACTATTAGATAGTAGCATATTGACATCACTATGAAACTACATTATAATTTGTAACAAAGTGATATCACCATAACGGAGGAGAAAAAATGAACATTATGACAGTAAGGGCACCGGATGATTTACAAAAAAAACTAAAGGAAAAGGCTGAAAATCGGGGTTTAACAAGAAATTCCCTAATATTGCAAATATTGTGGGAGTGGGTGGAAGGACATGACTGTAAGACGGAAGAAATGCAGGAAAAAGTGTAATATGCAACTTATACATTAATATAGGACAATCCGCATTTCATAGCATAGCAGGAGAGGAGGTGCCACATGGCAAAAAAGCAACCCACATTCAATTTTTTCATAAAGGATAAAGCGGGAAATCCAGTGAATATCAAAACCCTATCAGAGGAAGATCAGAGAGAAGTTGGAGTATGGGCATATCAGACTTTGGTAAAGGGACTTGGCTATGAGCCGGTGGCGACTCATCATAAGGAGGAAAAGGTATGAGTATTACAGGGGTAGAAGAAAATGCACAGAAAATTATTTTTATCAGTGAGACACACAGGAATTTTTATTATGAGAAATTAAAAGAAGTAAGGGAACCGGATGTGTACCATAAGGCGCTTTGCTACTGTCTTGGAATTAATGATGATACCAGAAGGAATATCAATCGCATTTATGATTTTAAGACAGGATGTGTCAAAACGAAATGTCTGCATGAGGGATGGCAGACCAGTGGCAGTGTGAAGGTAGTCAGGATGGCATTTAATCTGTATTGCAATGCTACGCCAACCGTTGATGACTGCAGGGGGGCAGAGGCGCAGTTGAAAGAGTGCAGGCAGTATACAGTAGAGGAATTGTTCTGCTGTTCTTATGCACCATATTTTTGGCAAGCGGTACAGATAAGATACCCGGAGTATGCAACGTATAATCACAAACTGCATGCTATGCTTGGAGCTCAGGATTGATATATCCATTAGAGCAATTAAAAGAGAAAAGAGCTGATAGATGGTTGAGACACCATAGCCTATAGGCTGGAAAGAAACGTATTGACAAATTCATGCAGTATCTGAGCTTTGGCGGGAATTTATAATATATCACATTATTTGAGCCATAGACCGGATTGCAGAAGGCGGCTGCTGCGGTAGCCGCCGGAAAGGAGAACAATGACAAATACGCAGAGAAGTATCATGGCATACATTGACACACAATTTATGCCGGGAAGCATACGGAAAAGCCTGGTGGATGATTATGGGGTGAAAATAACAGATAAAACCGGGGAAAGTATGGTTTTTACAATGAATTTGTACGGCGACATTATGGACGCAGATACAGGAAAGATTCTGGCAAGAAGTAATTTGTCTCATGATTCGATGAAACTGGACAACAAGATGCCAACAAGCTGGAAGCCGGCGGAATATGATAAGGCGATGCCGGAGGAAAATGTCGGAAGAAAACGTTTGTTTGTGGATATGGATGGAACATTGGCAGAGTTCAAAACGGTTGATACGCTGGAGCTGCTGTATGAAAAAGGTTATTTTCTAAATCTTGCACCGCATGAAAATGTCATTGCGGCAGTAAAGGAAATTATTACAAACCACCCGGAAGTTGAAGTACATATCCTGTCTGCATACCTGACTGACAGCAGGTATGCCCTGCAGGAAAAAAATGAGTGGCTGGACCGTTATTTACCGGAGATTGACCAGGCACACAGAATATTTGTCCCATGCGGAAGCGACAAAAAAGAAGACATTGATGGCGGTATACGAAGCAATGATTTTCTGCTTGATGACTATACACAGAATTTAAACGACTGGCAGCCACCAGCGAGAGGAATAAAACTGCTTAACGCCATCAATCACACAAGGGGTACTTGGGAGCATGACCGTATCCGATATGACCGTACACCGACAGACCTTGCGGACGCTATAATATCAATCATGCGTGATGAAAGACAGATATTTGATGAAAAGATAATGGCTAATGAAAAAAAACCAATATTAGCAGACCATCGAACCGGGATGGAAATTTCTTTCGACTTTGGTGGCTGGGGCGCTGTAAGAAAATTTGTTAATGATGTGGAACGAGCAGGGGTTGATGTATACGAATACTTCCGACATTTGCGTGCAATTTATGAGTATGAAGTCGCTAATAATATTCCCAAAAATGACCGTATGACAGAATGGTATGATGAAATGGATATTCTCGTTGCTAAACCGTGGTACAAGGAAAATGACCCGTCTGTAATGGATAGAGCAGAAGGAGACAGGCACATACCGATAAGCGAAGCGTCTATTGCCGCCCGCTATGCTGAAATTGAAAGAGAGCAGCGTGGTAGGAAGATTCCCTTTGCCGCTGATGAAGAACCGCTTGTTGATATTTCTAATTTAGAATATGACGGGCACGGCTATTTGCATTTTACCGTTGCGGCTGATGATTGCGAATTAGAGGGCTTATATCGTATCTATGACCCCGAAGACGGCGTCAGCATGACGCTTGAAAGTATTGATAACGGAAATCTACACCCTATTATTGAAAGACAATGGGACAGAATAGAAAATGCCCTGTCTGACGCTACGATTGACTGTTACAATAACAGATCGACGCTTACGAGAAACCTTTACGATGGAAGGGATTTCAAGATACAGCCTATGGAAAACGGGCAAGGTTTTTTAGTGTGTTCAGACAGTGAGCATTTTGGAGAAAATAAAATTGTCTATCAAGGCGTAAACTATGACGAATGTTTACAGTATATAAGCGATAGGGTTGAAAATATTAAACCATCTTACTATGTGATTAAAGATTTGGCAGGTTGGATAAGCGGCGGAAGGGGAATTCCGCCCGAAAGCAAAGTAGAAGAATTTGATACAGTTGAGGAAGCCATAGCAAAATTTAATGAGTATAAGGGCATGGACTATCTGAAACAGGAAGTAATTGACCCGCGGACAGATGAACCTGCAACCAGATTGGTTTTAGGAGTATATTGCCCCTCTCTCCAAGAGGCTGATGCGGATATTCTTCATGTTAAAAGAGATAAGACATTACTTCAACCATATGCTATTGCGGAGGGACCAAATGGTTACGAAGGACTTATGACTAACAGTAATTTTATCCGTGACTTAAATAAAATTACCGCAAATATTCAGATAGATGAATACTCTTATTTCCGCAAAGTCACATTAGATGAACTTGCGGCACACCGTATGGCTTTTTTGAAAGAAATGTATCCCGAAGAAACACATACAAGAGAAGAAGCGTTGAGATATGTGAGCCAATACCCTGATGATACAAAAAACTACCTGGTAAAGGATCGGGTTGCTTTTGCAGATTTTACACCGCCCTTTCTTAACAAGGATAATGTCCCTACAATGGAAAACATATCTGCCGCGAATGATTCACTTTTGAATACACACCGTAGGCGCGGGAGGTAAATAATCGGTGATACAGATAAAGCGGATACTGGAAGAACTGCAGAGGAAGTATCCCAGTGTAAAATTTTCATTAAAATAAGGAGAAAGAGAAAATGAACGAAAACAGATTACAGGATTTAAGTAGATGTGAGCAGACGGTTATGGCAGAAATCTGGAGGTGTGGTAAAGCAGAAAGCAGACAGATAAGGGAAATTCTTAATGCAAAGGGGATTGAATGGAAGCCGCAGACAGTATGTACCTTTATCAGACGATTGCAGGTAAAGGGTTATCTGGATATGCAGAGGTCAGGAAGACATATATTCTACATTCCGGTGGTGAAATGTGAGGATTACGTGCAGAAATTGACAGAGGATTTTAAAATGTTCTGCAAAACTGCGGGCTTAAATCTGGAAGAGGAGGCGCAGTGATGGAGGAGGAATGGTCTGATAATAAGGAGAGATGGCTACAGAATGCATGTCAGCAGCTTGAGGAAGAGATTGAGAGAAACTGGCCGCTTGGGGATGCAGAGTGGGAGATAATCCAGAACCATGTTGCAAAGATTTTTACACTGGCGCGTAGACAGAAGCGGGTGATTGACCGGATATTTACTATGCTGGAGCAGTATGAGCAGAAGGAAAAGGAGGAGAAGCAGGAGGAAGAAAAGCAGAAAGAGATGCCGGATCAGGAAGAAGGGGAAAAGGACGAAGACCTTTCTTTCCGTCATATCAAAAGGATGGGACGATGAAGACAGAAAAACTGCAGATAGATTCTATCATTTATGATGACAGTCAAATGAAACAACTGATGGAATCCATTGGACATAAGATTTATCAAAAACGCATAGAGAAAGGGCTGTCTATATCAAAGCTGGCGGAACTGTCAAACCTTTCTGTAAGTTGCATTTCGAAGATTGAGACCGCCCAGAGCGAGGCAAGTTTAAAGGCTATTATAAAAATTGCAGCAGCATTGGATCTTTCGGTGAGTGCTCTGTTTCCAGATTCCGAGAAACATAAGCAGGAGGAACAGGATAGGACGGATTCCGGGAAAAAATTTGAACAGATTACGGGGACAGCGGGTGAAGATCTTATAGATATGATTCTGCAGATGACGGAAATAATAATGCAGGCTGCGGGAAGGAGTACAAAATGAGATATACGGAGGAACAGTTGAGACAGGCAAAAGAGGTATCGTTGACGCAGTTGGCGGATGCATATGGGTATACGCCTTTGCGGGTGGGAAACCTGTTTACCCTAAAAGAGCATGATTCTATCCGGATTTACAATGATAGAACCTGGTGCAGATGGTCCAGAAAGGACAGCAAAAGGGAAGGTGGAGGATCCCAGATTGATTTCCTCCTGCAGTTCTGTGGAATTGATTCTGTGGCGGAAGCAATAAAGGTGCTTTTGGAATTCCAGGGAATTGCTATAGAGGATGCGCAGTGGAAAGAAAAGCCGCTGGTGCACCAGGCGATGCAGATAAAGGAAAGAGAAAAATTACCTTTTATTCTTCCAGCACCTGCAGAAGGAAATTATAGACACGCTTATGCCTATTTGATAAAAACAAGAGGTCTGTCACAGAAAGTGGTGGACTATTTTGTCCGGGATTTAAAGATTCTTTATGAGGAAAAGGAACATCACAATCTGGTATTCCTCGGGAAGGATAAGGAAGGAAATGTGCGCTATGCCACGAAGCGCGGGACTGCGGATGTTTATGGCAGGAAATATCGTGGTGATGTTGCCGGCAATGATAAAAATTATGGCATTAATATTGTAAATCCAAGGAATGATGAACTGAAGGTATTTGAGGCAAATATCGATTTGATGTCTTATCTGGATCTTACAGATGATTACGCAAGCAATAAGCTTGTGCTGGGCGGTACGGCAGACAATCCGCTGCAGCGTTTTCTTGAGGAGCATTCCCATATTAAAAGCATCGGCTTCTGCCTGGATAATGATAAGGCTGGCATGGAAGCAATGTATGGGAAAAAGGAAGATCGTGAAGCAGCTCATAACAGACCGGGGCTGCTTGAAAAATATGCAGGTTTGGGGTATCAGACATACGTAGATATTGTTGATCCGGATACGGGCTGTAAAGACTGGAATGAGTACCTTATATACAGTAAGAAGCAGTCACCGGAGAGAGAACAGCTTCCGGAATATACCAGAGGTTTAAGGAATCCATGCAGATAAAGAAAAAGGAGTGAGAAGATAATGAGCAGAGTAATAGCAGTAGCAAACCAGAAGGGTGGAATTGGAAAGACGACAACAGCGGTCAATGTGGCATATGACTTGGCTGCTATGGGGAAAAAGGTATTGCTGATTGACACTGATGGTCAGTGCAACAGCACGGATACTTGCAGGGCGCAGGTAGATGGGGTGGCGACACTGTATGATCTGTTGTTTAATCATGAAAATGTGGAGGAATGCATCCAACATATGGAGCTGCTGGATGTTATTGCATCGGATAAGCTTTTAAGAAACCCTGAGAAGAAATTTGCAGATGATGCCACAAGGCTGTTTACAATGAGGGATGCCTGTGAGGAAATCAGGGATAAATATGATTTTATCATTGTAGATACTCCACCAAGCCTGGGGTGTATGCTTTCTAATGTGCTTACCTTTGCGGACGAAGTGATTATACCAGTAACCTGTGACCGTTATGGAATGCGTGGAATCGAGGACCTGTATGCCACGATTTCAGCCACAAAGAAGTATACAAATCAAAATCTGAAGGTAACAGGGGTACTTCTGAACAAATATAAAGAGAGAACCACGCTTTGTAAAGAAATCAGTGCAGCTCTTCCAGAGACACTGAAAATGTTTGATACAACGGTATTTCGGACCAGAATCCGGGAGTGTGAAGACTGTAAGAAAGCTCCATCTGCACGGATGAGTATACAGCAATATGCGCCTGGCAGTACGACTGCGCAGGACTACTGGAAACTGTGCGAGGAGATCATAGGGAGGTAGACATATATGGCAAGGGCTATCACAAGTGAGGATATCTTTGGCGGAATGTTTCAGGGATATGAGGAAAAGCCAGCAGATAAAGAGAAGAAACAGAGCACGGATCCGGTTGTTAAGGTGAGGTGTGATAAGCTGCATCAGTTTAAAGGACATCCTTTCCGCGTGGTGGATGACGAGAGCATGGCAGCTCTGGTGGACAGTATAAAGCAGTATGGAATCCAGGAACCGTTATTGGTCCGTCCCGATCAGAGTCACCCGGGAGAATATGAGATTATATCAGGACATCGGCGAAATCATGCCGCCGGGCTGGCGGGGCTTAACGAGGTGCCAGTATATATCTGCGATATGGACGATGATACAGCTACGGTTATCATGGTGGACGCCAATATTAAGAGGGAGGAAATCCTGCCCAGTGAAAAGGCTTTTGCATACCGCATGAAAGCGGATGCAATGCGACATCAGGGAAAGAGAAATGATTTGATAGAGGAAAGTCCGGCAGATGGTATAAAAGAAGTGGGAGAAAAGAATGGAGACAGTGTGCGAACTGTGCAGCGTTATATCCGGCTTACCTATCTGGAAAAGGAACTGCTTGATCTGGTTGACGCCGGTAAACTGCAGATAGGTGTTGCATATACAATTTCTTTCTTTAGCTGCGAGAACCAGCGCACCTTGGTGGAGTACTACGAAAAGTACCATAAGATTCCGGATAAGAGCCAGATAGAGAAACTGGCAGAATACGCTAAGAATGGGTTGCTGTCAGAGCAGGTTATTCTGGGAACATTACCTCAGCCAAAGGTAAAGCAGGAAAGTGTGACACTGAAAGGGAATCGAATAAAAAAGTATTTCCCGGAAGGAACCACAAGTGCGGAGATGGAGAGACTGATTATCTCCTTGCTGGAGGACTATGTGCAGTCTCATGATGTGGGAGAAAAGGAATGACAACAGCATATGAGTGTCAGAAAAATTAGACTTTAGCGGAGGTATAGAAAATGAGTAAATCTGTTGATTATAACGAATTATTTGCTGAATTGCAAAAGAATTGTAATGCTGAAAATTGCTGTAATGCTTTTGCTTCTATCACTTTAGGGGAACTGGTAGAACTGAACTATCTTTTGGATAGGTTACTTATATTCTGTGAAAATATTGATACAGAAGAACTTGAAGATTATGAATGTGGCGATAAAGTTTTCGAGCTATATAAACTTACAGATATGTTATTTTCAAGGGATTATAGGGAAAATCTTATTGAACAGAGAGGTATCTAAAATGAATTGTAATTGTTGTGGAGCTGGAAGTGATTCGTTAATTGTAAGGGATATCAGTCCAATGTTAATTAACTCCAAATTAGGGGCTAAAGAAATTGAAGGTATAAAAATAAATAAAGCTAGAATCTGTAAGATATGCGGAAATATAATGCCATACGTGGCTCCGCAGTTTTTACATAGCCTAAATTAGACTTTGGTGAGGGTAGAAAAATGAGTGAATTAATTAAAAGACAGGATGCAATAAACGCAGTTATGCAGAATTACTGCTATGAGTCTGACAGGATGACAGCATTACAGGAGCTTCCTGTGACAACAGAGAAAAAAATCAAGACGGAAGCCATCATGAACTTTGCAGTTGCAGTGCTTGCTGAGGTTGCAGAACGCGCTAAACAGGAAGATGCACCAATTTATGAGGGAGACAAGGAAGTTGACCAGTGGGTGCGCCTGTCGGACGTAAACGATGCCATCAATAAGTACTTAAACTGAAATTTTGGAAAATGTTATATGGCAATTTATAAGATGCAGGAAGGGGGGAAGATATTTGCAGAAGCTAAAAAATAGCATAGTGGATCGGATGATTGCAGAGCAGTTGACAAATAAGGAAATAGACTTTATGCTATATCTTTCCCGTTACCAGGATGAAAGTGGAAAGGTATGTGGAGTCCATTACAAAGCTCTTTGTGAAGATATGAACATGAGTTACCAGGAATTTTACAATGTAAAAGAATCCCTGCAGGAAAAAGGTTTTATCCGATGTGTTAAAGCAAATAGAATTGATCATGATATAACAATTATCAACAATGAGGAGCAAAGCTGCATAAGAGAAGGCTACATAAATACGAATCATAATATATTCCGGGAAAAAGAGTTTTATCAGTTGAAAGCAGGTGCAAAGCTGCTGGCAATGTTTCTGATGAAAGTTACCAGGCTTGGAAAAGGACATTTTGAGATTGGTGTGAGAAAATTCTATGATGAGGAGGACGGCTATCAAAAGAAGTTTGGCGTGACTGTTCGTGTACTCCGATCATATCTGATGCAGTTAAAAATGTTTTTCTCTATTGGCATAAAGGCTGGAAAATACTATGTTACACCTAAAAAGGTTTTATATAGAAAGGACGGGGAAAAATCGGAAAGCAGGCGACTTGCGGAATATAATACAGAGGTAATATTGCGAAGGGCGCGAATCAAAACAGCAAGTCAGACGGAGAGGAAGGACACGGCTGATTTATTTAAGCAATATGGAAAGAGAATGGCACAGGTGAAGGCTGATGCACTAAGTACAGTCGCCTGGGCAATAGATCAGAGTCTTGCCATTCTTAATGCCGGAAAAACAAAAAAGGAGATACGGAAACTTAGCCCCAAGTTAATACATAAAATTCTGAAGCAGCGCGTAGAGCAGTTGGAGGCGCAGCTTGTGATCAATATATAGATATCTTAGTAGCTGTCTGGTATACAGACGGCTTATTTGCGTATATGGAATTGAAAAATGATTGAGACAGATACAATATCACCCACGAATTTTCCCCAAAAATGGGAAAATAAGAGGGTGCTTTTTTATGTCCAGAAAAAGATATTCTATTTTCATGGTAATTTATTTAAAGGCTTTCAATTCTGATGCAGCAAAACGAAAAGTTATTCTATTATCACCGTAAAACGCGAAAAAAGTCATTCAATTTTTCGGCAGCATCGGATTCAAGAGAATTCTGAAAAATAGCAGGTTCGGGAGCATGGAGAACGGGAGCATATTTTTTCTTTTATATCCAGTCTAATATATATGCAATCTTGTATTCGATAGGACAGTTTGCTATAAAATCTTAAGAGCCGTTGTACACTCGTAGGAGAGAAAATGACATAGTAAAATGGATCCTCTTGTTGCGGTAAAACGATTTTTCTTTTAGGAAAAGGAAAAGAGAAAATTTTTTCTTGTAAGCTAATGAAATAGGAAATGGGTTTTTATATGATAAAAAAGCGGTTAAAAAAGAGAGGAGGACCTGATTTTGCAAAAACATGAACAGGAGCACAAAAGGGCGGAGCCGCCGGAGTGTACAGTGAAGGATCTAAAAGAAATGATATTGAGTGGAAAAGAGGTATTGGCATTTGTAGAGTTTAAGGAAGGAGGGGAACATGAGCCAGGACTATGAACTGGAAATGGTGTCTGTTCGATTGACTAAGGAACAGCCACTGCTTTCAGCACATCAGATCAGGACACCGGAGGATGCATTGGAGATAATCGGAGAATTTTTACGCGAGATGGATCGGGAAATGCTCTGTGTCATTAATTTAAAGACAGACGGAACTCCAATCAACGGACACATAGCAACAACTGGTGCACTAGATCAGACAATTGCGCATCCGCGTGAACTGTTAAAGACAGCTATATTATCAAATGCGGCAAGTATGATTATGGTACATTGCCACCCATCCGGCAACCTGGAGCCATCCCAGGCGGATATTCTTTTAACAGAGCGCATGGTACGTGTTTGTGAGCTGATGGGCATCCCACTCCGGGATCACATTATCTTTGGAGCAGGCAGACAGGAATACTTCAGTTTTATGGAGCATAGGATGTTAGATGCAGATATATCATCAAATGTGCTGATGATGGCAGACCAACGAACAAACAGAAGGTTAAAGCGATGAAAGTAAGACCAAGAAAGGAAATAAAGAAAGAACTCTCAATGGGCTATACCGCAGTCTTTCATGTACTTTGCGTATATGCCTGTAGACTCCATGGAACTTTTTATTATGTGGAGGATGAGGAACATGTGGATATTATTTACTATCCCAATGAGCTGATGAAGAATTTTGAAATTGTAGAGCTTGGACAATAAGGAGGCGCCGCAAATCGGAAGGAAGGATTTGCGGCGTCTCCTTATTTTTTTATGGGAAGTCAAATGTGACTTCCTGTTTTTGGTGTGCGGAAAACGGTGATGGATTATTTCTTGTCAGCGTTCCGTAAAACTGCGGAATGTCACTTCGCGTCAGCGTGTCGCGAAGTTGTGGAAGGCGCGGCGTATTTTCTTTTATTTGTGCCTTTGTGGGAAGCCCCATGATTTTCAATCATGGCAAGATACGCATTTGTGCTACAAATGCATCTTGTTAGGGGACACCCCTAATACCCCTGAATTTTTCTGACAAAAAAGAGAATATGATGATATAAAACTTCACGCCATTGTGACGTGAAGTTTCCCAAAAGACATTTTTTCTTTTAGGCAACAAAGTTGCAAAAAATTTTCTTTTATTCCATCGAAACAAAAAAACAGATTTTATACAATGGGGAAGTGCAGGAGGGAGGCAGGATGGAAAAAAGTATTCCAAAGCATTTCCGAATAACTGAAGAACAGCAAAGACATCTTGATGAGCAGAGTCAAAAATTTGGCGTTACAAATTCGGAATACCTGAGACGGCTGATTGATGCAGACCGGGGTGAGAAAATTGAGGTGTGTACGCAAGAAGATTTTCTACAGAGAAAGAAGTTGATATATGAAATCAACAAGATCGGGAATAACATTAATCAGATTGTGAGGAATGTAAATATGCACTACTATACGGACTATGAAAAGAAAAAGCTATTTGCAATGATGAAAAAAATTATGGAATTGCTGGAAAAGAGAGGAGAACACCATGACACAGATGGAACAGATGATTGAGGAACTAAAGAGCGTAAAGGACGCGGAAGATCTTGTAGAAGTAGAAAATGGAATTGCCGGTGTTTTAGGAAGGGGATTCTTAAAAGGAACATATGAATACAGCTATATGCAGGAAATCAAAGAAAGTGTGGAAAGGATTGAGGAAGAACGCCGGGGAGTATTTGAGAGTATGGAGCTGCATAAGCAGATGACCCATAAGAGATAAGATGGCAATACTTAAAATGATTGATCCGCCTATCCATCCAGACAAGGGGGGAAATAAATACCGGCATCTTAGAAATGCGATTAAGTATGCCCAGCGGGAGGATAAGAGTCACGGGTATATCGGAAATTTAAACTGTACAACGAATAGAGCATTTCAGGAAATGATAGAAACCAAAAAGTATTATGGAAAGGAGCCAAAGCGTGAGGATGATCGGGTCGGTTATCACTTTATGATCTCATGGAGTCCTGAAGAGAAAATTAGTCCTGAAATGGCACTGGAGATTACACAAGAATTTTGTAAACAGTATTTGGGCGATTATGAAGTGGCATTTGGAGTGCACCTGGATAAGACACATATACACAGTCACGTTGTATTTAACAGCGTCAATTTTGTGAATGGAAAAAAATTTCGTTATGAGTTAAATGACTGGGAACGGATGCAGCAGCCGTTGCTGGATCGTCTCTGTGAGGAAAAGGGATTGCATAAATTGGAAGATGATACGGGGATTCCTTTGGGGGATTATAAAAAATACAGGGGAGCCAATCGGGGGAAGAAAAAGTCTGCGGGACGGGTCCATTCTAATCATAACTATGAGAATGAGAAGGAAGAAGAATATTCCTTTTCAGATTATCTAAGGCAGAAGCTGGATGATCTGGTTTATGAATGTGATTCTTTTGATGATTTTGTAAAAAAGCTTTCTGATCAGAAGTACTCCATTAAATATGGAAAGAGCGAGGTGTATGGGGAGTACATGGCAATAAAGGGACCAGGGATGAAAAAATATCGCAGAACACAGACCTTGGGAAGAGATTATACCATGGATATGCTTAAGCAGCGTATTGATGCGTATCATAATCCTGTTCCGGATGAAAATATTCCGGATGTACAGTATCTGTTCCCAGGGAAAGTGTACCGGTGCAGATTTGTAAAAATAGAAAATGTGTACTTACGGAAGCAGTATGCACGTTTGTATCGTCTGGGCGTAATTCCTCCGAAGACCAGGAAACCAAGTTACCGGGAGACCAGAGAGCGGATAAAGCAGATCCGGTTATTGGAATATCAGATTAATCTTGTCACAGAAAGGGAGTACAAATCGGAAAAGGATATCGATCCGGATATAAGCAGGCAGGAACAGAAAATTAAGGGTATTAGAGAAGAAATACGTGCCTGCAGAAAGCAGTACGTTCCATATGGTGAGATGCTTGATACCTATGACGAAATGGATGAACTGGAAGCAGCATATGGGCTTTATCAGGAAGGGGATGAACATTTTAGAAATGAGGCAGAGAGATATCTTGCATTAAAAGGGAAAGTTGAAAAGCTTCCGCATACGAAGGGGGAGCTGGAAAGTTATGAGGCGATTCTGAAGAAAAGAATAAAGGAATTAAAACAGAAGTTATCTGAAGAAACAAAAATTCTATCATCAATTAAAGAATTGCGTGCGGAATATGAGACAGTCATGAAAGATTATGAGCCTGCAGATGACAATATGATTGACAGTCTGCAGAATCAAGGAGTCTTAAACAAGAGACAACGAAGCAGAAAGGAGCTATAGGAACTTATGGAAGAAAAAATATTGACAGTGGAAGATATGATGTCAGATACGTGGAGAAACAAATGGGCAGAATCGATCCAAATGTTGCGGGAGGGAGGGGATGATGATGCAGCAGAGCGTTCAGAAGCCCAAATGTCCTTAATGAATTTTATACGGAATCTTGGCGGAGTAAGGGAGGACATTAACAATTATCTTCTCACTCCACGATTTGCAGATACAACTGAGGTCGTTGCAACTCGGGGTCTGCTCTGCTATGCAGCACCAGTGGAATGGATGGAACTGGCGGTTGAAGCGTTAAATAGGGACAGTGTGGCGGGAAGCTTATATGTAAATGAAATTACGGAGGCATATAAAGCAGGAATTCCAGTGGAGAGAGTATCAGAATTCCTGAAGAAAGCTGCGAGCCCATTTGAAATGTGTCACCAGGTTTTCCATTATAAAAAGGAACTTCACGACAGCGTGAGAAAAAATGACGACAATGCTTCATACTGTACAACAGTGTCGAATGATGGGGACATGGTGCAGAAAATTGGAAATGAGATTGGAAAAAGTATATTGCAGGAAATCAGAAAGGTGCTGCCGTATTCTGTTGCGGTGCAGCAAACTGACAAGGAAGAACTTCACGACAGCGTGACGGGAAGTGACAAAGAAGAACCTTACGACAACGTGACGGGAAGTGACAAAGAAGAACTTCGCGACAGCGTGACGGGAAGTGACAAAGGAGAACTTCACGACAGCGTGACGGGAAGTGACAAAGGAGAACTTCACGACAGCGTGACGGGAAGTGACAAAGGAGAACTTCACGACAGCGTGACGGGAAGT
>JBJEJC010000058.1:0-15683 GCA_051877675.1 Roseburia sp. | reverse complement strand
AATGTCAACTCCATTCTTTCCGATTATTACAAGACACCGAATCAGGATTACGCCGTGCGCTGCCAGTTCCGTGCCCACGGTTCCAACCTGATCGACCTCACCCTGACTGTAAAGACTAAGGAACAGGCGGAAGCCATCTGCAGCAACTGGAAGAAGCAGAACGAGGACGTCTACGCCTACCTCATGGATATTTTGATGAAATAACGGAGATGATTATGGGAAAACAGAATTGGAAACCAGGAAATATGCTTTATCCGCTGCCTGCCGTGATGGTAAGCTGTCAGTACCCGGGCAGTGAGGACCCCGCCTGCCCAAAGGCAGCGCTGCAGGGAAAACCCAATATTCTTACCGTCGCATGGGCAGGTACGGTCTGCACCAACCCTCCCATGCTCTCCATCTCCGTGCGACCGGAACGCTATTCCTATCACATGATTGAAGCATCCGGTGAATTTGTGATAAATCTCACCACCGAATCCCTGGTACGCGCCACCGATTACTGTGGTGTGCGCTCCGGCAGGGACGTGGATAAATTCAAGGAAATGGGGCTTACCCCCCTCCCCTCCAGACACGTAGCTGCTCCCGGCATCGCGGAAAGCCCGGTGAACATCGAATGCCGCGTGCGGGAAATCAAGCCCTTAGGAAGCCACAACCTGATTCTTGCCGATGTGCTGGGTGTGACCGTGGATGATGCTTATCTGGATGCCAACGGAAAGTTTGACCTGAACGCTGCCAGCCTGATTACCTACTCCCACGGAGAATATTTTCTGATGGGAAAGAAGCTGGGTACCTTCGGGTACAGCGTGGCAAAGAAGAAAAAAAATCACCGATAGCCCCACAGTTTTTTCATCTGGGGTGCTATCGTGTCAAATGTCCATTTTTTCTGGCTCCGCGCCAGACAATTCGGATCATTCACGAAAAATCCTTCCTCGTCATATCCATAGATGACAATGAAATGTCCTACCGCCGTAAAATCCCCCGGCGCCATGGTGGCAATCATCATACCGCCGCCATCAATACAGTTTTTCATGGCTGTCTCCTCAATCTCCAGCTCGGTTGCATCCAGTCCAAAATGCACTGCCCCCTCCGTCATCAGCTTCCACATGGTTCCGGTACCCGCCATATAATAATCATTGTTCATGGCATAATCCGCCATCACCGCCGGTGTAATGTCCTTATTGTCAGTGAGCGCCACCGTCACCATGGAAAGACAGGTAGGGCCACAGCCGGACAGTGCCAAAATATCATCCCCGTATGACGTATAGCCCCAGCGACTGTCCCATTGCAGAAAATGCGGATGAGCTGCCGTTTTCTCCTCCTCCGTGAGTTCCCCGGCGGCTAACGTGTCCGCAGTCAGATAGCCCTTCACAAAGTCAATCATCTCCGGATTATTGCAGAGCGCCGCCAGAAGATTCTCCGGATAGCTGGCCGCATTGTCCCGGATTTCCTGAAATTCCGGGTATTTTGCCACCAGAACGTCCAGACGCTCTGTGATGGCACTTCCCTCCAGCACCTCCGGCATTCTCACCTCATACTTTAAATCAATGGGCGTAATTCCGCTCTGGGTATATTCTTCACCAGCCGCAGGCTCTCCGCTCTCTGTCCCTGACGCTTCGCCATCCTCCGCAAGGTCCCCGGCTGCAGATGTCTTATCCCCGCCGCCTGTCTCCTGAGTAGATGCATTACTTTTCCATAGCTGCACTGCCAGAAGAAGAACCAGAATCATAAAACCTGTACTGGCAATCAGACGGATCAACTGCATCTGCTGCCGTTTCTTCCGCATACGCCGCTTTTTCTCCTGCATACGCCGCTTTTCTTTTCTCTGTATCTCCTCCCAGGATTCCCTGCTCTCATTCCTCTCATTTACATCAATCACGTCAATCTGTGATTTCATCCTTTACTTCCCCCGTTTTCCGTCGTGTTTTTTCATTCAAAAAAGATGTCACGTTCTAATATATATGACATCTTTTTCTAAAGTGTAGCCAAATCCTTAAAAGGAACTATAGGATTCATTAATTTTTGTTTAACTTTTGTCTCTTCTTCTCCTCTTTACGCGCCTGCCGCTCCTGCTTTTTCCGAAGCTTCTCCTCTGCCTTCTCCTTTAACTGCACCTCTTTGCTGGCAGCACGCTCCATATCCTTCAGATAGCTTTCCGCTTTGCGCCTGTCCCGCCGGTCCTGACGATAAGGATCATAGAGGAAATAGGATACCGCACCAAGCAGAAGTACAATTAACCCTACCACCGTAAAGACCGGACAAAGCAATTCATACTCCGGAAATCCCAGCTCATAGCAGACAAAAATTACCAGCATGGACGGAAACAGCAGCAGATACAATACCCGGATTATGACCTCAAGAGGAGCAGATTCCTTTTTTCCATTGGTCAGAAGCGTCCCCTCAATGGCAGTAAAAAATGCCATAAAAAGCGTCACTTCGGAACGGAAACCATGCAGTACGCCGCAAAGCACCACCAGCACCACCGACAGGAAAAACAGGGCAAATGCCGCTCCCTGATAATATGCCGCGCGATACCGCTCCATTCCGGTGAGCTTGTCTTCACTGATTCCGTGCATCTGGTACACCTGCCTGCGGATTTTTTCCTCAAACTCGGCGTTGTACCTGCGTCCCTCTGCACTGCTTTTCATGCTTGCTTCCACAGAAACAATCATCTTATCTATGTATTCCTGCTCCTGATGAATGCGTTTTGTCCGGGTCTCCTCCAGCTCACTCTGCCGTTTTGCCTCCCGCTCGAGTTCCAGCACCTTCTCCATGCGGGAATTTCTTCCAAGCTTCCTGGGATTATCCTCCGTTTCCGCTACAACCTGCGGTTGTTGTATAATTTTTGATTGCAGTGTTTCCGTCTGCTCCGTCACAACCTCCGGTTGCGGTGTTTCTATCTGTTCCGCCACAGTCTCTGATTGTGACGTTTCCGCCTGCTCCGCCACAACCTCCGGTTGTGGTGTTTCCTCCTGTCCCGTCACAACCTCCGGTTGTGGCATCGAAGATGTTTCCGCGACAGTTTCCTCCTGTTTCTTCTCCCTTTCGTCCATATGTATACTCCCCTTTCTACCCCTAAAAAGATTTCCGCTTTTCTTTAGAATATCACCGCCAGTTGTACCACCACACAATCCGCCGCCAGAATACCGCAGATTCCGTAAATCAACTCTTTTTTCCCCTCTGTGAGAAAGAAACCGGCAATGGAAAAGGCAAGAAGATCCACGCAGACAACCAGCGGCCACAGATAAAAGCCAAGGTTTCTTCCGTTCAACGCCGCCGCTGCCGCTGCAAAAAGGAATCCGCTAAGAAGCATCCCAAAAACAGCAAGCACACTTAAAACAGGTCTGTCATTCTCCTCCTGCATTCCCTGCTCCTCCTTCTATTGCTCCTAGAGACTGGTACGCACAACCTTAGGCTTGTATCCGTCTTCCTCTAATGCTTTGATAATCTGATGCTTATGCTCGCTTCCAAAGCTCTCCAGCGTAATCCGAAGCTCCACCTCTGCGCTGCGGTTTGTATTGACAAACTGGTTATGCTCCAGCTTAATTACATTTCCCTGCTGCTTTGCAATGATTGCCGATACCTTGGAAAGCTCTCCCGGCTTATCGGGAAGCAGCACGGACACGGTAAAGATACGGTCTCTGAAAATCAGTCCCTGCTGTACGACAGAGGACATGGTAATCACATCCATATTTCCTCCGCTTAATATGGATACAACCCGCTTATCCGTCACATCCAGATGCTTCAATGCCGCCACCGTAAGCAGACCGGAGTTTTCCACCACCATCTTGTGGTTCTCCACCATATCCAGGAAGGATGCCACCAGCTCGTTGTCCTCCACCGTAATGATATCGTCCAGGTTCTTCTGGATATAGGGGAAAATTTTGCTGCCCGGTGTTTTTACCGCCGTACCGTCCGCAATGGTATTTACTGTGGGAAGTGTGGTAACCTTTCCCGCCGCAAAGGATGCCTGCATACAATTTGCACCTGCCGGCTCCACACCGATCACCTTAATCTTCGGATTCAGCAGCTTAGCCAGTGTGGAAACTCCCGTGGCAAGACCGCCGCCGCCAATGGGCACCAGAATATATTCCACCAGCGGAAGTTCCTTGAAAATCTCCATGGCGATGGTTCCCTGTCCCGTTGCCACTGCCAGATCGTCAAAGGGATGTATGAAGGTATAACCATGCTCATCTGCAAGCTCATAGGCTTTCTGGCATGCCTCATCATAAACATCTCCGTAAAGCACCACCTCAGCTCCGTAGCTCTTGGTACGGTTTACTTTGATTAAAGGCGTGGTCGTGGGCATCACGATGGTCGCCTTGCAGCCATAACATTTTGCAGCATAGGCAACTCCCTGGGCGTGATTTCCCGCAGAGGCAGTGATCAGACCACGCTTCCGCTCCTCCTCTGACAGTGTACTGATCTTATAATAAGCGCCTCTCACCTTATAGGCCCCGGTAAACTGCATATTTTCCGGTTTTAAATATACCTTATTGCCTGTCTGGCTGCTTAAATAGTCACTGTAAATGAGCTTTGTCTCAAGCGTCACCTCTTTGACTTTTTCACTTGCTTCCTCAAACTTTTCCAGTGTCAGCATCGCTCTCACTCCTCTTTTTTAACATCAAATAACGCATTTACAAATTCATTGGCATCAAACTTCTGCAAATCCTCGATGCTTTCGCCCACACCGATATATTTCACCGGGATTCCCAGCTCCGAATGGATTGCAACGGCAATACCGCCCTTTGCAGTTCCGTCCATCTTCGTCAAGACAATACCGGTAATCTCCGCCACCTCGGAAAATTCCTTTGCCTGCTGCAGCGCATTCTGACCTGTGGTAGCATCCAGCACCACCAGAGTCTCACGGTATGCGTCGGGGTATTCCTTCTCCAGAATCCGGTTAATCTTCTTTAACTCCTCCATGAGGTTTTTCTTATTGTGAAGACGTCCTGCCGTATCACACAGCAGCACATCCGCCTTCCGCGCTTTTGCCGCTGCCACCGCATCATAGACCACCGCAGCGGGATCGGCGCCTTCCTGACCGCCGATCATTTCCACCCCGGCACGGTTCGCCCACTCCAGAAGCTGATTCCCGGCTGCTGCACGGAAGGTATCCGCCGCTGCCAGAACCACCCTTTTTCCCTGGTCCTTCAGCTTGCCTGCCAGTTTCCCTACAGAAGTCGTTTTTCCTACCCCGTTGACTCCGATGACCAGCACCACAGACTTCTCGTCTTCAAACCGATACGCAGTCTCCCCGACATCCATCTGCTCTTTGATGCTGGCAATCAAAAGCTCCTTGCAGGCTTCCGGCTCCTTGATATGCTCTTCCTTTACCTTCTGCTTCAGATTATCAATGATGGCCTCCGTGGCATTCACCCCGATATCGCCCATAATGAGGATTTCTTCCAGTTCCTCATAAAATTCATCGTCAATTTTGGAAAAACCACTGAAAATGGAATCAATTCCGGATACGATATTATCCCTTGTCTTACTGAGTCCGGAAACCAGCCGGCTCCAGAATCCCTTCTTTTCTTCGCTCATAGAATCCTCCTTATGCGCCTATTTGTCCAGATCCCCTTCAATCAGGTTGACGGACACCAGTGTGGACACGCCTTTTTCCTGCATGGTGATACCGTACAGGCGGTCCGCAGCCGCCATCGTACCACGTCTGTGGGTGATCACAATAAACTGGGTACTCTTTGTCAGTTTATGTAAATATTTTGCAAAACGGCTTACATTGGAATCGTCCAGTGCCGCCTCAATCTCATCCAGAAGACAGAACGGGGAGGGCTTCAGATTCTGAATCGCAAACAGAAGTGCAATCGCAGTCAGTGATTTCTCTCCTCCGGACATCTGCATCATATTCTGTAGCTTCTTTCCCGGTGGCTGTGCGATAATGCGGATGCCGCACTCTAAGATATCCTCATCCTCCACCAGCTCCAGACTGCCCTTTCCGCCGCCGAAAAGCTCTTTGAACACCTTGTCAAACTCCCGCTGAATCTCCGCAAATTTCTCCAGAAACTGCTTGCGCATACCGGTATCCAGTTCCTCGATGATTCCCACCAGTGTCTTTTCTGCCTCCACCAAATCGTCATGCTGGGTCTTTAAGAAGCCGTAACGCTCGGAAAGCTCCTTATAATCCTCAATGGCATTGACATTCACATCTCCCAGCTTACGAATCTCATCCTTGATGGCTGCAATCGATTTCTTTAACGCAGAGAGGTCATCGTACTCCTCATTCCGCAGCTCCATTGCCGCGTGAAGGGTCAGTTCGTATTCCTCCCACATATAATTATTCTGGTACTCCTGCGCTTCCTCCAGCTTCTCACGCTGACTGTTCAACCGGAAAATCTCTTTGTCCAAATCTGCAATCTGTTTGGAAATATCCTCCTGTTTCTGGAAAAAACCCTTGTAGGTGGCAGACATCTCCTCCTTTGCCGCCAGCTTTTCCTTTAACTCCTGTTCCAATTGGGCATAGGTGTCATCGGAGGCAAGAAGTGTCTTCTTAATCTCCTCAATGTCATGGCGCTTCTTCTCGGCATCTGCCCTCGCATCCTTTGCCTCAGAAAATACCCGCTCTCTGTCCTCCTCGTAGCGCCGGATTTCTCCCTCGATACGCTCCAGATTCATCCGCAGGAACTCTTCCTTCTGGCGGATTGCAGCTTCCTCTAACTGAATGTCGGACACTGCCTTCGTGTAAGTCTCCTCCTTGCCGGAGTGTTCCTCCAGGGTTTTCTGGAAGCTCTGGTTTTCTTCCTCTATCTGCTTCTCGCGATTTTTTGCATATTCCAGTTCTTCTGCAATTTTCTCTTTATTCTCGGCAATTTCCTGGAGCTGCTTCTCGATTTCCTGATTCTCCCGCTGCAAACCTGCAAATACATTCTCGCTCTCATTGCGCTGCTCGGTGGCACGGTCCACGTTCATTTTTGCCGTATTCTGCAAAATATACTGCTCCTGCAGCTTTGCCTTCTGCTCCTCCATGTCGTCAGCCAGAAGTGCCTGGGCAGTCCGGATATCCTCCAAACGGCTGCGGTGCTCCTTAATCTTTTTCTCCAGGGCTGCAACCGATTTCTCCAGCTCCTCAATCTCACGGTTTCGTGCCAGCAGATTGCTGGTGTTCTTAAAAGCTCCTCCGGTCATGGAACCGCCGGGGCTTAAATATTCCCCCTCCAGTGTCACAATATGCAGAGAATAATGGTTCTTCTTTGCCAGAGCGATGGCATAGTCAATATTTTCCGTCACCACAACCCTGCCTAAGAGATAGGCAGTCACTCCCTCATATTTTGGCTCCGTCTTCACCAGCGTATTCGCCAGTCCGATAACTCCCTTCTCCTTAAGTACATCCGTGTTTTTAAAATTACCCTTTCCATCTACGCTTGTAAGTGGTAAAAATGTGGCACGACCATACCGGTTCTGTTTCAAGAAGGAAATCATTTTCTTTGCGGTATCCTCATCCTCGGTAACGATGTTCTGGATATTTCCGCCCAGTGCCGTCTCGATGGCAGTCTCATATTTCTTATCCACCTGAATCAGGTCGGATACCACGCCCAGAAGACCGGGATTCTGCGCCTTCTGCTCCATAACACGGCGGATACTGTTTCCGTAGCCGTCATAGCGCTCCGCAATGTTCTTTAACGATTCCAGTCTGGACTGCTCCTTGTGGAACCGGGTGATATCCTGCTCCAGCGTCTGGGTGGTCTCGGCAGATTTCCGCTTCCACTCTTTCGCATCCTGCTCCATCTGTGCCGCATTCTGCTTTAAGTCTGCGATCGCTGCATTTACCCGGGAAAGCTCCTGCTCATATCCCTTTAATACGGACTCTAAATCTGCCTCCTCCGTCTTTCTGGCAAGAAGCCGCCCGGTCAGTTGTGCCTTTCGAATGTTGACCTGCTCCTGCATGGTGTCGAAGCGCTGCTGCCTCGCCTTGATGGAAGCCTTGTTGTTCAGAAGCTCAATAATCTCATTTTTTCCCTTCTCGATTCCCTCGTTGCAGCGTGCAATCTCCGCCTGAAGCGTGCGCAGCTGTTCCTCCGCAGCTTTCCTCCGTTCCCCCACAGCGGCAAGCTGTTCTTTCAGTTCTGCCTGCTCTGTGGCATAGGATTCCCGGGACTTTATGCGCTCCTCCTTATCCCGGTCGATGGAATCAATACGGTCCTGCATATGCTCATCCGTCAGCTCCGCAGAATGGATCTGCTCCTGCAGCACGGAAATCTGATTTTCCAGTTTTCCCTTCATGACGGTGGAATTGCTGATATTGTCCCGGATTGCGGTAATCTTACCATCCAGAACCTCCATATCCTGTTCCATCTTCTCATATTCCGTCTTGATGCTGTTATATGCCTCGTTCGCTTCCTTTAACTCGCCATCTGCAATGGAAAATTTATCCTGTACTTCCTTCTGCTGCTCCTCGATACGTGCCACTTCCAATAAGAACATATTGACATCGTAGGTTTTTAATTCTTCTTTTTTCTTTAAATAAACCCGCGCCTTTTCCGCCTGCTTCTCTAAGGGTCCCACCTGGCGTTCCAGCTCGGAAAGAATATCGTTGACACGAACCAGATTGTCCCGCTCGCTCTCTAATTTCTTCTGGGCTGTGGCTTTCCGCTTCTTATATTTCACGATTCCCGCCGCTTCATCAAAAAGCTCCCGTCGTTCCTCCGGTTTACCGTTTAAGATACGCTCAATCTGCCCCTGTCCGATGATGGAGTAGCCCTCTTTTCCGATACCCGTATCATAAAATAGCTCCGTCACATCCTTAAGCCGGCAGGGATTGCCATTAATCAGATACTCACTCTCCCCGGAACGGTATACCCGTCTGGAGACCGTGACCTCCTCATAATCCACAGCAAGCTGATGGTCTGAATTGTCCATGGTAATTGCCACATAGGCATAGCTTAACGGTTTCCGGTTCTCCGTTCCCGCAAAAATAACGTCCTGCATACTGGCACCACGAAGCTGCTTGGCGCTCTGTTCTCCCAGCACCCAGCGTACCGCATCCGCCACGTTGCTCTTACCACTCCCGTTCGGACCCACGATTCCTGTAATTCCATTGTGGAACTCAAACAGAATTTTATTTGCAAAGGATTTAAATCCCTGAACCTCGATACTTTTCAGATACATAACGAAACTCCATTTCTTTCATTTCTACAGCTTGGGATTCAGAAGCAGCAGCGCATGGTAGGCAGCCTCCTGCTCCGCCGCTTTCTTGGTGTGTCCGCATCCCTCACCAACTACCCGCTCCCCGATTCTTGCCTCAACCCGAAAGCTCTTGTCATGGTCGGGACCGCTCTCAGAAAGCAGCACATAATTCAGCTTCTCCTCATACTTCCCCTGGACCACTTCCTGGAGAATTGTCTTGCTGTCATAGAAAAGCTTCTTATGCTCAATATCCGTCAAAATAAAAGTGTGAACAAAGGTCCGCGCCTCTTCGATTCCGCCATCCAGGTAAATCGCACCGATTACCGCCTCCAATGCATCGGAAAGAATGGAGGCACGCTCCCTTCCTCCGCTCTGATCCTCACCTTTTCCCAGAAGCAGATATTTCCCAAGGGAAATCTCCTTTGTACAAAGCGCCAGTGTCGGCTCACAGACAAGGCTGGCACGCAGCTTGGTCAGATCCCCCTCCGGCAGATTGGGATAATTCCGGTATAAAAAGTCACTGGAGGTTACCTCCAGCACCGCATCCCCCAGAAATTCCAGGCGTTCGTTATCAGAATGCTTTTTCAGATGTTTTTCATTGGCATAGGAGCTGTGAGTAAGCGCCTGGCGGAGAAGTCCCTCCTGCTTAAACGTATATCCGATCCGCTCCTGCAGTTCACGATACTTTGACATACTATAACCTTTCTATATCACCAAAAAAGCCCTTGTAGAAACAAGGGCTTTGGCTTTTTTATGCATTTAAAGCGTTCTTGATTTCTTCCACCGCATCAGCTACTGTTGTGATGTGCTCCGCATCTTCGTTTGCGATCTCAATGTCGAATTCCTCTTCAATTCCCATAATGATCTGGAAGATATCAAGTGAGTCCGCTCCAAGGTCATCCACAAATGTAGAGTCCATGGAAATCTCTGCCTCATCTACATTCAATACCTCTGCAATGATTTTCTTTAATTTTTCAAATTCCATTTCTAATTTCCTCCATCCTGTTCCGCAGAACTGCTGATATTCTTTTTAATTTTTCCATTGATGTCTTCTTCTTTAAACGTCACACACTGATATATTGCATGGGTGATTTCCCGCGCCTTCGCACTTCCGTGGGTCTTTACCACAAGTCCGTTAAGTCCCAGCAACGGTGCCCCACCGTATTCCGTGGCATCGAAGGTCTTTAAGGTGGCTTTCAGTGCCGGCAGTGCAAGTGCGGCCCCAATCTTGCTCTTTAAGGTGCTCATCATACCTTTCTTGATTGCCCCTACTAAAGTAGAGCTTAAGCCCTCGTAGAGCTTTAAGATTACATTTCCCACAAATGCCTCGCATACGATGACATCGGCTTCTCCCCTGGGGATTTCCCGCGCCTCAATGCTTCCCACAAAATTGATATCGGTACATGCCTTAAGCATCGGGAACGTCTCCTTCACCAGAGCATTTCCCTTCTCTTCCTCTGCACCGATATTCACAATGGCAACTCTGGGCTTTTTGATACCCACCACATGCTCCATATAAATCGAACCCATTTTGGCAAACTGTACCAGATGGGACGGACGTGCATCCACATTGGCTCCACAGTCAATTAAAAGAGAAACTCCCTTCTCTGTGGGAATCAACGGTGCAAGCGGTGGTCGCTCGATTCCTTTGATTCGTCCCACAATGACCTGTCCACCCACCAGGATGGCACCGGAACTTCCCGCAGATACGAAAGCATCTGCTTCCTTCTGCTTTACCATATTCATTCCCAGTACGATGGAGGACTGCTTCTTGCGGCGGATTGCATCCACCGGCGGCTCTGCCGTCTCAATAACCTCCTCCGCATGAACCACCTCAATCTGGTCTGCGGGATAGGTATGTTTGGCAAGCTCCGCTTTCACCACATCTTCCTGCCCAATCAGGAGAATCCTGATATCTTTCCTGCTATTTACTGCATCCACGGCACCTTTCACCGGTTCCGCAGGAGCGTTGTCGCCTCCCATGGCGTCTAAAACAACCGTTGTCTGCTGCATATCGTTTCTCCATTCTTCCAGATTTCAAGGGCTTTCCCTGCACATCTATAACAAAATATACTATAAGTCCTTCTATAAATCAATATGAAAAAAAACAGAATTTCATCAGAATGACTCTGCATTCCTTTCGTCTTCTGCCGCCAGATCCTCCGGAGACATATACTTGCGGAATACACGTTCCATCATAAAGTTCAGGACAAACATATATCCTGCCGGAAGAATCATTAACGCATAGGGTGCCAGATATACCAGGAGCGCCACTCCCAGCAAAAGCACAAACGCAAGAATCGTAGTAGGAATATTCGCTACTGCCATATAGATTGCATTTTTTAAGATGGCCTTCGTGCCATTTTCAAAACGTGCTATGTAAGGGAACAGATAATTTACCCACATCAGAAGCAGCACAATCATCACGATAAACACAATATAAAGCCTTCCGATGCCCTCACCAGCCAGAGCATACTGATACATGATATAGCAGTCCCAGGAGAAAAAAGCACCCAGCGCCAGCACAACCAGCCCCACGCAAAAGGACTGCTTAAAACTGGAGCGGAATGCATGCCAGTACTCCCGCCATACATAGCTTCTGCCATGACGGATTACTTTATTAACTGTGTAATAAAGCGCCGTTGTTGCCGGTCCCGCCGTAAGCACCGGAATACAGCAGAACAGCCAGAGTACGCTCAAGCCCACGCAGTCTACCAGTTTGCCGATTACCTGAAAAAACTTATTATCCATATTAAAAAAATCACCCATGTATTCCACTCCTATCTTCTACAAACAAAATGGGAGTGTTTTTTCAAACACTCCCACTTCATAAATAATAGTCCCTGATCTCACAGGAGTCCCATTCTTAGTCCTGAGGAATAATTTCTTTTTTGTTGTATGAGCCACAGTTCTTGCATACTCTATGAGGCATCATCAACTCTCCACATTTGCTGCATTTCACTAATGCCGGAGCAGTCATTTTCCAGTTTGCACGTCTCTTATCACGTCTTGCCTTAGAAGATTTGTTCTTTGGACAAATTGCACCCATTCCTTACACCTCCTTAAACTTGTTAAAGACATCTTGGATTGCTGCCATTCTTGGATCCAGTTCTGTTCTCTGGCAGCCGCATTCCCCCTTGTTCAGGTTCATGCCGCATACTTTGCAAATTCCCTTGCAATCTTCATTGCACAGAACTTTCATCGGCCAGTTCACCAAAATCTCTCCATAGATCAGTCTATCTACATCCAGATGAAATCCAATCAGGTAGTCACTATCTTCCATCTCTTCCTCATCGGCTTCCGTTCCCGCAAGCGGAATCTTCTTGTCAATGACGAAATGGATATCGGTTAAAACCTCCTCCAGACATCGGCTACAGGGAATTGACACCTGCACATCGCCCTCTCCGTTCACAAGCAGATGCTTGTTCTCACGATTGGTGATGGTAAGCACCACCGGCGTCTTTCTGGTAATCGGGAACTCGCCCAGTCTCGATACAAACGACTCTGTCTCGATGGGAACCTCTCTGGTAACTTCCTTGTTCTCACAAGATAAAATGTCTGAAATATCTAACTTCATGGCTTTCTCCAATTCTGTTGGTATCCCGCGGTTTCACACCTAAACAATTATACATAGGTAACCCGTGTTTGTCAACATTTATTTTAAAATTTGAACCGTCAGTTCACCTGTCGGCAAACCCATCGTCCATGCTGATATTCTTCCCGAAAACTGTCACTCTTACACAAGCGCTACAGTCTCACGGGCAATTGCGAGTTCCTCATTCGTAGGAATCACGCACACCTTCACCTTGGAATCCGCAGTGGAGATTATTTTTTCCTCCCCGCGCACCTTGTTTGCCTCATCGTCCACGGTAATGCCAAGATAACCAAGGTATGCCAGAACCTTGCCGCGCACCAACGAGGTGTTCTCACCGATTCCTGCCGTAAATGCAATGGCATCCACACCGTTCATGGCTGCCACATAGGAGCCGATATATTTTGCCACGCGGTAGCAGAATACCTCGATTGCATTGATGGCAAGCTCATTGCCCTCATTGTAGCCTGCTTCCAGATCACGGAAGTCAGAGGACAGACGGGACAGACCCTGCACACCGGATTTCTTATTTAATACATTCATGATACCCTCGATGTCAAGGTTCTCTTTCTTTGCAATGAACTCCATAATTGCCGGATCGATATCTCCGGAACGGGTTCCCATTACAAGTCCCTCAAGCGGGGTAAGCCCCATGGAGGTATCCACACACTTGCCATTCTCCACGGCGCTGATGGAAGCTCCATTTCCCAGATGTGCCACAATAATCTTGGAGTTATTCAAATCCATGCCAAGGAATTCTGCGGTTCTCTTGGATACAAAGCTATGGCTGGTTCCATGGAAGCCGTATCTTCTGACCTTGTATTTCTCATAATATTCATAGGGAAGTCCGTAGAGATATGCTTTCTTCGGCATGGTCTGATGGAATGCAGTATCGAACACACCCACCATCGGCACGTTGGGCATCAGCTCCTTGCAGGCATTGATTCCAATCAGGTTTGCCGGGTTGTGAAGCGGTGCAAGATCGTTGCACTCCTCAATTGCTGCAAGCACCTCCGGAGTAAGCAGTGTGGAAGATGCAAACTTCTCTCCGCCATGCACCACACGGTGACCAACGGCATCAATCTCAGAAAGGCTTGCAATTGCACCTGTCTTCGAATTTACCAGGGCATCAAGCACCATCTGGATTGCCTGTTTATGGGTGGGCATATCCGCATCCGTAATCTCCTTGTCCAGACCTGCCTTCTGGTAAACCAGTCTTCCATCAATACCGATTCTCTCACAAAGACCCTTTGCCAGCACTGCCTCGCTGTCGGAATCGATCAACTGATATTTCAGCGAAGAACTTCCGCAATTGATAACTAATACGTTCATAATATCCTCCATTCTGTCCCACGGCATTCTCTCCCGCCGCGGCTCTTTCCTTATCATTCTGCAGTCCGTCAGCCGAACCGCATATACGTTTAGTATACGCTCAAACTTAATCGGAAACAAGCCACTTTTTGCCAGTTTGCTTGTACAAAATGAGAAACAGCCTGCTAAATTTTTAACGTTATTTTTTTAACATTCAGGGCATTTCGGATGGCAGATTATGTCAGGGCAAAAACAGCTTTGAACATTGCAGTATTTTTTCAAAAATGCTAAGATAAGTACATCAACTATTTGGAGGAACCATGAAAATCGTCGGCATTATCGCAGAATACAATCCATTTCATAACGGGCACCGCTATCAGATTTCGCGCATCCGCGAATTGACCGGCGCGGACTATGTGGCAGTGGCTATGAGCGGCAATTTCGTCCAGCGGGGTGCACCCGCCATTGTGGATAAATATGCCCGGACACAGATGGCCCTCTGCTGCGGTGCGGATGTGGTTTTTGAGCTTCCTGCCCTCTGGGCGTGTGCCTCCGCCGAGGATTTTGCCATGGCAGGTGTGACTCTTTTTGACCGGATGGGCTGCGTGGACACCCTCTGCTTCGGTGCCGAAACCGATGACCTTTTGCTTTTAACCGATATCGCAGCCATCCTCGCCGAGGAGCCGGAGCCTTATCGGACAGCACTTTCTACCTATATAAAAGAGGGGCGCAGTTTTCCCGCAGCCCGCCATGCCGCGCTGCAGGACTATCTCCGGGAATCCCAGCTCCGCGATATTCCCGATGATGTATTAGCCTCTCCAAACAATATTCTGGCGCTGGAATATTTAAAGGCATTGAAGAAACGCGGTTCCCGGATTACGCCGCTTCTCATCCGGCGGGAGGGTGCAGGCTACCACAGCACCGAGCTCAACCAGCCAAACACCTCCGCCACTGCAATCCGCAGACTGCTGTTCTCTTGCAGTGCCCCTGCAGCGCTTGATCTGGAAAATTATATTCCGGCAGAAGCGCTCCCCACCCTCTCCGGCTATCTGACAGTGTACCCTCCACTGTCCGAGGAGGATTTCTCCCAGGCTCTGGGCTATCAGCTTTTGTCCCATGCTGACACCGGTTTTTCCTGCTTCCGCGGCTGCAACATGGACATTTCCAACCGTTTAGGCAACAATCTGCACGATTACAGGGGATTCCGGCAATTCTGTGAGCGAAATAAAAGTCGTGATATCACCTACACCCGGATGAGCCGCATTTTAACGCAGCTGCTCCTATCCATCCGCCCGGAGGATGATGCCCTTGGAAAAGAATTAGATTACATTCCCTACCTGCGTATTCTGGGATTTCGGAAAGAATCTGCGGCAGTTTTCTCCCGGATTCAGAAAGTTGCGTCCATCCCGCTCATCTCCAAGCTGGCGGATGCCCACCGTATACTTTCCCCGGATGCCATGCAGGTTCTGAAGCTGGATATTTTTGCATCGGAGCTCTACGAGCAGACCCTTGCCCTGCGCACTCCCGGCGGCAAGACTCCACGAAGTGAATACGCACGGGAAATCGTGGTAGAACGGTAGAACGGGGAACGGGGACGTATCTTCTGCAAAAAGTGGGACACCTCTTGGTAAGAAATCTTACCAAG
>JBJEJC010000057.1:0-15757 GCA_051877675.1 Roseburia sp. | reverse complement strand
CTTATTCTATCTTCTTATTTTCTTTACGCTTTCTTTTTCCACCAGATGGCCTTCCACAATACAGATTCCACGATGGTAATCCTCTCCGCTCATCTTGCGTATCAAATTATGAATGGCGCGTCGTGCCATCTCCTTCATATCCACCTCATAGGTGGTAATCGGCACATTACAAAGTCCCGGAAACAGATAATTATCATATCCCGCCACAGACACGTCCTCCGGCACCCGGAGCCCTGCCTCCTGCAGCTTTTTAATCATAATGCTGGCAGTCAGATCGCAGTTGCAGAAGAACGCCGTTGGCATATCCTCCGGCAGTTCACAGTACCCCGGCAGATACATTCTGCCCGTCTCCAAATCCCGGTCCGGAATCACCCACTCATCCCGAATTGGAACACCGTGTTCCATCAGCGCTCTGCAATATCCAAAATAACGGTCCGTAATCGATCCGGTAGAAAGCAGGGTTCCCACGTAAGCAATCCGCTCATGCCCCATCTCAAACAGATAGTTGGTCATCCGGTAGGCGCCATAATAGCTGTCCGACACCACCGCATCGGTGTCCTCCTTCTCGTCACAGAAATCGAGATACATCACGGGTATGCCCGCCTTCCGGTTCAGGAAATCAAGGTATTCATTAAACAGCCAGCCAATGACAATGACACCGTCCACCTTCTGCTCCTGAATCAGTTTTGGCATCTCATTCCCGGTCTCCATCTGCTCCGTCACAACCTCCATCAGGGTAAAGCATGCCTTCGGAGCCGCCTTGATTGCCACCTGCTGATACATCTGCCAGTAAAAGGAATCATACTTTGCCAGATAGCGTTCTGCAATCAAAACTCCGATATTAAAGCTTTTCTGCTCCGCTTCCCTGCGGCTTGCAGACGGCGGGCGGTAGCCCATCTCCTCCGCAAGTCTCCTTATTTTCTCCCGCATCTCCTCGCTGACACCCTTCTGTCCCGATAATGCCTTGGAAACAGTGACCGTACTGACACCAAGGCGCTCTGCGATATCCGCAAGCTTTACCGCTTTCGCCATTCTGTCCTACACTCCCTTCACAGCTTCCTTGTAGCTGCTTATTTCTCTTCGATTAAATGAATCAGCACAGACTGAAAATCCCCCCACATATTGGTGATGTTCAGTCCCGCATTTGCCAGTGTGTCTCCGTAGTAGACGGCTCCGCTCTCCTCTACCCGGTAACGTTTCTCCGGGGCAAGTCCCGGAATCCGTATTCTTCTGCTGTGGTAATTCGGACGGTTCAGCACCTGAACAAACGTAATCAATGCCTCCGACTTATCCTTCGCCACCACTTCATAGCAGTCATAGGCATGGTTTCTTGCATAGGAGGCAATGCGGTAATAATCTCCCTGACGCACCAGGTCATTATATTTGTGGTACAGTGCCACCTGTCCCGGAATCTGCGCCCGGTCCTCCTCCGGGATTTTGGTGATGTCAAGCTCATAACCGAAGGTACCTGCCAACGCCACATTTCCTCTGGTAGCAAAGGGCGTCACCCTGCCCACCGTGTGGTTGGGGCAATCGGATACATGGGCACCCATGGCAGAAAGCGGATAAATCAACGCCGTTCCCTCCTGAATTTTTAACCTTTCCACGGCATCCGTATCATCAGAGCACCAGATCTGGGGACTGTAGTACAGCATACCCGGATCAAACCTTGCTCCGCCACCGGAACAGTTCTCCAGAAGGAGTTCCGGGAATTCCCTGGTCAGACGCTCCTGTAGTTCATACACCGCCAGCACATAGCGATGGCAGAGTTCTCCCTGGCGTTCCTTTTCCAGATAAATGCTTCCCAGATCCGTAAGCTGACGGTTCATATCCCATTTGACGTAGGCAATATTGGCGCTCCGCAGCACACTTGCCACCGCCTCATACACATAATCCAGCACCTCACGCCGGGAAAGATCCAGCACATACTGATTTCTGGAACGGCAGGGCACACGCTCCGGCAGGGCAATTGCCCAGTCGGGATGTGCGCGGTACAAATCAGAATCCGGGGAAATCATCTCCGGCTCAAACCAGATACCGAACTTCAGGCCAATTTTGTTTACCTCATCCACCAGATATTTTAAACCGCCATTTAATTTTTTCTCATTTACCTTCCAATCACCCAGACTGGTATTGTCATCATTGCGGTAACCGAACCATCCATCGTCCATGACCAGCATCTCAATCCCACATTTTTTTGCCTCTCTGGCGATGGATAGGAGCTTCTCCGTATTGAAATCAAAATAGGTTGCTTCCCAGTTGTTGATGAGAATCGGGCGTTTTCTGTCTTTATAAGGACTGCGAATCAAATGGTTGCGGTAAAGATCATGAAGGTTGCGGGTCATGGTCCCCATTCCGGTGCCGGAGTAGGTCAGCACCACCTCCGGTGCCGCAAAGGTCTCGTTCTCTTCCAACTTCCAGCAGAAATCCTTGGGATTGATTCCCATCATCACCCGCAGAGAATCAAACTGTGTCTTCTCCACCTGTGCAAGAAAGTTACCGGAATACACAAAATGGAAGCCATACACCTCTCCCTGCTCCTCCGTGGCATGCTCCGATACCAGCGCCACAAAGGGATGCTCCTGATGGGAGGATTCCCCGCGGCTGGAGGAAACACTCTGTCTTCCGTAGCCGATATCCCGGAAATCCATCTGGCGTTCTCTTGCCCAGGAACCGTGAAGCGTCAGCATCCGGTAATCCTCCGCCTCCATATCCACACTGGCAGACATCACTCTGGTAAGGTAGATGGGATTACTGCTGCAATTGGTAATCTGCACGCTCCTTGTCACCACGTCCACATCAGAAAAGATGCTGTAAAACAGCACTGCCTTGAGCTTGAGCACGGGGTCCTCCGCAAAAAGCTCCAAGGTCATGCACTCTTGCTCCGTGCCGAAGGTTGCCGGCATTCCCGGGATTCCAGGTTTGCCGTTGTAAATCTTATGTCCCGTGTAGCAAAGGTTCACCGCTGTGTGGTGGTTGTGGTCCAGCACCTCAATGGCGCTTTCCCGGTAATCGCCCACTCCGTTTCCCGGATACTCCATGGGAAACGCATCAAAGAAGGAGCTTCTGTCCCGGTTGTTGCGGGACGGCACAAACGGCGGTTCGTCGGTACGCATTAAATAAGAAACATCGGTATCACTAATCCTTCCCCCATAGTAAGCGTGCCCGATAAAATTTTCCTCATCTGCCAATGCAATCACGTAACTGGTGTTTGCCGTATCTAACTTAAAAATCTTTTTCTCAGCGTCAAATTGAATATTCATAAATAAAAACCCTGTCCCCCTTTTCCTATTCTCCTAATAAATCCTTCTTAAGTGCTGCAAGTCTGCTCTCCGCATCTGCCAGACTGGTGCCCTTCACGCCAAAATAGTATTTAATCTTGGGCTCCGTACCGGAAGGACGTACACAGCACCATGCATTGTCGGAAAGTTCGTAATAAAGTACATTGGATGCCGGAAGCCCTGTCTTCGTCACAGCTCCCGTCACCATATCCAACCTCTTGTCCTCTTTGTAATCCCGGACTGCCAATACCTGAAAGCCTCCCAGTTCCTTCGGCGGATTCTCTCTGGATTCGCTCATCATTGCCTGAATCTGGGCAGCACCGTCAATGCCCTTTAAGGTCTTGGTCTCCAGACCCTCGCGGTAATAACCATATTTCTCATACATATCCAGCATGGCATCCCAGAGTGTCTTTCCGTTCTTCTTGCACCAGGAAGCCACCTCGCAGAGCATCATGACTGCCACACAGGCATCCTTGTCGCGCGCGTAGGTTCCGGCCAGACAGCCATAGCTCTCCTCCAGACCAAACACGTAATGATAGGTATTCTGTTCCTCAAAGAACTTAATCTGCTCTCCGATATACTTAAAACCGGTCAGCACCTCAATAAGCTTGACATCATATGCTGCCGCAATGGCTTTTGCCATATCGGTGGTCACGATGGTCTCCACCAGAGCCGGGTTCTTTGGCATGGTTCCCATGGCGGTACGCTCTCTTAAAATGTATTCTGCAATGAGCATTCCTGACATATTTCCGGTGAAGGTGACATATTCTCCGGTTTTCGTATCCTTGCAGTATACACCGAGACGGTCTGCATCCGGGTCCGTTGCAAGAACAATGTCAGCATCCACTTCTTTTGCAAGTTTTAATGCAAGTTCGAATGCCTTGGGTGATTCCGGGTTCGGATATGCCACAGTCGGGAAGTTGCCGTCCGGCAGTTCCTGCTCCTTCACCACATACACCTTCTCAAAGCCCAGTTCCTTTAACACACGACGCACCGGAAGATTACCGGTTCCGTGCAGCGGTGTGTATACAATCGTGATATCCTTCGCCATCTCTTTGATGATTTCCGGATGGATGGACTGCTTCTTCAGCTCCTCCATATACCGGTCATCGATTTTGGCACCGATAACCTGATAAAGTCCCTTTGCCACAGCCTCCTCCTTCGACATGGTCTTTACCTGGTCAAAGGAAGTCACCTTTGCCACCTCTGCCAGAATATTCTTATCATGAGGCGGCGTGATCTGGGCTCCGTCCTCCCAGTATACCTTGTAACCATTATATTCTCTGGGGTTATGGCTGGCAGTAATTACGATTCCAGAAATACAGTGAAGCTCACGCACCGCAAAGGACAACTCCGGTGTCGGGCGAAGACTGTCAAATACATAAGCCTTGATGCCGTTCGCATTCAGGCAGAGTGCTGCCTCATCCGCAAATTCCGTGGACATAATTCTGGAATCATGGGCAATCGCCACACCCTTGTCCTGTCCATTCTGGGACAATATGTAGTTGGCAAGTCCCTGGGTTGCCTGACGTACCGTATAAATGTTCATACGGTTGGTTCCGGCTCCGATTACCCCACGAAGCCCTCCAGTGCCAAACTCTAACTGACGGTAAAAGCGATCCTCGATCTCAGCATCATTTTCTTTGATTGCGGCAAGCTCCGCTTTTGTCGCCTCATCAAAGTACGGGTCTGTGCACCACTGATTGTAAACATCCATATAGCTCATCATTCTCTTCTCCTTATTCTGATATTTTTCCTTCTACTGCTATATAATATATTCCATATATAGCAGTATATCATTTTTTTACTCTTTTGTAAACTTAATTTAAGTTAAAGATTCGGACACCGAAAGAGACTACACTGCATTTTGACACCCGCATCCGTTACCCTTTAAAAAGGAAATTTCTCCAGCAACGGCATCAGAAATGTCATTGCCACACTCATGACTGTCGAAAATACCAGACCAATGACGGAGAGAATCAGCCCCGCCAGTGCCATACCATTTCCTTCTTTTTTATATTTTCTGGAAAAAGCAGAAGCGAAAATCCCCACAACGGAGATTCCGATGCTGTAGCCGCTGCAGCCCAGCACCAGTCCGATAATACCTAACGTCAGTGAAAGAACTGCCGCTGTATCCACATCCTTTTCCGTTGGCAGAACATTCTCTCCCCCGCGGCGTCTTACAATTTCCTCCAGCTTCGAAGGGCGCAGCAAAATCACAGTGGGAATCAGGAACAACGGAACCGTCACCACCAGATTCAGCCAGGAGATTGCATTGATTCCGTCAATCATATCGCCCACGCCGAAAAGTCCGCTTGCTGCCAGCGCTGCAAAATCCGTCAGTGCATGGGCAATCACCGTAATCCAGATATTGCCCGTTCGAAGATAAATCGCCGCAAACAACACGCCCAGCAATGTAGCCTGTAGTGCCTGCACCACTGCGCTTGACACGGAGACGCCAGAACGGATATTTAGCAGATGCGCCGCTCCAAAGATGACACTGCTTGCGATGGCAGATACCATAACTCCCTTTCCGGTATTTCCGAATTTGTCCAGGAAAAGATGGAGCACTGCCCCCCGCATCACCAGTTCTTCATTCAGTCCCACCAGGAACATGGTAACCACAAAGGTAAAAATCCAGCCAAAGGACTGCAGTCTGCCGGTCTGCGACATGGACTGCAGATAAATCTGAGCCACCAGGACATATCCGCAGTAGCCCACCATAAAGCCTCCGGTGTAAAACCCCTTAAGGAATCCCTCACCCTTTTCCTTCAGGATCCCCAAATAATGCAGCAACGCCAGCACTGCCAGAATATAGACAGTTCCCACCAGTTCCCCTGCCATCTGAAGCACATAGCCCTCCTGGGGCAGCACCCTGGAAAATAACTGCACACTGCCATTCATCATCCCAAGGAATCCCGCCATAATCAGTATCCCAATTACAACAACCACTGCCCTGGGCAGCTTTAAAATCTTTTCTTTCATTTTATCCTCCCTTATTGGTGAATCACACCATTTTCATCAATCGTCATGCCCCAGGAAATGCTTTCCATGTAGCGCCAGGTCTCCGCCGTTTTCGTTTCATCCATATAGTAGGTGGTTCCCCCTGTAGTGTAGGTGGGAAGAAAACGGTAAGACGCATTCCCCCCGGAATCCACCGTAACCTCAACAAGTGCAGAACGGCTTGCCTCCCGCACAAAAATAAAATCCCCCAGTGCATAGAACACCGGCACACCGTCGATAAATTCTACCCCCTGCAGACAATGGCTGTGTCCTCCCACAATCAGGTCCGCCCCCGCGGCAATACACGCCTTTGCCATCTCACGCTCATATTCCTCCGGGTATTCCACCCGCTCAATGCCCCAGTGCAGGTATACCGTGACAAAATCACACTCTTTTTCCGCCTCTGCCACCACCTCCACCAGTCTGCTGTAATCATAGACCGTAAAAAGCCCCGGTTGGGAATTCTCCACATTCCAGTCCGTGACCGGAATCACCCGGGAGCCCGCGACAAACCCAAACTTCATGCCGTTTTTCTCAATCACCTGGATTTCCTCTGCCCGCTCCTTTGTCTCCCCGGCACCGCCGTAGAGTATCCCGGCACGATCCAGTGTGGTAAACGTATCCGACAGCGCTTCCTTTCCGAAATCCAGCGTGTGGTTGTTGGCAAGGGATACGATATCCACGCCAAGCTCCTGTAGAATCTTCACATAATCCGGGTCACAACGATAGGTATATTCCTTATCTTCCATTGCCGTTCCCCGGGTGCTCATGGCAAACTCGTGATTTGCCATGAAGATATCGGCACCGGTAAGCTCTACCAGCAGGTCATCCGATACCACTCCCGTAATTCCCTTTGCATCATAATTGGCTGCAGCGGGGCCATCCAGCATTACATCCCCGGCAAAAACCAGCACCGTATCCGCGGCAGACTCCGCAACGCCACTGTCCTCTGTGTTGCCGCTGACCGATTCCCCGTTTTCCGTTGCTCCGGTTTTCTCATTGTCTTCTGTCTCCAATGTCTCACTGTCTGCATCTGCTGCAATTTCAGAAACCGTATCTATCCCCGTCCCATGGTCCGTTCCATCCGGTCCCTCGTTTTCTTCTCCGGCATCCACCATCGTCTCTGCATCCCTGCCCGCAGAATTTCTTTCCTTTCCGGCAAGCAGAAGTACCGCCGTAATTGCTCCGGTCAGTGTGACAATCAGCAGGACATACAGCAACACCCGGACTGTTTTTTTCAGCATCCCCCTTGTCTTCCTTTCCTGCAATATCATGCATTATTGCACATTCCATTGGCTTACGTTCACCCTTATGGCTTTACAGCTACTTTCTTCTTCCCATTTTGCTTCGTATTTCATCAATAAACGGCTGGTCACATTCTGCCAGTGCTATAATGTCTGCATCTGCCATGCCACGCTTTACCATATTGGTGACAATCGTCCTTGTTTTTTCCTCGATCCCCTCTTCTCTTTCTTCCGCAATCCATTCCGTTATCGCTCTGCACATATTCACCCTACCGTCCTTCCTGTAATAATTCGCCGCCTTCATTAACTCCGTCGTGTTGGTGTAATGAACCACCACCTCAAACGCGTCTTCTTCCATATTCTGATAGTATTCGTCTTTCTCTACAAGCTCCTTTAATGCTTCCTTGTCCTCCGAACACCGGATAAAATCAAACACCTGACGCACATCCGTTCTAAACGCGCTGGTATCCTTAAGCTCCCGTATTTCAATCAGATTCATCCGGTAATCCGGCACCCTCACCTGCAACTGCTCCGGTATGTCTGTAAAATCCAGCAGTTCATGCAGTGCTCTTGGACCATCCCAGGGTTCTATCCCTGAGTAAAGAATGAATGTCAACACAGGATATAACCGGCTCGTTTTGCGAAATCCATATAAATATTCTCCTCTGCCAAGTCCGGCTCTGTTTCTCCGCACTTCTTTTCGAATTTTTGATGCCTGTCTCTCATACATGCCAGCATCATAGGACAAATTCCGCAACGGCATCGAATAATCAATCATCTCCTGATTTTCAATCCCTATGATTGCAAAATTCATGCCAAAGGCTGCCTTTCTGACCATATCACGGATTTTCACATTTCTACGTCCGCGTTTCATCCCGGAGGATACACTCCGGAGCAGGTCCGGTCCGTGCAAAAATTCGGACTGTGTATCAACCTCCTGCAAATCGCTCGCCTTCACAACCTGCTTTCCACCACAGACAATCCCGTTAATAACATCCGCGTAGCGTTCCTCATCGGAAAGAAATCCCTTCCACCCCACATCATGTTCCATATTCAGTTCCTCCCGTATACCGCAGGAGTCCCTCTCAGAAAACCCCTGCCTTTATTGTGTGAAATTAAAAGCATGAATTTTCTGAATTGTAACTGTTTTCCTCTGTTAAGATTCCTCACCGTTACCTAGAAATATCTGATTGACAGGGTAACCCTTTAAGAATACCGCACGGTATGATTTTCACGCGGCAGATAGAAAATATGCTTTGCGGAAAGTATAGCATATTTACACACTTCGTTCAACGTTTTTCTGACAGCAGCAATGTTAGATTCTAATATAACAGGACCTTTCCTATGAAATAAAAAACCGGATATATGAAACTTATCTAAAGCTCATATATCCGGCTCAAAATCTTCAGACAGATACTTTCTTCTTCCCGGCTTGCTTCGCATTTTATAGCCGAAAATTCATTCCCACTCATACGGTCTTTTCACTGTTCTGACCATTATACAAGAATCGACGAACTTCCATTACCTTTCCTGCGCTCTCATCATCAATCACCACATAGTACACAGTATAATTACCTACGTATATACGATAATATGGGTATTTTCTGTCCTTTTTGGAACGATAGATTTCAAACGATTCTGCATATGGTAATCGCTCTTTAATTGCCCACTCCACCGCATCAATCAAATCATTGGCCGCTTGCGGATTCTGCAAGACTTTTGTAATATAATCAACCTTGGCACCAAGTTCATCGAAGAAGAGAGGCAAATATCTAAGGGTATATTCCGTATCAGCCATTTACTCTCCTTCTTAATCCGGCAAAAACTTCCTCATGTGACATTCGGGTCATGTCTTCCTCTGCATATTTGTCCGCCTCATCCAGAGCCGTCTCTACCGCATCAACAGTCGAAGGGGCTTCAATCACAAAAGGTATTTTTCTATCTCGTATTACTTTCTTGGCATAAATTGTAAAAAAGGTAGTTAAATTCATGCCCATAGCCTCACAAATTTGATCAAGTTCCTGCTTCATCTGTTCATCAAATCTTAAGCTTACTGTTATCATTGCATATTACCTCCTTCTTATTATATTATACATTTTTTGAAGCAATATGCAAGAATCTGAATGATTTTTGATTCGTTTTGATTCGTATTCCGTCTATTCAAACTCCACCGTAATGTCACCCATGCTGCTGTCCAGTTCCATGGTGGCTTCCGCTCCCGGATTCTTTTCTTCCTTTCTGGCACTGAAATCGCTGTAATCTCTGCCATCCACGGAAACACTGCCCATATCACAGGAAATGTCGTAGTTGTAATCTCCCCAGGCACCATCCAACCGAAGCTCCACGCTCCCCATGTCGGTTTCTGCCGTAATGTCTCCCCGTACGCTTCCTTCCAGAGTACAGCTTCCCATGCTGCAGTTCACCGTAAGCTCTCCGCATTCTATCCGGTCAAGCTCTACAGAAGCCATATCACAGCTAATCTTAAGTTTTTCACATACAAACACCACATCGTCCAGAGAAAGGTCTGACATATCCGCATCAATTTCCATGGTCTTAAGTTCGACCCGCTCCGGCACCTGGATCTGAATGTCCGGCCCTTCCTCAATATTTCCTTTTGACGAATATTTTATGGTCAGTGTATCTCCCTGCTGCTCGCAGGAAAAGAACTTCAGATATCCGTAAGACATGGCAACATCGATGGTATCTCCTGCCTTCGGCTTCACGGTTACATCCGCCATATCTGCATCAATGACAATATTGCGGATTTCTGATACATCAAAGCTTTCTGCGGCGCTTTCATTTCCTCTCACAAGCTTTTTCCAGCCTCCCGCATCGCGCAGGATATCCCACAGCTTCCAGTTGTCCGTAATTCCAATCTCAAGCCCATTCTCCGTGCTCACGATTCCGGTATCCTCCAGTGCCTGATAAATCACCACGCTTCTCGCTCCCATGGCGGAAGCAATTCCGCACAGCAAAATACCGAGTCCCGCAAATACCGCTGCAATAATCAGGCTGACTTTTGTAAATTTTTTCATAATGCCGCACGCTCCTCTCCCTTGCCAAACAGCTTCTTACATAATTTCACAATATTTTTTCCAACCCAGGGCACAAAGCCTCCAAACAGCCATACCACTGCCACAACCAGAAGAATGCCGAATGCCAGTACGATAAATCCGGCTCCAATCAGAGCTACACCTACCAGCGGACTTGCCGCAAACGCCACGCCGATTCCGGCACCAGCCAGTGCCAGCCCGGTGATAATCAGCGCTGCCATAACTGCTATAATTGCCACCAGAATACCAAAAATTGCTGCTAGAATTCCAATCCAGATCGGACTGGTAAGAATGATAACCACAACCCCCACTACAATCGCCGCCGTGTTATCCTTCTTGTTCTGCTGATTCAGATTGTTGATGGTGGCATTCACATTCCGGTAATACTCCTCGTCCCGGTTTGCAGTGCTGTTGTAATAGCCTGCCGCCCCCATCGTTCCTGTCCCCAGGTTCTTCTTAATGTTATCTGCTACCTTCTGCGGAGATCCAAGCTCCTCAATCACAGCTTTCTCATTGCCTTCTCCGGCATCCTCAAAATAGCTCCGGTAGAATGCCATGGCATCTGCCCGCTCTTCTTCCGATATACCGGAAAGAAGCAGCTCCAATTGCCTCAAAAATTCTTCCTTATTCATACCTAAAACTCCTCTCCCGAAAATATCTTTGTAATATTTGTGGAATAATTCTCCCATTCCAGGCGGTACTCCTCAAGCTTCGTTATTCCCGTCTCGGTGATCCTATAGTAGCGCCGATTTCTTCCGCCGCATTCCACATCGTACACGATGAGGCAGTTATCCTTCTGTAGCCGTCGCAGCACCGGATAAAGTGTGGATTCTGACACCTCAATGGCCTTTCTCACGTCCTGCGTAATCTTGTAGCCATAGGTACCCTCCTCATCCTTCGATACAACCGCCAGCACAATTGCATCCAACAGCGCGGCACCTGTGTTAAATACCATATTCTCACTCCTTTTCCTATTCGTGTTGTATCAAATAATATTATTAATTTATCAATACTATATATTATATAATATTATTTGTCAATAGGTGATAAAAAATTTCCGAAAATAAGAAAAGAACCGCCGGACGACAGTTCTTTTTTCAGAAATTATTTTTTGGAAATTATTTTTCCTTTACATATACAATCTTCAACAGCTTATTATGCGGATTCTGAATTGCCTTCGTCTCAAAAGCATCAAAAGATTCGATAAGCTGCCGCAGCTTCTGGTATTTATAGTTACGGGGATCAAACCCCGGCACACGCTTGGAAAGCGTAATTCCAATCTCCGAAAGATTAATCCATTCTTCCTCCGTCTTCGCCTCAATGATAGCCCGGATTTCCCGTTCAATCTCCTTGCGGCTGGGAATCCCGTTATTCTCCTCCCGGCGCTCTGTGCTGCGGTTCTCCGTCCCTGCCCCTCCTGCCGGTTCAGCCGCTTCCACGCTGCTCTCCTGACTTAAAAGATCCAGATACTTGAAGTTCTCGCAGGCTGCCACCAGAGACGGCGGCGTCTTCTGCTCGCCCATTCCGATTACAATCATTCCCGATTCCCGCAGGCGTGTGGCAAGCTTGGTAAAATCGCTGTCCGAGGTCACCAGGCAGAAGCCGTCCACATTTCCGGTATACAGGATATCCATGGCATCAATAATCAGCGCGGAATCCGAAGCATTCTTCCCCTGCGTATAGTTATACTGAAACACCGGCGTAATCGCATACTCCTGCAGCTTCCCCAGCCAGGACTTCACGCTGGACCGGGTAAAGTCTCCATACAGACGTTTGTAGGTAGCAAGTCCGTATGCCCCCAGCTCATCCATAATCAGTTTGATATATTTGCTGGACACGTTCTCCGCATCAATCAGCAGTGCAATTCTTTTCTGTTCTTCCATTTCTCGACTCCTGCTTCCTCATTTTCCCTAATTCTTATTGTACGTTTAACCAGAAGTACTGTCAAATCTTATTCTTAAAATTCCTGGAATATCTTGTCAACTATCCCCAAAAAAATTATAATTATTCCATAATAACAAATCTGATTGTAAAGGAGACCTGCTATGCACACATTTCAACCATTACCCATCGATGTTGTTGAATTCAATCCGTTTACCCGGCTGGGGAAGGATTGGGCTATTCTTTCCGCCGGCAGCAAAGCAAAATCAAATATTATGACCATCAGTTGGGGCGGTGTCGGTGTCCTCTGGGGCAAGAACGTGTTCTTCATCGTGGTCCGGGACTCCCGCTACACAAAGGAATTCTTAGACCAGGGAGACTTTTTCTCCGTGACCTTTTTCGATGAAAATCACCGGGAAGCGCTCAACTACTGCGGCTCCCATTCCGGAAGGGACGTAAACAAAGCGGAGCAGGCAGGGCTTACCATGGCATTCCGCCACAGCATCCCCTATGTGGATGAGGGCAATTTCGTTTTTCTCTGCAAGAAAATGGCTGCCACAAGACTCACGGAGGAGAATTTTCTGGTACCGGAGCTAAACAGCAAATGGTATGCTGACGGCGATATGCATACCCTCTACATTGCAGAAATCATTGACCTGATGGCAAGGTAGCCTGCGCAAAATTCCGGGTAACCCCGCCAGACATCCAAAAAGGGATGTGGCACAAAGAGCATACTTTTGCAAGCAATATCGCTTTCTCAGGTATTTCTTCGCACCACATCCCGTTTCTTTGTCACACCTTTATTCCAACCACTTTACAGCATCAGGAGCAGTTACAGTTCATTTTTCACTGCTTCTCACTGTCTTAGCACCTCAAACGCCCCATACACATCCAGCGCTCCATAGCCCCACTCCCGGTTCGGGTACTCCCTTCCATCCGACTGTCTTGCCCCGCGAATCAGCATATTTTTAATCCAGGCAGTGGTCACAAACGGCTCATTCCCCTGCACAGATGCCCACTCCATGACCTGCGCACAGGCTCCCGCCGTAATGGCTGCGGCGGCGCTGGTTCCCGTATAGGTCACAAAGCTACCGTTCAACCCGGGTCCGTACACATTCACCGCAGGCGCGGCAAGCTCCGGCTTAATCATCCCGGAGGTACTGTAGCCGCGCCCGGAATCCGGATAAATCCCACCGGTTGTGGCGTTATAGCCGCCCACCGTAATGGGTGCCGCCGCCGTCCCGGGAGCGGTCACTGTCTCATCCGGCACAGAACGCAGGAAAAAAATATTTCCGTCACTGAGCTGCCGCATCGGAAGCCACATATTGTAAATCCCCGTCACCAGTACCTGCGGATAAACACTTATCGTCCAGATTCCACGCTTCGCATTGGTAAATCTCAAAAAAATCAGCTGCTCCGCCGCTTCCCCGCCCACAATGCGGTAATCGACAGTCACTGTCGTATTTTCAAAGACAAATGTAAATTCCTGTTTTGACCCATAACGCGGCGAAATCTGCGGCAGACGCTCCCCCGTGGGAGAAAGTACCGTGACACTGTAGATTTCGGGCACCCCGGACCACAGCTCCACGAAAAAGCCGGATACGTCCTCCTCCACGTTTATCTCCACGTCCTCATGCGTCATATCCCCCATAATCTGACCTCGAAAATGACGTCTCGCGTTCGCCTCATTTCCTGCGGCTGCCACCACAGCCCGCTTCCTGCGGTTAAAAATGTAATTCAGGTATCTGGAAAGGGGGCTGTCTCCCCCGTGGCTGCCCATACTGCTGCCCAGGCCAAGGCACAGCACCAGCGGCTTTCCGCTCTCATTCGCAATCTTATTCAGATACGCCACCGCAGCCATGATATCATTTTCCTGATACGCCACCGCATCCTCGGGAATAAAAAAGAAATCCCGCAGATACTGCTTTGCCTGCTTCAGTTTTACCACCGCAATGTCCGCATAGGGTGCCGCGCCGATAAATTCATGGGCAACATCCTCCCCGCCACAGGTGACCCCCGCAAGGAATGTGCCGTGACCATTCTCATCCATGCTTGGAACAATCGCCCGTCTGGCCTCCTCGTTCTCCTGACGGAGTGCCTCATTAATCTGCTCCCGGGTATACTCTGCCCCATAGATAAATCCGGACGGCTTCTGCCCTCCCCGTATTGTCTGATCCCAAATTCGGTAAATCCTGCTACTTCCATCGGAAAATCGGAACAAATTATTTTCGTAGTCTATTCCGGTGTCAATAAATCCAATCAGCACGCCGTTTCCCTTCAAGGACAGTCCCGGAAGATTCTGCATCTTCGTAATTCCGGACACCTCAAGTGCAGTCTCATCCAGCAGCCCAAAGCACTTGGGAATTGCGGTGTATGTATAGGTAATCAGATCCTGCTCCGGGAATTGCTCCCTGTCATAGTAGAAAACATCATAGCTTTCATCAATCCGCTGCACACAGAAGGTTTCTCCCGGCATCTGCGCAATATCAAGCACATCATAGGAAATGATAAAATCATAATAATCATTGGAATACACAACTTCTTCGCAATCTGGCATAAAAAACTCCGGCATCTGCTTTCTATAAAGTAGATGCCGGAATCCGGACTTTTATGCGTTTCTGTTCCGTTCAAATGCCCTTTAGTTACCTCCCGAAGCAAGCTTTGGAATGGCAGTCTCCTCAAGCTGTGGGCATCCCCGCATCGCAATCACCGGTCCGCCTTTATGCTCCACATATTCCTCCGTGATGGTAACCATACCAATATTATCATCCTTGGGAATCTCATACATGATATCCAGCATGAATTCCTCGATAATGGAACGCAGTGCCCGCGCTCCCACCTTTTTCTCCTTCGCCTTCTTTGCAATTGCCGACAAAGCTTCGTCTGTAAACTCCAGCTTTACCTCATCCATGGCAAGAAGCTTCTGATATTGTTTTAGGATTGCATTCTTTGGCTCCTTCAAAATGCGAACCAGCATATCCTCCGTCAGCGCCTCCAGTGTAAACATGATGGGCAGACGACCCAGAAACTCCGGTATCATACCGAATTTGCGCACATCCTCCACCGTCACCTTCTCCAGCAGATTCTCATCCTTATCGTATTTATCCTTAAGATCCGCCTTAAATCCAATGGAAGCCTCCTTGTTCAGCCGTTCCTTGATAATATCCTCAAGATCCGGGAAAGCCCCTCCACAGATAAATAAAATATCCTTGGTATTGACCATGGTCATGGGAACCATGGCATTCTTGCTGCTGGCTCCCACCGGAACCTCCACCTCAGCCCCCTCTAACAGCTT
>JBJEJC010000056.1:0-15807 GCA_051877675.1 Roseburia sp. | reverse complement strand
CAGAGGGACTGGAAAGTGAGGAGGATGCAATTAAATGTGCAAGAGAATTGTATAAGAATACTAATAAGACCAGGAAGAAAAAATTTATTCCGCCGCAGTTAGAACATATCCAACGAGATGGACCAGCAAATGGAATATCAGAGGACAATCCTGCTGATGGTGACAGGTATATGAAGGATTTTGGCTTTTCTGGTGGGGAATTTGGAAACTGGATGAGTGAAGCAGATCGGCAGGCTTCTTTAAATATGGGGTATGATGCATTTTGTGATCTTGCATACGCCCTGGGAATAGATAGAGAAGAGATATCATTGAATAACCAACTGTCAATTGCATTCGGAGCGCGGGGGTCAGGAACCGCAATGGCACATTATGAACCAGACAGGCAAGTCATCAATCTTACAAAAATGAAGGGAGCCGGTTCCTTGGCACATGAGTGGGGACATGCATTTGACGATTTTGTAGGAAGGCATCTGGGTCTTAATGGTTTTATGAGCGCAAATATTTATAGTGATGCAGTGCCGCAGAGTATGCGGGATTTGGTAATGGCAATGAAGTGGAAACCGGCAACAGATAGTGAAAAAAATGAAAGTGTCTTAAAAAGGCAAAAAAGAGCAGATTATTTATTAGGACAGATATTTCAGGGGGTTGGTGTAGAAAGTAAGCTAAACGAATCTCAGATGGTGGAGTGGAAACAGTTAAAAGAAAATATTATAAAAACAGTCAAAGAACACTCGGCTGATGATTGTGAAATAAAATGGGTTGGGGAACTGGTAGAAGAATTAAGTGCTTTTAAAAGCAAAATAACAGGGCATATAATATCGAAAAGTAATCGCGACCAGATGATTTTTATGATTAGAAGTGCAAAGGCGGCGTATGAATTCAAACCGGACAAATTGTGTGTGGAAACAGACTTTTACAAAAATTCGGTAAAGGCAGATGCAGCGTATTCCAAAGAAAGCAAAGGGTATTGGCATAGTGAAGAAGAAATGTTTGCAAGAGCTTTTGCCTGTTATGTGCACGACAGACTTCCCTGGCGCTCAGACTATCTGTGTGGTCATTCTGAATCAGCAGGTTTTTATGAGTATGTAAATGAAGAACGTGTTTGGATTAAGGCAATTCCACAGGGAGAAGAACGGGAAAATTTGAACAGATGTTTTGACAGGGTGATTGAGGAATGTAAACAATTAGAAATTTTCAAACCGCAACAAATGATGCAAAGAACGGTCAGGAAAGCAAGATAGAAGTACATTGCCAATTAGAAGGATTTTGATATATAATAAAATAGGAGAGAATTATACGAATGAGCAATACTATTTTTGACGATGTTTTCCGGACGATGTTGGAGAAAATGCCGGTACTTATTATACCGATAATTAATGAGGTTTTTCATACCGCATATTTGCAGGATGAGAAGATTGAGCAGTTTCGTAATGAGCATCACACGAAAAACGGTGAAGTTATTACAGATTCTTATCTTGGAATAGGAGATCGGCTGTATCATTTGGAGTGCCAGAGTACTGCGGACAGTAGAATGAGCATTCGAATGATTGAATATGATTTTGCCATTGCACTTGAAACCTCCCAGAAGGAAGGGGAAATTTACAAAATTAATTTTCCGCAGTCCTGTGTTCTGTATCTGCGGCATGATGATAAGACACCGGATCAACTGCAGGTGGAGGTAAAATTACCGGAAAATAATCAGTGTGTTTACAGTGTACCAACAGTGAAGGTGCAGAAATATTCAGAAGATGAGATATTCAGAAAACACTTATTGTTCTTTCTGCCTTTTTATATCATGCGGTATGAGGAACAATTGAAGGAAATCGGGGAAAATCCGGAGAAAGTTGACAGACTGGTTCGGGAATATGAGGACATCAGAAGCCGATTAAAAGAGGAATTGCCAGGCGCGGATGAAGCAGATTTGTATACACGTCTGGTGGAATTGATAAAAGAGATTTCGGACTATGTTTTGCGGGACGATGAAGAAGTGAAGGAAAGGATAGGTGATATCATGGGCGGAAAAGTTCTGGAATTGGAAACAGACCGGATTATGGCGCGTGGAATTGAGCAGGGAAGGGAAGAAGGCAGAGAACTTGGCGTTGAGCAGGCAACAGAGGAATTTGTTAAGCGTATGCTCGGAGAAAATGAGGATTTGGACAAGGTTGCATTGTATTCCGGTTGTACAATGGAACAGGTACTGCAAATAAAGGAAAAAATGAAAGATGGCGCTGCGATAGAAGAAAGAGTGTGCAGACCATCAAGGATACGATAAGGCACTCCAAGTGAATGGTTAAAAATCATCAGTTAATGCAGTACGGAGGTCCGGATGGTGAAATTGGTGCATCCATGCGTTATCTTTCCCAGCGCTATGCCATGCCCTACCGCAGAGTGGCAGGACTTCTTACGGATATAGGTACTGAGGAACTGGCCCACATGGAAATTGTGGCGGCAATCGTGCGCCAGCTTACCAGGGGGTTAAGTGCGGAGGAACTTGAGGCTGCAGGATTTGCCCCTTATTATGTGGATCACACCGCCGGAATCTGGCCTCAGGCAGCGGGGGGAGTTCCGTTTAATGCCTGCGAGTTTCAGTCCAAGGGGGATGCCATCACCGATCTGTTTGAGGATATGGCGGCAGAGCAGAAAGCCCGTACCACTTATGACAATATTCTTCGTCTGGTGAAGGACCCGGAGGTCTGCGATCCCATCCGGTTTCTGCGTGCCAGAGAGGTGGTGCACTTCCAGCGTTTCGGGGAAGGGCTTCGTATGGTACAGGATGAACTTGACAGTAAGAATTTTTATATGTGCAATCCGGATTTCGACCCGGACTGTGGAAAATAGAAAGCGGAGGGCAGAGGTGCCCTCCGTCTTTATGCAACAAAACATAAGTATTTAGTACTATGGTTTTTGTTGCGCTTTATGTAAAAAGGATGTAAAATATAAGAGAATATGGGACAGCAATGATGTATTACGGAACGAACTGGGAAGGGATGAAAGTATGAAACGAAGGACTATGCGTGTGATGAGTCTGTTGCTTGCGTCAGGTCTGTTAATGACCGGATGCGGGCAGACGGAAGATAACGGAACGGAAGCGGTGACTTCCACGGAACAGAGCAGTGGGAGCGAGGGATTGCCTTCCGGAACGGTACAGCTTACTCTGTGGGGCGCGGAGGAGGATCAGGAGCTTCTGGCGCAGATGGTAGAAAGCTTTAAACAGGAATATGCAGGAATGGCGGATTTTGATATTACCATCGGGATACAGAGTGAGTCCACCTGTAAAGACTTTCTGCTGGGAGATCCAGAAGCCGGAGCGGATGTTTTTTCCTTTGTGGATGATCAGCTGATGTCGATGGTGGCAGCCGGGGTACTGGAACCGGTGCAGGATGCAGACCGGATTAAGTCGGAGAATACGGAGGGAGCCGTTGCGGCAGCATCGGTGAATGACACGCTTTATGCTTATCCCATGACCGCGGATAACGGGTATTTTATGTACTATAATAAGGCTTATTTTTCCGAGGAGGATGTAAAATCTCTCGATAAGATGATGGAAATTGCAGCGGAAAATGAGAAGAAGGTAGTTATGGATATGTCCTCGGGCTGGTATCTGTACTCCTTCTTTGGCAATACCGGTATGGAGGTCGGACTTAACGAGGACGGAATTTCCAATTACTGCACCTGGAATTCCACAGAGGGAGACATCAAGGGTGTGGATGTGGCAGAAGCGATGGCTGCCATTGGCTCTAACCCGGGGTTCTCCAGCATGACAGATGCGGAATTCATAGCGGGAGTGGAAGACGGCAGCGTGATTGCGGGTGTCAGCGGCGTGTGGGATGCCACTGCTGTTGAAGCGGCATGGGGAAGTGATTATGGGGCAACGAAATTACCGACCTATACCTGTGCGGGTAATCAGGTACAGCTTGCGTCCTTTGCCGGCTATAAGATGGTGGGAGTCAATGCATATTCCGAGAATGCGGAATGGGGCTTAAAACTGGCGGAGTGGATTACCAATGAGGAGAATCAGACCATCCGTTTTGAACAACGCGGACAGGGTCCGTCCAATAAAAATGCTGCGGCTTCCGGCGCGGTACAGCAGTCTCCGGCAATTCAGGCTTTGATTGAACAGTCCGACTATGCAAGCCTTCAGCGTATTGGAGGTGCATACTGGGACCCGGTATCCGCATTTGGACTTAAGATGGCAGCCGGGAACTCTGCAGGAGAGGATCTTCAGGTATTGCTGGATAAAATGGTAGAAGAGGTTACCGTTTCCAATGCACTTTAAGACGGATGGCAAAGGAGATTAGAGGAATGAATAAGAGAAAGAAAAAGAGCAGTATTCGTATCGCAATTCTTGTTCCGGTCATTATCCTGGGGATTGTTTGCATTGTTTCCAACCTTCTGGCGATTACGAATATCAGGAAGGTAAACAAAAATGCAACAGAGATTACCAACAAATATATGGTCAGCATCGAGGAACTGAGCGAAATCCAGAAGGAGGCGCAGGATGTTCATAAGCAGGCGCTCTCCCATATTATTGCCACGGATTTCACAACCATGATACAAGTGGTTGAAAATATCAAGGAACGGGAAGCTGCGCTGGATACGCGTATTGCGGATTACAGCCAGTATATTGATGCAAACAGCCAGGCCGCCTATGAAGAATTGCTTTCCAACTATGATAATTTTAAACATGCTATTGTAAAGCTGGTTGCCAGCAGTGCAAACAGCAGAACAGCAGAGGCATATGCCTATGCAAACGGGGATGTGGCCACCTACGGACAGGCAATCGAGGACAATATTGCCGTGTTAAATGGCAACATTTCTGCGGCATCGGAGGAAGCTAAGGCACAGCTGGAAAGTGTATATTCCACTTCGATGATGACCAGCAACATTACCATTGCAGTCAGCGTTTTATCTCTGCTTGTGGCAATGTTTAGTGTAATGAAACGCGTAGTGAAGCCTGTGACTGCAGCGGAAAAGGAACTGACAGATATCATAAGCGGAATCGACGACAGGAACGGAGACCTTACCAGGCGTGTGCCGATTCTTTCCAATGATGAGATCTCTGCCCTGGGGAATGGTATCAACAGCTTTATGGAAAAGTTGCAGCATATTTTTACGGTAATCAGCAGCAATTCTGTCCGTATGGAGGGTGTGGTAAATGAGGTGCTGGATCATGTAAGAACCTCAAATGACAGTGCTTCGGATTTGTCGGCCGTGACGGAGGAGCTTTCTGCTACGATGCAGGAGGTGGCGAATAATGCTTCTGTCATCAATGACCGTACCAATGAAGTGAACGGGCAGGTGACGGAAATTGCGGAGCGCTCCGGAGAAATCAACCAGTATTCCATTGAGATGAAGCTTCGTGCGGATGAGATGGAGCAGACAGCCCGGAAGAACAGCGAACTGACCAGCGAGAAGGTAGAGGAAATCCTTGCTGTGCTCAATCGGGCAATCGAGGACAGCAACAGTGTGGATCAGGTGAATACGCTTACCAATGAGATTCTTTCCATTTCCAGCCAGACAAATCTGCTGGCATTAAATGCCTCTATTGAGGCAGCCCGTGCAGGTGAGGCAGGGAAGGGCTTTGCGGTGGTTGCCGAGGAAATCCGGCAGCTGGCAGATTCCACCAGGGAGACGGCAAACCGTATTCAGGATATCAATGCGGTGGTTACCGGAGCGGTACATAATCTGGCAGACCATGCCAATAACATGATTAACTATATGAAAGAAGATATCATGCCGGAGTTTGAGAACTTTGTGACAACTGGTGGGCAGTACCGGGAGGATGCCGCATATATCGAAGGTGTCATGAATGAGTTTACGGAAAAGACCGATGAACTCAAGACGGTGATGTCTGAGATTACCGGTTCCATTAACTCCATCACCTCGGCTATTGAGGAGGGTGTAAAGGGAGTGACTGGGGCTGCGGAGAGTACGCAGGTACTGGTGGAGGATATGGACAATATTGCCAGACGTATGGGAGAAAATTCGGAAATTGCGGGTGATTTGAAGAAAGAGACGGCGGTCTTTACGAAATTATAAGAACCATGGGAAGAAGAAAGCAGGGCAGGCAGCTGAAAAAGCTTCCTGCCCTGTTTTCTTTCGCTTGTCATAATGAAAAAATTGTTATATAATAGCCTTTAGTTTCGGTTAGAGAAGAGGAGATACAGATATGAGTAAGATCAGAACAAGGTATGCACCGAGTCCGACAGGGAAAATGCACGTGGGAAATCTGCGTTCTGCATTGTATGAATTTTTAATTGCAAAGCATGAGGGCGGAGATTTTATGCTCCGCATTGAGGATACAGACCAGGAGCGTTTTGTGGAAGGGGCTGTGGATATTATTTACCACACCTTAAAAATGACCGGGTTAGAGCACGATGAAGGGCCGGACAAGGATGGTGGTTATGGTCCTTACGTGCAGAGCGAGCGTATGAAGACCGGTATTTATATGAAATATGCTAAAGAACTGGTGGAAAAGGGTGAGGCATATTACTGCTTCTGTGATAAGGAGCGTCTGGCATCCTTAAAGACAGAAGTGGTGGAAGGAAAAGAGATTACGCTTTATGATAAGCACTGTCTGCACCTTAGCAAGGAGGAAGTGGAGGCAAATCTTGCTGCGGGTAAGCCTTTTGTCATCCGTCAGAATATTCCAAATGAGGGAACGACAACCTTCCACGATGAACTTTACGGGGACATTACCGTGGAAAATGCAGAATTGGATGATATGATTCTGATTAAGTCCGACGGATATCCCACCTACAATTTTGCAAATGTGGTGGATGACCATACCATGAATATTACACACGTAGTGCGTGGAAATGAATATCTTTCCTCCGCACCCAAATATCAGCGCCTTTACGATGCTTTTGGCTGGGAGTCGCCGGTGTATATCCATCTCCCGCTCATCACGGACGAGAATCATAAGAAGCTGGCAAAGAGAAGCGGACATGCATCCTTTGAGGATCTGCTGGAGCAGGGATTCCTGCCGGAGGCAGTGGTGAACTATATTGCGCTTCTAGGCTGGAGCCCGGAGGACAACCGCGAGATCTTTACTCTCGATGAGCTGATTAAAGAATTTGATTACCACAGAATCAGCAAGTCACCGGCAGTTTTTGATCCGGTGAAACTGCGCTGGATGAATGGTGAGTACATCAAGGCAATGGATTTTGATAAATTCTATGAGCTGGCAGAGCCTTATTTGAAGGAAGTTATCCATAAGGATCTGGATCTGAAAAAGATTGCTGCCATGGTAAAGACCAGAATCGAGGTATTTCCGGATATTGCAGAGCATGTGGATTTCTTTGAGACGCTACCGGAGTACGATGTAGCAATGTACACACACAAGAAGATGAAGACGAATGCGGAAACCTCCCTGGAGGTACTTACTGAGGTACTTCCGCGTCTGGAGGCACAGGAGGATTTCAGCAACGATGCACTGTATCAGATGCTGCTTTCCTATGTGGAGGAAAAGGGTGTAAAGAATGGCTATGTCATGTGGCCGATCCGCACGGCGGTTTCAGGGAAACAGATGACGCCCGGAGGCGCTACGGAGCTGATGGAGGTTCTGGGAAAAGAGGAGTCCATCGCCCGCATCAAAAAGGGAATTGCGTTATTACAGAAGTAACTTTCCCGCGAATCATTTCTAAGAGGTAATCTATGAGTTTTAACCCATCTCAGGCAAGGGCCATCCGGCACAAGGATGGTCCCATGCTTGTGTTAGCAGGCCCCGGTTCGGGGAAAACCCTTGTCATTACGGAACGAACCAAAAATTTAATACAGGAGCACGGCGTCAATCCGGCAAATATTCTGGTAATCACCTTCACGAAGGCGGCTGCAACGGAGATGAAGGAGCGTTTTGCCCGTCTGATGGGAGAACATACCTGCCCGGTGACCTTTGGAACTTTTCATGCGGTTTATTTTTCCGTGCTGAAGCACGCTTACCACTACACAGCGGACAATATTATCCGGGAAGAACAGAAATACCAGTGTATGCGGGATATTATTACGAAGCGGCATCTGGAATATGAGGATGAAGGCGAATTCATCGCCCAGATTCTGGGGGAAATCGGTATGGTGAAGAATACCGGAGTGGATATTGCCAATTATTATGCCAAAAACTGTGCTGAGGATGTGTTTCGGCGTATTTACAGCGAATATCACGAATATCTTTACAAGCACCGGTTGCTGGATTTTGACGATATGCTGGTCTATACCTATGAATTGTTCCGGGAACGCCCGGATATCCTTGCGGCGTGGCAGCGGAAATATCAGTACATATTGATTGATGAGTTTCAGGATATCAATAAGCTTCAGTTTGATATCGTGAAAATGCTGGTGGGAGAGCGGAGAAATCTTTTTGTGGTGGGGGACGATGACCAGTCCATTTACCGTTTCCGGGGAGCGAAGCCGGAGCTGATGCTGCATTTTAAGGATAGCTTCCCGGAGACGGAGACGGTTCTTCTGGATCGGAATTACCGTTCCCAGGGCAATATTGTAAAGGCTTCCCTGAACCTGATTGGACATAACAGGGAGCGTTTCGACAAGAAAATCATTGCGGAGCAGGAGCCGGAACGGGAGGTGGAGTATGCGGTATTTCCCAGCCAGGCGGAGGAAAATAAGCGTATTATCTGGGAGATACAGGATGCCTTAGAGCACGGCGGCGCATACCGGGATTTTGCGGTGCTGTTTCGCACGAATACACAGCCAAGGCTTCTGATGGAGCAACTGTTAGAATATAACATTCCGTTCCGGACGAAGGATAATATCCCGAACCTCTACGACCATTGGATTGCGAAGGATATCTTTACCTATATCCGTATCGCACAGGGAAGCCGCTTGCGAAGAGATTTCCTGCAGATTATGAACCGGCCAAAACGGTATATCAGCAGGGAATCCCTGGATGAGGATACGGTGGCATTTGATGTCTGGGCATGGTATTTTGAACAGATGGAGCAGCCCTGGGTGGCAGAACGTATTGAAAAGCTGGAAGGGGATGTGAAAATGCTTTCCCGCATGAGCCCGTATGCTGCAGTGAACTATATTCGTCATGGAATTGGATATGATGATTTCTGCGAGGAATATGCGGACTACCGCAGAATGAAGGTGGAGGATCTGTACGATATACTGGAGGAACTGCAGGAGAGCGCCAGAGGGTTTGACAGCTATGAGGCGTGGTTTGACCATATTGAGGAATACACAAAGGAATTGGAAGAATTATATCACAGGCAGAACCAGAACACGGAGAGTGTGGCATTGGCGACACTGCACAGTGCCAAGGGACTGGAATATGATCATGTGTATCTGATTGATGTCAATGAGGGGGTTATGCCTTATAAAAAGGCGGTGATGGAGGAGGAACTGGAGGAGGAACGCCGGATGTTTTATGTGGGGATGACCCGCGCCAAAAAAGATCTGCACATTTTCTCCGTAAAGCAGGTGAACAATAAAGATGTGGATGTATCCCGGTTCGTGCGGGAGGCACAGGAAGCACCGGATACGGCAGCACAGACAACATGACGGGCTGGCGCACGAAACACAGCGTTGCTGCGGAACTGCTTTGGGTAAGCATTTGCCGCTCTAAGGCGCAATGTTTTGTGCTCAGCCCGTCCGTTTCTGTCCGGACCTAATCTTCTAAGTCTTCGAATTCTGCTTCGTCCAGCAGCTCATCGAACCGGTCGGCTACTGCCTCGTATTCATCATCATCCTGGATGTTGTCCAGGGTGGGATTACCTTCCTCGTCCTCGAAATACCGGTAGATGAAGACCTCTCCGTCCTCATTGGGTTCTCCCTTGTCGTTCAGCGGGAGCAGAGCGATATAGTCCTGCTCATCCACAGCGAAAATGGTTAAAATCTCACATTCTGCCTGGGTTCCGTCATCCAGATCCAGAGTCACCAGAATATCAGTGTCGTCGTTGTTAAGATTGTTTTCTGCCATTTGAAAGAATCTCCTTATCGTTGGCGGCAATTGCCGGTTAATAAAATATTCTCTTTTATTGTAGCATATTTCACGGAATCTGAATAGTGGGGAAGAAAAAAATATACAAGAGGCGTCATGTCGTGTTATAATAAAAAAGGCAGTGAAACAACAGGCAGATTAGAAAAGGTGGTTACAGCATGGGTTACACATACACAGAAGGAAACTACGAAAAATTCGGGCTTCAATTCTCGGGCAATACAGCAGTATTTACGTTTGCAGGGGAGAAGGAGGACGAGTGCCGGATTCTTCTTTACGGAAAAAATCACGAGGTTGTGGAGCGGATTGACGTGCCCAGGGAATATTGCCGTGGATCGGTGCGTTCTATACGCATTGAAGGTCTGTCCACCCATGATTTGAAATATAATTACGAGATTAATGGAAAGGTTTCTACCGACGTCTACGCCAGAAGGATTGTGGGGCGGGAGAAATGGGCAGATACGGCACGGGCGGAATACGATTTTGCCGTCTGTGGCGGAGTTATGGGAGAAAGCTTTGACTGGCGGGATGATGCGGCACCTGAGGTTCCTCGAAACCGCATGGTAATGTACAAGCTGCATGTGAGGGGATTTTCCATGGACGCGGGACTTAGAGGAAAGAAAAAGGGTACCTTTGCCGCAGTCACGGAGAAAATCCCGTATTTAAAGAAACTGGGTGTAACAACAGTGGAATTCATGCCGGTTTATGAGTTTGAGGAACTGGTTTTTGAGAAGAAAGAAGAATTGCCCGAATATGTCAAATGGGAGCCGAAGGAAGGGGACAGATACCTGCCTAAGGAAGAGAAGGAGACAATCCGGTGCATTAACTACTGGGGCTATACCACCGGTAATTATTTTGCGGTGAAGGCATCCTATGCCAGCGGAGATAATGCTGCGGCGGAGTGGAAGGAGTTAATCCGCACACTGCATGAAAATGGCATGGAGTGCGTCATGGAACTGTTTTTTGACGGACATATGAATCAGAATGTGATTTTGGATGTACTGCGTTACTGGGTCAGCGAATTCCATGTGGACGGATTTCACCTTTTGGGAGATTCGATTCCGGTTACGGCAATTGCGCAGGATTTGCTGTTAAGCCGCACCAAAATTTTTTATGTTGGCTTTGAACCGTTTTTACTGGAACAGAGACAGCGCTATCCCCATTTGTATGTCTACAGCGATGAGTATCTTTATCCGATTCGCAAAATATTGAACCACACAGGCGGAAGGCTGGAGGAATTTGTAAACCAGCAGCGCAAGCAGCATCCGGTGAAGGGGTTTGTGAATTATATTACGAATAACAACGGTTTTACGCTTTATGACCTGTTTTCTTACTCGGAAAAGCACAACGAGGCAAATGGTGAGGAAAACGCGGACGGGAATAACTATAATTTCAGCAGTAACTGCGGGCTTGAGGGGCGGACTACAAGGCGGTTTGTCACGCTCCTGCGGGAACAGCAGATGCGCAATGCCTTTGCGGTTCTGCTGCTGGCACAGGGGGTTCCTCTGCTGCTGGCGGGGGATGAGTTTGCCAATTCCCAGAACGGCAATAACAATGCCTACTGTCAGGACAACCGTATCGGTTGGCTGAATTGGAAGAATGAGGAGAAATATGCGTGGCTTACAGAGTATGTGGGGCATCTTACCGCATTTCGGAGAAATCATCCCTTCCTTGCTGCGGATTCGCCGATGCGTTTTAGCGATTATAAGAACGTGGGTTTCCCGGATCTGTCCTATCACGGGGAGAAAGCATGGATTTCCTCCTTTTCCCTGGATAAGCAGGCGGTGGGAATGTTTTACTGCGGGGAGTACGGCGTGAAGGAGGACGGAACGCCGGAGGACGATGTTTATATCGGCTACAATTTCCATCATATGTGGTGCGGACTTGCTCTGCCGAAGCTTTCTGAGAAGAAAAAATGGCATCTGGTCATGGATACCTCACGCGGTCATGCATCCTTTCCCGAGAAAGTGGAATGCCTGAAAAACCAGCAGATTCTTTCTATGGAAGCGCAGAGTGTTGTGATTTTGATTGGAAAATAGGGTGTCCCAAAACGGAGAGAAAGAATGAACGCTTGGAAACATTTTTGTACAATTACACATCATAAAATACTTGTCATGAAGGGCTGTTTTGCTGTGGGTCTTTACCGCCAGGGGCTGCTTCATGATCTGTCAAAATATTCTCCTACGGAATTTCTGGTGGGATGCAGGTATTACCAGGGTACCAAGAGTCCGAATGGCGCAGAACGGGAAGCAATCGGATATTCTTCTGCGTGGCTGCACCACAAGGGAAGGAATAAACATCATCTGGAATACTGGATTGATTATGGCGTTGCGGAGGACAAGGGCAGCGGGACAAGGGAACACAAGGGCATCTGCGGGATGAAAATGCCGGTGAAATACGTGGTGGAGATGTATGTGGACCGGGTCAGCGCTTCCAGGAATTATTTAAAGGATGACTATACGGATGATAGCCCGCTGCAGTATTACAGCAGCGGAAAGCAGTTTTACATTATGCATGAGGATACCCGGGCGCTGCTGGAGTTGCTGCTTGTGATGCTGTCTCTGCGAGGGGAAGCGGTGGTAAACGATTTCATCCGCAAGGGGGTTCTCACCGGGATTATTCCCTATGAGAAGGCAAAGCTTGATGCCATGCAGGAGGAATTGTGGGAATACCCCAGGGGAGACGGACAGCCTGGAAGGCAGGCGCAGGCATAGAACCACGACCTGGACCATAGGAAAAAAATCGGGGAAATAAGAGGGGAAAAGCACGGGAAACCTGACCCATTCATAAAATGTATTAACAAAGCTTTTAAGGTGCATTTTGAAGACTTTTTTATCTCCCCTATCACCGGAACAGGAAAGCGATTGCCTTGCAAGAATAAAAAATGGCGACCTTGAGGCAAAAAAAGAATTGATACTGCGGAATATGCGTCTGGTGGCGCACATTGCGAAAAAATATCAGAACTCAGAGGAGGACATGGAGGATCTTATCTCCATTGGGACCATAGGGCTTATCAAGGCGGTTTCCACTTACCGGGAGGATTATGGAAGCAGGCTGGCGACGTATGCGGCACGCTGTATTGACAATGAGCTTCTTATGCACTTCCGGGCAAAGAAAAAGACGGCGAAGGATGTTTCACTCTACGAACCAATCGGGACAGACCGGGAGGGAAATCAGATCAATCTGCTGGATGTGGTGGAAAGTGAAGAACCGGACGTGGTGGAGCAGATGGAAAAGGAGCGGCAGATTGGACGGTTGCTGCAACTGATTTCGGAGGTTTTAAATCCAAGGGAATATGAGATTATCTGTCTGCGTTATGGTCTGTTTGGAACGAAGGTAATGACGCAGCGGGAAATTGCAGCGGGAATCGGCATTTCCAGATCCTATGTGTCACGTATTGAAAAACGGGCAATCGAAAAATTGCGAAAAAATCTTGCGGAATAAAAAAATCTTTTCTTTTAGGGACCGGAGTGGTATAATCATATTCGCAAAGCGGATATCTTACTGCTTTGGCTCTCTTTTTTTTGGCAGATCTGCCACGCAATTTCCACATGAATGAATAAAAAGGAGTGGTACGTTGTATAGTATTGTATCAACGGCGATGATCCATGGGATAAAGAGCATTCCGATTTCCGTGGAAGCGGATGTCAGCGATGGGATGCCCATGTTTGCCATGGTGGGCTTTTTGGCATCTGAGGTGCGGGAAGCCAGTGAACGGGTGCGGACAGCCCTGCGGAATCTGGGGTATCCGCTTCCGGCAAAACGGATTACCGTGAATCTGACACCGGCAAATATCCGAAAGTCCGGTTCCGGCTTTGATCTGCCGGTTTCCCTTGCAGTACTCTCAGCGCTCGGAAGCATTCCGGCAGCGGCGCTGGAGGAATATCTTGTGATCGGAGAGATTGGACTGAATGGGAAAATACAGCCTGTGCGGGGGGTCCTTCCCATGGTGGCGGGAGCAAAGGAACAGGGGCTTTCTGCCTGCATTCTGCCAAAGCAGAATGAGCGGGAGGCTGCTCTTATTCCGGGAATGCGCGTGTATGGTGTGGAAAATGTCCGGGAAGCGGTGGAACTGTTACAGGGACAGACGAAGGAGCCTTTAGAAACACTATATAATATAGAAGAAACGGAATCAAAAACGGAGCCTGTGGACTTTGCGGATATCCATGGACAAAAGCTGGTGAAACGTGCCTGTGAGATTGCGGTCTCCGGTATGCATAACCTTCTGATGGTGGGACCGCCCGGGGCGGGCAAAACCATGACTGCAATGCGGATTCCCACAATCCTGCCGCCCCTGGATGAGACGGAGCAGATGGAGCTTTCTCAGATTTATAGTGTCAGCGGTCTTTTTGAAGCGGAGAAGCATCTGATGCGGGAGCGTCCGTTTCGATGCCCGCATCATACGGTTTCTGCGCAGAGACTGGCTGGAGGAGGGGCAGTTCCCAGACCCGGCGAGATTTCTCTTGCACATAAGGGGGTACTGTTTTTGGATGAGTTGCCGGAGTTTCAGAAGGAAACACTGGAAATTCTCAGGCAGCCTATGGAAGAAAAGAAAATCCGGCTGGGAAGGATTACCGGGGAATATGAGTTTCCGGCAGATTTTATTCTTGTGGCAGCTATGAATCCCTGTAAATGCGGATATTATCCGGATATGCAGAAATGTCGCTGCACGGGAGCGTCCATTGCACGCTATATCGGCAGAATCAGCCAGCCACTTTTGGACCGCATTGATATTTGCGTGGAAGCGCCGCAGATAAAGTTTTCAGAGCTGCAGGGCGGAGAGGCGGAAGAAAGCTCTGCCACAATCCGTAGCAGGGTGATGGAAGCCCAGGAGAGACAGCGGTGGCGTTATCGTAATGAGGATTTCTCCTATAACAGTCAGGTCCCGGCGGCAAAACTGGCAGAATACTGTGCCTTAAATGAGAAACAGCAGGCATATATGGAACAGGTCTATAACCGGTTGAATCTGACAGCGCGCTCTTATCACAAGATTCTGAAGGTGGCACGGACACTGGCAGATGCACAGGGAAGTGAACGCATTGAGAACCGTCATTTGAACGAGGCCGTGTGTTACCGCAGCATTGACCGGAAGTTCTGGGAGGGAGAGCTATGAATTACGCGTATTGGCTTTCTAACATTCCGGGAGTCGGAAACCGGACAAGAAAACTTTTGCAGGAATGGGCGGGAACTGCGAAGGCGGTGTATGGGCTGACGGAGCGTGAATTGCAGGAAATACCCGGGCTTGGGGAACAGGAAATCGCAGAAATCAGAAAGAGCCGGGAACGGGACTGGCAGAAATTATATGAAGGATTAAAAGACAGGAATATATGTTTCATGTCAACTGAGGATGCGGAATTTCCGGAGAAACTGAAAGAGATTCCCGATGCACCCTACAGCATCTATGTCCGGGGAAAACTGCCGGACCCCGCGAAGAAAAGCATTGCCATTGTGGGGGCGCGGATGTGTTCGCCTTACGGGCAGGCTGCAGCACGGAAACTGGGGGAGGTTCTTGCCGGTTACGGTGCACAGATTATCAGCGGTATGGCGAAGGGGATTGACTCTGCGGGGCATACGGGAGCCATTGCCGGAGGAGGGAATACCTTTGCGGTGCTGGGAAATGGTGTGGATATCTGTTACCCGGCATCCAACCGGAACCTGTATGCCCAGATTGGAGCAAATGGAGGACTGATTTCAGAGTATCCGCCGGGGACGCAGCCGCGGGCAGGGCTGTTTCCCATGCGTAACCGTATTATTTCGGCGCTTAGTGATGTGGTAGTGGTGGTGGAAGCGAAGGTGCGCAGCGGTTCCCTGATTACGGCAGATTATGCCCTGGAGCAGGGCAGAGATGTCTATGC
>JBJEJC010000055.1:0-3089 GCA_051877675.1 Roseburia sp. | reverse complement strand
CCCCCGCAGCAAAAAAGTTTGGTGTCCAGACAGGAGAACCTCTGGTCCAGGCGCGCCGCAAATGCCCGCAGCTTAAAGTCTATCCCCCAAATTACAGCCTCTATGTCTCCCGCTCCAAAGAATTTATCACTTTGCTGGAACGCTATGCTCCGGAAGTGGAACAATACAGTATTGATGAGGCTTTCTGTGATATGACCGGCACAAAGAAGCTCTACGGCGACCCGGTTGCATTTGCCCACACTCTGAAGGATCGTATCCGGGAGGAGCTGGGATTTACCGTCAACATCGGCATTTCCTCCAACCGCCTTCTGGCAAAAATGGCATCGGATTTTGAGAAACCGGACAGGGTTCATACACTTTTTCCCGATGAAATTGCGAAAAAGCTATGGCCGCTCCCCATCGAAGATTTGTTCTTTGTCGGGAAAGCCACCGCCAAAAAGCTGCGTTCCCTTGGGATTGCAACCATCGGCGCCCTTGCCCATGCAGATCACGCCATGATTGTATCTATATTAAAGACACACGGAGATGTCATCTGGAACTACGCCAACGGAAACGACAGTGCAGAGCTGTCCCACACAGCTCCAATGAATAAAGGCTACGGAAACTCTCTCACCATCCACTATGACGTAACGGATGCTGACACTGCAAAGCATATTCTGCTCTCCCTCTGTGAAACGGTAGGTGCAAGACTGCGGGCGGACAATGCCTATATCAGTGTCGTCCAGCTCCAGATTGTAGATCATGAATTCCGGCATCTGAGCCGGCAAATGAGTCTCCCCTCCTCCACCAACGTAACCGAACGAATTTATGAATGCGTCTGCCAGCTTTTTGATCATGCCTGGAATCATGTACCCATCCGGCTTTTAGGGGTCTACACCAGCAAGGCCACCTCTGAAAGCTATGAACAGTACAACCTTTTTGATCAGGACAAATATGACCGTCTTTCCCGGCTGAATTCCGCTGTCGATAAAATTCGCACCCGCTATGGGGAGGATTCCATCAAGCGAGCCTGTTTCATAGAATCAAAAGAAGCGGATGCCACGCCAGCACGTGACATCCGCCATATGACAGGGAAAAAATCTCCCTTCCAGAAACAGTAGCAGACCGTTTCTTTATTCGACATCCTCAAACTGTGAATTGTACAGATTCGCATAGAAACCATTTGCTTCCAGTAATGCCTCGTGGGTTCCCTGCTCCACAATATCTCCATCCCGCATCACAAGAATCAAATCTGCATCCCGGATGGTAGAGAGCCGATGCGCAATAATAAAACTGGTTCTTCCCTTCATCAGGTTATCCATTGCCTTCTGGATAGCAATTTCCGTACGGGTATCCACCGACGAAGTTGCCTCATCTAAAATCAGGATTCTATTGTCCGCCAAAATAGCCCGGGCAATGGTAAGCAGCTGTTTCTGTCCCTGAGACACATTGCTGGCGTCTTCATTCAGTTCCATCTGATAACCGCCCGGCAATGTCTGGATAAAATGATGTGCGTGAGCCGCCTTTGCCGCAGCAATGACTTCTTCATCCGTGGCATCCAGTCTTCCGTATCGGATATTTTCCATAATTGTTCCCTTAAACAGCCAGGTATCCTGCAGCACCATACCAAAAGCATCCCGCAGTTCTCTCCGATTAAATTCCTTGATATTATGACCGTCCAGACAGATTGCCCCTGCATTGACATCGTAGAAACGCATCAAAAGCTTAATCATCGTCGTCTTGCCTGCGCCGGTGGGACCCACAATCGCTATTTTCTGTCCGGGCTGTACCTTCGCGCTGAAGTCCTTAATGATCATCTGATCCGGATTGTAACCGAACCGGACATGGTCAAAGGTTACCGCTCCTGTGATCTGACTGACATCCTGGGGATGCTCCACGGTCTGTTCTTCCTCTTCCTCCTCCAGGAACTCAAATACACGCTCGGAAGCTGCCGCCATGGACTGCACCTGATTGATTACCTGAGCAATCTGCTGAATCGGCTGTGTGAAATTTTTCACATACTGGATAAATGCCTGAATATCACCGATGGTAATCACATTCCGGATTGCAAGAAGTCCCCCACTTAAGGCGACTGCCGCATAACCGAGATTTCCCACGAAGCTCATGATTGGCTGCATCATACCGGACAAAAACTGGGATTTCCAGGCAGAATCATAAAGAACCTTATTATTTTTCTCAAATTCCTCCAGCGTATCCTTTTCCCGGTTAAATACCTTGATAACCATGTGTCCGCCATATACTTCTTCTACCTGACCATTGATATGTCCCAGGTACTCCTGCTGACGCCGGAAATATCCCTGGGATTTCTTCACAACAAAAGAAATCAGTCCCATGGAAACCGGCAGAATGACAAGCGCAATCAACGTCATCAACGGTGAGATATCCAGCATCATAATAAGAACCCCCACCATGGTCGTGGCAGACGTAATAATTGTTGTTATACTCTGATTCAGTCCCTGCCCCAGTGTATCCACATCATTTGTAATCCGCGAAAGAACCTCCCCATAGGTCCTGCTCTCAAAATATTTCATGGGCATACGATTGATCTTTGCGGAAATCTCTTTCCGGAACTGATAGCATAACTTCTGGGTAATCCCGGTCATAATCCATCCTTGGATAAAGTTGAACACTGCACTGCCCAGATATAAGCCCAGTACCAGCAGGAGAATTCTTCCAATCTTCGTAAAATCAATGCCGCCTGTACCCTGAATCTTTGCCATCAGGCCATTGGAAAGTTCTGTAGTGGCATTCCCGAGGATTTTCGGTCCCAGCACATTAAAAACCGTAGAGCAGACAGCAAAAATGATAACCACAAGAATGGCAAATCTGTATTTTTCCAAATATTTTGCCAGCTTGCCGATGGAACCTTTAAAATTTTTTGCTTTTTCCCCCGGCATCATTCCGCCGCCGTGTCCCATAGGACCTCTTCCCCGATGTGGTGTTTGGCCTGTTTCCCTACTCATGTGCTTTCACCTCCTCTGCCTCCAGTCCCAGTTCCTTTGCAGATAGCTGGGATTTTGCAATTTCCTGATAAGTCTCACAATTTCGCAGTAATTCCTCGTGGGTTCCTTTTCCTACAATCTTTCCCT
>JBJEJC010000054.1:0-16120 GCA_051877675.1 Roseburia sp. | reverse complement strand
CGCACGGTGGTGTGAGAGGTCGGGGATTTAATCAAAATCCCCTCCTACTCGATTTTCATAGGAAATACCTTGTTATATTAACGTGTGAAAGTGAATGCTTTTCCTATGAAATAAAAAACGCTCCGCGAGGATCGCACTGCGGCGGAATGGTAGATGTTGCTGACGCAACCCGCCGCAGGCGGAGATATTGTTTATTCTACTTCCAGTGTCGTTCTTGTTTTTATTCGGTTTCGTTTTCTGCTTCTAGTAATTTTAGAAATGCAGACGGTTCATACACCTTAACAGAAGATTTCATATAGTCTGTTACATTTCTGGTTACAATACAGTCCATCTCTGAACGAATGGCAGTTTCTACCATAATGGCATCTTCATAGTCAGCAATTTCAGAGGATATTGCTTTTCGACAGTCCAAAGAAGTAGTATCTAACAAATGAAACAATGTAAAGAGTTTGCTTAGAATCTTACGTGTTTCTGCATCACTATGGGTTAAGCGATGCGTCAGATAGTATATATCTGTAACTGACTTTGCTGTGACATATCCCTCAAACTGCTTATTTGCAGAATATATAAAAATCTTTTGTGCAGCTTCTGCAAATGGAACACGAGACTGCAAGGCATCGCTGATAACACAAGTATCAACTAAGACCCTCATATCGTATTCAACCTTTCTTCTCGTGCTTCTTCCAAAGTCATATCGTTCGAAAAAACACCAAATAATGACTTAGCAACTTCTACTCTATCCTGATATGGATTACACAATTTTGCAACAACTTTTCCGTTACGAGTTATATAAATATCCTCTGTTTTTGCAAGCATAAGATATTTTCCACACTCCCAAACTATCTAATCTTATAGTGCACTGCAATGATATAACGGTTTTGGAAAGGAGTGGCTGATATGACAATTAAAGAGTTTTCACAGCTTTGTGGCTGCAATCCTCAGACACTTCGATATTATGATCGCGAAGATTTACTAAAACCGGTTAATGTATAAAATAGCTGAAGAAGAAAAACGACTACAAGAGATAAAAAACATTCAAAAGACATATCAGACCGAAATAACAAACATGAAAAAAAGTTAGAAGCGATGCGCAAATCAATGAAAGAGTCAATGGTAACATATGATCCCGCAGAGGAGTTTGGTATTGACAATGCTGACTATAAAGGGATGATTGAAAAAATCATTTTTGGCTTTTGAAATAGGTTTTAATAGTCCAATTTCATCATAATGCCGTAGCATATGAATCCTGTTTTTTGACAGCAAGGAAAATCTCCTATTTTTAGCATTTTGCACCCCTCTTCTTTCTGGCATCAACAGGCTTTTCTGTGTCCTTTGGTATCAGCCATATGTACCCAAGTTTTGAAACACCCGGTATGCGCCCCTCCGCGCAGAGTACCTGCACCCGCCTTTCTGAAATGTCCCACTTTTTCGCCGCCTGTGGACATGACATATATTCCAGCATCTTTCCCGCCGCCTCCTAAAATTTTTCCGTATAATTATAATCGTACAGCCGAATAAAATTAACAGCAGGAATGTAAATTTGTGACCGGAACTTTGGCAAAACCGCCGAGACTTACTGCTCTCGGCGGTGTAAATTATTTATAGCACTCTTTTATCACGGATCAATATACTTGCCGGCCACATAGAATACGCCATCTGTAAGAGGCTTATCTGAATCTGGTTTTCTCAGCGTTCCACGTCGAATAAGCTCATCTACTACATATCCCACAATTTGAAACAGATATCCGGAAACCCACTGATTGATCTGATCATCAAGACGGGCGGGAACGAACTTGGCAAAGTTCTTTCTAACCGTAACAATCCATTCTGCAAGCAGATCATCAAGCTGCGCATCTTCTATATCAAACAAAGAAACGAATTCCTCAAACTGCGTTTCGGAAAAACAGGCAAAATTTAGTCGATAGCCACACTCTGCCTTTACAATAAGATTACTTTGAATAAGTTTTGCAGCGTCCTCGTCTGACAGTTCATCTTTATCAACTATACCATTATTGCTGCTTTGAGGAATATTATTTGCACATAGCCAACGGGTTCCTCGATTTTGATAAATATCATTATCAAAATACTTTGAAATCCAATAATAGTAAATGTGCGACAGAAGTTCGCTCTTGCTTCCACTATCATCGCCTGCAACATTGCATCCGGTGTTATACTCTGCGCAGGATTCGGTTTCATCAACAGTTTCCTCTACAATAAACCATCCGTAACCGCCATCTTTTCGGGGAGGAAATGGACCATTGTCCAACTTCAACCGTGAACTTTTGAGTGACCCAATCTTTCGTCTTAAAATATACGGGATTAGCAGAAATCCCAGTCTTTCCATACCGAAATCATGTCCGTAAAAATCAAGCTGGCTCACCGTAGCCGCCTGGCTATGTAACAGATCGTCGAATCTATCTGAAATAGCTTTTACCAAAGGTTCCGAAACGCCCTCCGTATATTTTCTATCCTCCAGCCTAAATACAATGAAATTTGTAGCATACTTTTTATTCCCAATTTTGCAAATTGCATCGCCATATTCAAGTCGAGGAAGTTCGTCCTCTATATACATTGCGGGAATCCCTGTAGCAATGCTTATTTCCTCTATAGTTAGAGGCTTATCATATGTCGCTTTGCAAATAGCTCTCGCTATTTGTGTATTCAAATACCTGTCGGAATCCATAGATCCGTTGCAACAAGTTGTGTTCCAGTTTATTCTACGATATACCTTATCCATGCTGTTTTCTCCTATCCGATTTCTGATTCTTTGGCGTCCTATGTTCAAGCGCCATTTGATTGTTGTTTCTGGGAGCGAATATTTTTTTGATAGAGTACGGATTGACATCTCACCGATATAATAGTCAACAAAAATATTTCTATACTCGGAAGAAAGGGTATGAAGATATCGAAACACAGTTTCGTATTTATGCTCAGTTTCTTCTTCATTAACATAACAGTAATCATATTCTGCAACATCGAGAATTGCGTCATCTTCCGCAAGTATCATTTTTGTGTTGCTTTGAGCATCTATGAACCTCGCATAACGATTATGAGCAACTCTCCATACCCAGGCGTCCAAAGACTCAATTCGGTATTTTTTCACTCCCTCAAGAACATGGCAAACAATTTCACCTGCCAAATCCTCAGCATCATAACGATTACGCAATCTCTTACAACAAAAACGAAAGATTGGTTCGATATATGGAATGATTTTGTCCTCGTCCAAATAACTCCCTCCTTTCTAACAGGATGTAACCATGATTACATCTATATAGTGCAACAACAATCAGAACGGATAGGTTTTTTTGAATCATTCATTTCTTTTTTCATAGTATTGTACCAAGTGCAATTGTACCGATATTCCAACCGTTGCCAGAAGCGCCAGTACGGAGATAAGCTCTGCAGCCCTCCAGTACCACGGCTCGGCAAAAGCAATTTGTATGCTCCCGGAGAAAGCCGGGGGCAATACAAAGCGGATGACATGGTTGGTTCCGTCTTCTATGGGATATTCCGTTCCATATTCGTCCACAACATGATACCCTTTATAGTAGAATAGTGGCAATTCAATGGCAGCCTCCGTTTCGCCGGTTTCTGCATACAGCTTCATGGATGTACCTTTCCGTTCTGTGACTTTGAGCGTCTGCACCTGCTCGGCAGTAATCCAGCCGGACAGATTATCCGTGGTGCTTCCGGCGCGCAGATATTCTTTTCCGCCCATGATATAGGTGGGAAGCTCCTCTGTGGTGCGGTAAGTGAGAGCACTTTCATTTTCATAATAGACGGAGGAAAAAAGGCAGGTCATGCCAAGGCAAAGTCCGATGACGAGCCAGGCGGGAATGCAGGAATGTGCACTTGCAGGCATGGAAAATGCTTCCTCCTTTTTCTGAAAGACCGGGCGCATAAGGCTGCCGAGTAACAGCGTGAGGAATATGCTGGCAAGTCCTACATAACGCCAGGGAAACTGAATCTGTGCCAGAAGGTTGCCGAAGGGAATATGCTCCGCCAGAAAATCCCAGGGAAACAGATTAGATGCGACAAACAACAGGGCAGCGGAAAAGAACAGATAAACCTTCATTTCCCGATTGGTTTTCCGCAGCAGCAGGAAAATTATTCCAACTACAAATACAAGCATAAGTGCGGGACCGGGTGTTGCCACATCACGGATATGGTTGTGGAAGGGATCGTGAAAGAAAAGGAAACTCTGTAGAATGGGTGTTCCCTGTTCCTGAATATGTAAAATGCTGTCCGAAATTTTGCTGTTGATTCGGACAGGCACATTCAGGTAGTAGTCCAGAAACGGAACCAGAAAGAAAAGGTTCCATAGGATGGTTTCTGTTATCGCTAACAGGTAGGTTTTCAGGGGAGCCGGGCGAAACGTTTTCTTCCAGAAGACAAGTGCGACAACAAGCAGGATGACCGCGGTCATTTCTGTGCTTAAAAGATGGGTTTCCAGAAGACCGGACATACCGGCTGCCAGCAGAGTGGCATTCTTCCAAATTGTTTTCGAGTCCGGTGCGGCTTCGGAATAGATATGGTGAACCGCCAGCGCAATCAGGGGCAGGAACATCATGCTGCAGTATTCTCCCACGGCGGAGCGGACATAGAGATTGATGAGTCGGTAATACGCTGTCACATAGACAAGACCAGTGAGCAGTGCAATATTTTTATTCGTAAAAATCCGGTCAAAACACAGGAATGCAATCAGTGTGGTAAGAAAATTAACTGTTACAAGAAAAATTTTATAGGCGCAGACAAGCGGCACACCCGCCAGCCGCAGAAGTGCAGGAAAATAGAGCAGAATATCGCCGTAATACACAGATACCGGATAGCCGTAGCCGTCCATCCAGAAGGAGGAAATTTTCACCGGGAAAACTCCGAGGGACAGCTCATTTGCAATACCTTCTATCCGGGAAAGGTGGAAACGCGTGTCATGTCCCCTGTGAATCCCCTCCGCAAACAGGGGCAGGGAAACAAGCAGCGTGATGCCCAGAATGCCCAATAGAAAAAGAAGCTTTCTTTGTGTGTCATTTGTTCTTTTTGCGGAAATGCCGGTCATGGATTTCGTCCTTTCTTACGTGCAGCGTGTAATCTTTTCTGATTATAGTCGAAAACAGAAGATGTTTCAACTGTCTGCAATTTTGTGGAAACAGTCTTTTAAAAGCAGGAAAAGAATGGTATGCTTTTTCCTATAAGAGCGTCGTGGGCAGAAAGAGGAGGAAAAATATGATTTATGAATTAGAGGATACGAACCGGGCGGCGGCGCTGTTTGCGGGCTGGCAGGATACCATGATCTGGTCGTGCTTACAGAAGGTGATGGGGAGGGTGTATGTGGATTCCCTGGAGGAGCCGCATTCTGCAATGGCGATGCTCGGGGATTTCTGCTTCCTGGCGGGAAGACCGGAACGGGAGGTTACATGCTATAAGCCGGAGTGGTGCAGACAGGATTTTATGATTATGGTGCCGGAGAATGAAGAATGGGAGAAGCTGCTCCTGGAATGCTATGGTGAAAAGGCGAAAAAAGTTACCCGCTATGCGGTAAAGAAAGAGCGGGATGTGTTTGACCGGGACAGGCTTAAGAGGCTGGCAGAAGCTTTGCCGGAGGGATTTTCCTTGAGAATAATTGACGAGGAACTTTATTCCAGGTGTATGGAAACGGATTGGTGCAGGGATTTTGTGGCGCTGTACCCGGACTATGCGCATTATAGAGAACATGGGTTGGGCGTGGTGGTATGGAAGGATGGAGAGATTGTCTCCGGTGCCTCTTCCTACTCCGGTTATCTGGGCGGTATCGAGATAGAGATTGACACCAGGGAGGATTTTAGGAGGAGAGGACTTGCCAGAGCCTGCGGCGCGAGGCTGATTCTGGAATGTCTGGAACGGGACTGGTATCCAAGCTGGGATGCGCAGAATCCATGGTCTCTGGCTCTGGCAGAGCAGCTTGGGTATCATTTTGATCATACATATACGGCGTACGAAATCTGGGGGTATTGAGTACCGGCGGACAGAAGAGAGGGGACAATTCCATGATTTATCTTGAGACGTTCACGTTTCCGGATGCGGACCGGGAATTTGATTTTTTTATCAGCCAGAAGCGGACCTGCTATGATTCCTTTTATCCGTTTCAGATTCTTCCGAAGCATCATTTTGAGCGGATTGATTTTGAGCCGATTACCATTCTCTACGGCGGGAATGGAACCGGGAAATCCACGGTATTGAACATCATTGCAGAGAAGCTTTCCCTTGCCCGGGATTCTGCGTTCAACCATTCCAATTTTTTCCCGGATTATCTGAAGCTTTGCGGCTATACGCTCTGTGCGTCGGAGAAACTGCCGGAAAACAGCCGTATCATCACCAGTGATGATGTATTCGACTATATGTTAAATATCCGGGCATTGAACGAGGGGCTGGATGTGCGGCGGGAGGAGCTGTTTGAGGAGTATCTGGATGCCAGATATTCCAAATTTAAATTTGAATCCATGGCGGATTATGACCGGCTGAAAAAGATGAATCTGGCGCGGAGCAGAACCCAGTCCAAATTCATCCGTGAGGAGATGATGGACAACGTCCGGGAGTACTCGAATGGAGAGAGCGCGTTCCGTTATTTTGCGGAGAAAATCGGCGAGAACGGGCTGTTCCTTCTGGATGAACCGGAAAACAGCCTTTCTCCGGCAAGGCAGCAGGAACTGGTGCGTTTTATTGAGGATTCCGCGCGTTTCTTTGGCTGTCAGTTCATTATTTCCACGCATTCGCCCTTTGTCCTGTCGTTAAAGGGAGCAAAAATCTATGACCTTGACGAGGACCCGGTGGATGTGAAGCGCTGGACGGAGCTTGAGAATGTGCGTATCTATTATGATTTCTTCCGGGAACATGAAAGGGAGTTTACATAACATCAATTCGCTTCTACTTGCCTTTTTCCTGGAAATTGGTTACAATTAGTAGAAAAATGCAAAGGAATCGTAAAGAAGGGATTAAGCATGAATCTGATTGCAGCAGTGGACAGCAACTGGGGAATCGGTCTCAAAGGGCAGCTATTAGTGAGTATTCCGGAGGATAAGAAGTTTTTCCGGCAGCTTACAGTGGGCAAGGTGGTAGTCATGGGAAGAAGGACGCTGGCAGAGTTCCCGAATGGCCTGCCTCTTTCGGACCGTACCAATATCATATTGTCCCATAATAAGGACTTTAAGGTGCGGGGAGCATCTGTGGTGCATTCCATCGAGGAACTGCGCCGGGAGCTTTCCGGGTATCCCAGTGAGGATATTTATGTCATCGGCGGCGGAATGGTCTATGAGCAACTGCTGGACTGGTGTGATGTGGCATACATTACGAAAATGGATTATGCTTTTGAAGCGGATACATATTTTCCGAATCTGGATGAAAAGCCGGAATGGGAGCTTGTGGCGGACAGCGAGGAACAGACCTATTTTGATCTGGAGTACTATTTTTACCGTTATGAGAAAAAAGATAAGAAAGCAGTGCAGAAATAAATGGAAAATTTTATTTTTAGTATCAATGTGACATTTCCCATCTTTCTGGTGATGGTAATCGGATATATTCTGCGGCAGATTGGGATGCTCAATGAGAATTTTGTTACCGTTGCAAATAAGTTTAATTTCCGGGTGACACTGCCGTTTATGCTGTTCCGGGACATTTCCTCGGTTGACATCCGGGAGGTATTCGATCTGAAATATGTGCTGTTCTGCGCGTTGGTGAGTACCGCCTGCTTCTGGTTGATCTGGGGCGGCGTCAAGCTGTTTTTGAAGGATAAGTCCATGCGGGGCGCCTTTGTGCAGGCATCCTTCCGCAGCAGCGCGGCGGTGATGGGACTGGCATTTATCCAGAATATTTACGGCGCCTCCGCGATGGGACCACTTATGATTGTAGGCGCGGTTCCTCTTTACAATATTTTTTCCGTGATTGTGCTGACCTTTGAAGGGGAGCATGACGGAGAGATTGATAAGAAACAGAAGATTAAGGAAGCGTGTGTGAATATTGCGAAAAATCCCATTATTTTGGGAATTGTTTCCGGGCTGCTTGTGGCTCTTATCGGCATTGATTTCCCGGTGATTGTGGATAAGACGGTAAACAATGTGGCACAGATGGCGACACCCTTGGCATTGATTACCATCGGTGCAGGCTTTGAGGGACGCAAGGCGCTGGCTAAGATAAAGCCCACTATTGCGGCATCCATGATTAAGCTGGTAATCCAGCCTTTGCTTTTTCTTCCGGTGGCGGCGCTTATGGGCTTTACCGGTGAGAAAATGATTGCAATCCTGATTATGCTGGCGTCTCCTACCACGCCAAGCTGCTATATTATGGCAAAGAGCATGAACAATGACGGTACACTGACGGCAAGCGTAGTTGTGATGACCACATTGCTGGCGGCGTTTACGCTGACAGGATGGATATTCCTGCTTAAGACATTCGGGTTGATCGGATGAAGGAAAAGAATTGTGTTTGATGGAAACAGGGAGGATTCATATGGATATAACAGGCAGAAAATTATTCGTAAAAGCGTTGCAGGAGGAAGGTGTGGATACGATTTTCGGGTATCCGGGCGGAACTGTGACGGATTTATTTGACGAATTATATAAGCAGGAGGATATCAGGGTAATCCTTCCGCGGCACGAACAGGGACTGATTCACGAGGCGGAGGGCTATGCGAAATCCACCGGAAAGGTGGGGGTGTGCCTTGTGACCAGCGGGCCGGGTGCTACCAATATCATGACGGGACTGGCGGATGCCCATTATGACAATATTCCGCTGGTGTGTTTTACGGGACAGGTTCCTCTTTCCCTGATTGGAAACGATGCGTTTCAGGAGGTGGATATTGTGGGAATGACCCGGAATATCACCAAATACGGCGTTACGGTACGCAACCGGGAGGACTTGGGGCGCATCATCAGGATGGCATTTTATATTGCATCCACCGGGAAACCGGGACCGGTGCTTATCGATATTCCCAAGGATATCCAGACGGCATCCGGTCCGGCAGAGTATCCCAAAAGCGTGCAGATTCGGGGCTACAAGCCGAATGAAAGCGTGCATATCGGACAGTTAAAGCGTGCCTATAAGCTGCTGCGCAATGCGAAGAAACCGCTGATTCTGGCAGGGGGAGGCATCAATATTGCAAAGGCAAATGATCTGCTGCTGCAGTTTGTGGAAAAAATGCAGGTTCCTGTTGTAACTACGATTATGGGAAAAGGGGCAATTCCCACCACCCATCCGCTTTATGTGGGCAACAGCGGTATGCACGGGAAATATGCGGCGAATATCGCAGTCAGTGAATGCGATGTGCTGTTTTCTATTGGAACCCGCTTTAATGACCGGATTACCGGGGATTTAAATGAATTTGCACCCAATGCGAAGATTGTACATATCGATGTGGATACGGCATCTATTTCCAGAAATGTGGTGGTGGATGTGCCTGTGGTTTCCGATGCCAGACTGGCGCTTTCCAAGCTGTTAGAGTGGGCGGAAACGCTGGATACCGTGGCATGGCAGCAGGACATCGAGGCGTGGAAGGAGAAAAATCCCCTTGAGATGCGCCGTGACCGTGGCATGACACCGCAGATGATTTTGGAGCATATCAATCAGACGTTTTCCGATGCCATTTACGTGACGGATGTGGGACAGCATCAGATGTGGGCAACCCAGTATCTGGAACTGGATGGCAGTCATCAGTTTATCACTTCCGGCGGGCTCGGAACGATGGGCTTCGGGCTTCCGGCAGCCATCGGGGCGAAGATTGGCAATCCCGGCCGGGAAGTGGTCTGCATTTCCGGGGACGGCGGATTGCAGATGAATATTCAGGAGATGGCAACGGCGGTAGTGCAGGGAGCGCCGGTCATTATCTGTCTGTTCAATAATTATTACCTGGGGATGGTACGTCAGATGCAGCAGTTATTTTACGGCAAACGTTATTCTGCTACCTGTCTGCGCCGGAGAAAGAGCTGTCCGGCTGCCTGCAAGGGACCTAATGCGTCATGTCCTCCCTATACGCCGGACTTTATACGGCTGGCGGAAAGCTATGGCGCTCACGGCATTCGTGTGGAGCGGGAGGAGGATATCCAGAAGGCATTGGACGAGGCGAGAACCTATCAGGATGCACCGACGATTATCGAATTTATTATTTCTACGGATGAAATTGTGCTTCCCATGGTAAAGAGCGGAAACCCCATGAGTGAGATGATATTGAAATAAATGAGCAGCGCGAAAATTGTTACGGTATGAATTTCATGCTTGCATGGAAAATTCATACCGGGACAATTTTCATGGGGCGAATGCCCCAAGCGAGATGAAGCGAAGCGAAATCGAGCTTGAGCGCTGCGGAGTGGAAAAAAGCAGTGAGTCAAGGGAGTGATGGGGCGAATGCCCCCAAGCGAGAAGAAGCGAAGCGAAATCGAGCTTGAGCGCTGCGGAGTGGAAAAAAGCAGTGAGTCAAGGGAGTGATGGGGCGAATGCCCCCAAGCGAGAAGAAGCGGAATCGAGCTTGAGCGCTGTATAGTAGAATGGAGGATTTTCATGAAAAATAGATGGATTGCGTTGTATGTAGAGAATCAGGTCGGCGTCCTGGCAAAAGTTTCCGGTCTTTTCTCCGGTAAATCCTATAATTTGCAGAGCCTTACGGTGGGAACCACGGAGGATGAGACGGTTTCCCGCATGACGATTTGTGTCACCAGCGATGATATCACCTTTGAACAGATTAAAAAGCAGCTAAACCGTATGGTGGAGGTCATCAAGGTCATCGATCTTACGGATGTGCCGATTCATATGAAGGAAATCCTTTTTGCAAAGGTGCTCCATATCGATGCGGCAGAGAAATTAGAAGTGTTCCAGATTGCGCAGGTGTTTAAAGTGGAAGTGGCGGATGTGGGAAATGACAGTGTGCTCTTAGAGTGCAAGCTGACAGAGCGCCGCAACAATGAGCTGATTCGTTTGCTGAAATCCAAATTCCACACCATTGAGGTGGTGCGCGGCGGTGCGGTGGCAATTGAATCCATCAGTACCTCCTGCCGATAAATAGACGGCATTCGTGTGATAAAGACGAATCGGAATTTTTCAAGCTGATGAAGTTCTTTTTTTGTTAATCGTGCCATATGGCTTGATTATATATGCAAAGATAAAAACGCAATATACATCAAAAGATGTGCTAGAGCTGGTAGGTAGCCCAGCCGTCCTGTGTTATGCAGGGTAAGTAACCTGCCCCTCCGGGTTGTCCGTTCTTTGCTCATCAATCAATTAGGAGGGATTGTCATGGACAAAGTAAGAGGCAAGCACTGAAAATGCAACAGGAGCAGAACAAACAGGAACGTAAACGAAGCTTTCGGGAGCGAAGAGAAGCTGAAGAAATACGGATGTTTGAACTGAAACAGCAAAAGAAAAGGGAAAAGCATAAGGGGCATTAATGCCTCTTAGCTTCTGCCCAAAGTGATATTCTATATACACAAAAGAACTCATACAAGAGTTGTTTTTCTGAAATGTCCAGGACTGATTCCCACTCTCTTTGTAAATGCATTTATGAAACTCGCCGTAGAACTGTAACCTAATGAAATAGCTATATCAGTGACACTGCGATTAGTTGATCGTAATATCGTTTTTGCCATATTTATTCTTAGCCGCGCAAGATATTCAATTGGTGAACAACCTGTTTCATCGCGGAAAATATGTGATAGATAACTGGGACTTATATTAACATGGGTCGCCAGTCTTTTTATAGTTATTGATTCATGATAGTTTGATTTCATATAATCAATTACATTCTTAACCGTATCAGAGATATTTGCATCTTCCCCTAATATTGATGTGGAATGATATTCATACAACTGACAGAGAATTTTGTGGGCGAGACAAGATAAAGCAGTGTCATTTCTTTTTTCTCCAGAATCAAATGAATCAATTAATGATAATAAAGAGACACCTATATCCTTGTTTGAGTAATGGATAAAAATAGGTGATTGATTCTTCTTTATCAGGTAATCTGTCATCTCAATTGCATTGGGGCCATCATAGTGAAAAAAAGTAAATTCACATTCTGAATTGCAATAATAGCTATGTGGAACAGTACAGTTTAGTAGTACTATATTTCCTTCTTCAGCATTATATGTATGTTCGTTATATTGTATATGCAAACTGCCGGAAATTATATAAACAAATAAGGGGAAAGCATCGCCATGGCGTACAATCTTATAGCTTTTGTCACAATAAAAATGACCACATACAAGCATATGTGTGTATAATTTCTGAAAATCTTCGGTAGGCGAAAAAAAATAATAAGTCGATTTGGATAAAGTCCCCTTTTCATAACATTTCATAATTTTTTATTCCCACATTTTTTGAAAACATTATACTTACAATAATTTGTTCTGTCAACAAAAACAGTTTGAATAAATAAAATAACAATATGAAGTAGTGCCTTATCTATAAAAATGGCTATTATTGTATATATATGAAACGATAATCCTAATAGAAGAGAGGACAACTATTATGAAAAATGAGTATCTTGGAGAATGGAAAGAAGACATATATGGATTACCATGTTTTCAATATAAAGGAGAAATTCCTTACTCCTGTCAGTTGAGCAATGGTCAAAAAGTTAAACTTCCACAGGATCCCTGGTTTTTATTAGGCAATTACCAATTAACCCTATTTTCCCATGTTAGCGGAGAATATGAATTGATAACTGGTCAACGTTCCTGGGGACGAATGAATCAGGGGAGCACACGTAATTCAGGTGCAAACGAATCATATGTTAAGATTTTTGAGGAAAATGAGGATAAAATTTATAATTTAGTCGGTGTTGATTCTGCGGCTGGTAACCCAAGAATATGCAACAGAGTATTTGGTTGCGGCTTTGCCGATTATTCATATAGCCTGGATGGGGTGAGTGTAGAGCGGAATATATCTGTTAAACCATCTACGTCATATAAAGACGGTTTATCTGCTTTCATTCTTTCCGTAAAGATTAAGAATAATCGAACCAGAAGAATCAAAGCAGAATTTACAGAGAGTGTGACGGCAAATTATGTGGAAATCCAATATCAGGAGGCAGATACAAAAGTTCATCCAGTGCAATACGAATACAGCGTGAAACACGATGAAGGTGATAATACATGTATGGTTCTTTTGAACGGAATAGCTAGGGATCCGCTATTATTGTCAAATTATGAAGAAATGTCTCCATATGAGGGATTCCCTCCGGCTTTGTTCATTAGAAAGGTTGAATCGGACTGGACATTAACAATTAATGGGCATAAGTTATGTGCTGATTTGATGACAGAGATAGAACCAAACGGAGAACGGTTATTTCATTTGATTATAGGATATGCTTTTGAAAATGAAGAATTAAATATAAGCAAAATATGTCATGAATTGTTACATGGCGCCGATTTGTCATTTAAATCACTATCCGTATATTCAAATGAGTGGAAAAAAATTTTGCCTGCTTTTGAAGATGAAAATGATGGGGAATTGCGTCGGGAGCTCATCTGGCATGCGTATAATCTACATGCTATGGCAACTTATAGTGAATATTATCAGGAAACAAAAATACCACAGGGAACAATTTATGACTATGACTGGGGAGTTCATGCAAGTGCAAGAGATAATTATCAGCATGCACTACCACTTGTTTATTACAATCCTGAGCTGGCAAAGAGTGTACTTCGTTATATGATGAAACGTACAACTCCTTATGGAGAAATCAGACTGGTCGAAAGAGGAAATGGATATTGCAGTGCAGAGAGATATTTTACCAGCGATCAGCAGCTATTCTTTTTCCTGCTTCTCGGTGAATACTTACGCGTGACCAAAGATTATGATTTCCTAAATGAAAAGGTTCAACCATATCCTTACAGAAACCAGGCAGAGATGTCAGTTTTACAATTCATAGAAAAATGTTTTGCGTTTTTGCGGGATGAAATTGCAACTGGTGAACATGGTCTGGTTAGACTGCTTAATTCAGACTGGAATGATGCCGTGTATTATATTGTAAAAGCTCCATATAATAGTGTGCTGTTGTCAGGGGAATCACATATGAATTCTGCCATGGCAATTGTTGTTCTCCAAACGCTGATTAAGGTTTTGCAAGAGGCCAAGGATGCGGTAAACTGCAAGAAGATATCATTGCTTATAGAAAGCATGCGTATATATAGAGAATCTGTTCTTGAAGCATTTATAAAAGATATGGGTGAAAGAACATTTTCTAAAAGAATGTATTTTGCAGGGCGGTCGTATGGAGATGATAATATGTTTCTGGAACCACAAGGATATACCTTATTGATTGATGAAATTTCTCAAGAAAAAAAGAAAGCGCTATATCAAGAAATGCAAAAAAGAGTATATGATGGAGAAATATTGGGAGCACGAGAACAGGAAAAACCTGAATTTGAGGATGCTGAATTTGACAAAGGGTCGCGTGAAAATGGCGGATTTTGGTGGGCACTAAACGGACCGGTTATTATGGGAGTCTCTAAGTTTGACAGGGAGGAAGCCATGAGATTGTTAAAGAATATGACATTTGCTCACTTTAGTGAGAAATTTCCTCAATACTGGACTTCTTATTGGTCAGCTGCTGATAATATCGAGTCATCACTGATTATCGAGTCGGGATTGCCAGATCAATCTTTGTCATATTCGAATATTCCTGTATATTGCGCACATCCACATGCGTGGATACTGTATTGTTATTATTATCTAAATGAGAGAAGATAGGTTGAAAAATTGTGCTGCCAACCAAAAGTAGCGGAATGGAGATTAATATGCTTATAAAAAGAATAATTATGTCGATGGTGGGGGTAGTAATAAGTGCAGTTGCTGTTGGAGTGCTAAAAATAGCAGCACTCGGAGTGGATCCTTTCCAAAACCTTATGAGTGGACTTGACATATTAATACCATTAAGTTACGGAAATCTATTTGTTATTGTAACGATTACATTATTGCTGTTTAGTCTAGTTGCAGATAGGCACAATATAGGATTAGCAACTTTTATAAACATTTTTTTGTTTGGATATATAACGCAGTTTATATACGAGATACTGCAAAAGGTCCTATTACAACCATCATTTATAGTGCGAGTGTTTCTTTTAATCATGGGAGTTGTAGTTTTGGCAATTGGTACGTCTTTCTACATGACGGCTGATTTAGGGGTATCTACATATGACGCAATAGCTATTGTTATGGCAGATAAATGGAAGATAGGTAAATTTAAATATATGAGAGTATTGTGCGATGCTTTCTGTGTTGTTTTTGGAAATATTCTTTATGTAATAGGAGGTGCAACTATAAAAGAAATGTTTGAGGTTGTAGGCGTGGGGACAATAATAACGGCATTCTTTATGGGACCATTAATAGATTTTTTCAATAGAAAAGTATCTCAAACGATACTAAATATAGAGAGGTAGGAAGAAAGATAAAAAAACGCGTGAATTTATTTGTCTCCCTATGCTATAATATTTGTGGACCAGAATCCAATATTGAGATATGTGAAAGAAGTTTTGTAGTGATGAATGGGTTAAATGAACTGAAAGAAGTCTTTGTTGAATTTGGTGAAGTTCTGAGAATGATGGCTGATGCAATGCGAGAATACTTCACTACCACTCCATGGCAGCAACAACTGGCTGCTCTGGTAATGTTTGTTAGTTTCGTCTTGTCGTTGATCATCAGAATCAAATTCAACTATAGAACCAGAGGTGAAAGAAGAGTTGAAAAAGCCAAAGCACTCGGTCATGTAGTTAATGGAACTGTTGTCAGTGCCAGCTTTGATACGGATGAAAAAGGAAATCGTAGCTATCACGGACGTGTAGAATATGAAGTAGATGGTCGCAAGTATTCAACAATTATTGTCCCAAGTCATGGTGGAATTATTTATAAAGGAGATACCGAGCCTGTCTACTGGTTAGATAATCCGAAAAGAGGTTTTGTAAGCTGTAATTCGGAAGGCTTCTTAGGTATTCTTGAGTGGTTGCTGGTGGTTTCGATTCCAGCTTTTCTTGCATTCCTTACCTTACTGCTAACCGGCGGTCTACAAAAATAAAACTAAAGGACACATCCATTATTTTTGAAGGATGTGTCTTTTTGTTTGCGCGCCATGGGCGCGCTCTAACGGGTGAAAGTCCCGAACACG
>JBJEJC010000053.1:0-16275 GCA_051877675.1 Roseburia sp. | reverse complement strand
GCGCATCGTGGGAGAACTCTATCCCATTAAATCCGAAGGTAAATTTACGCAACCCCTACCCTTTTGCAGACTTGAATTTTTGGCGATTTTGTGGTAATATAATACTGGGTTAAGGGGGAGATTTTCCTCGAATTATTTATATGGGAATAAGAATCCTGCTCCGCAGGATTCTCCGCCATATATCAAAAAGCTGGGAATCTTAGATTCCCAGCTTTTTGATAATCTCATTGCAGATTTGCTCCGTATTTTTCTGGTCTGTGGCAACCATGAAATCCGCTGCCGCCTCATATTTCGGCTGGCGGGCTTCCATCAGTTCTTTGATATGCGCCACACTCATATCACTGTTCAACAAAGGACGTGTGGTACTGTCCTTCACCCGCTCATAAATGTTCTCCGGTTCTGCAGTAAGCAAAACGATGGTGCCGTTTTCCTTCATATAACCGATATTTTCTTCCCGGACCACAACACCGCCGCCGCAGGAGACAATCACTCCCTGTTCCCGCTGCAAATCCAGCAGCAGTCTGCTTTCCAGATCCCGGAAATATGCTTCCCCATACCGTTCAAAAATCTCCGCAATGGGCATTCCCTGCTGTTCCACGATCATCTGATCCATCTCCATGCACCGGGTGTCCTCTCCCAGCAGCTCCTTTAATCCCGCAGAGATTGTGCTCTTTCCAACCCCCATAAATCCTATCAGAAAAATATTATTCTTCAGTCTTCCCATAGCATCCTCGCTTCCGTATTCTTTTGGGGATAGTATAGCAGACCATTTCTACGGATTCAAGGGATTTTCGTCTTCTGACGGGTATTTCCTGTCCCATACCAGTTTTCCTGCCAGAAAGACTGCCCAGATTAAAATTGGCAGCAGATACCAGATTCCATACGCATACCATGAAGAAAGCGTATCCATCCGGTGCAGAGTGCTTTCCAGATACAGGTTTGCCGTGAATACCGCCCATCCGAAAAACTGTGCCATGGCAGTGGGATGCGCTGCCTTCTCCCACTGCCTGAAACTGCACACTACCTGCCACAGCAGAATTCCCGCACACTCTGCCCTCAGACAGAAGCTGAATGCCACTCCCACATGCTCCGGCTGCAGGATGGCGAAAGCGCTTTCTTCCGATATAAGTCCGGGCAGACCATACATGACCCCAAGATTACAGACAAGAACGATACCTCCTGTCACATAGGGATAAATCCTATGCCTGCCATCCCGGTTAATCCCCATGCTCACGATTCCCAGTGCAAGCTCCGAAAAGCCAAACAGTATCAGAAGCGTATCCAGGGGATACAGCAGATACTGCACGAATATTTCCCAGAGCACCAGGCACACTGTAAGCACAAATCCCAGCAGCAAGCGGCTTTGTTGTTTTTTGCGCCGCATTTCATCCCTGGCATACCGGAGTACCGACAAAACAAGTGCCTCATCTTTTTCTGGTACTTTTTGCATAGTTTCCTGCATTTTGCGTTCGCATTGCATTAATTCTGTCACAGAAATCTGCAATGCATTGGACAAGGGTTCGAGCAGATTGATGTCAGGGAATCCTCTTCCGGTTTCCCACTTCGACACGGCTTTGTCCGACACCCCAATCTGCTCTGCCAGTTCCGCCTGGGTCATCCCTTTTAATTTCCGATTTTCTGCAATAAACTTTCCAAATCTGATGTTATCCATAAGACACCCTCCTTTTTTCTCTGGAAACACGTCAGGTCCAGTGGACAGCTATTCGTCTTCCTGCCTTAGAAATAACACGGACAAGTGGAAATTGCACCCTACGAATCGTAGAAATCTTCTTTTTTACTCCAGCTTAACCGTATCTGACATCTCTTTGAAAAAGCAATAAGTATTATGTTTAATTTATTCCATTGCAGCGCATACTATCCCGTAGTGAAATATGAAATAAAACGGAGGTCATACCCATGATTAATGAGGATACCATACGCCTGCTCCGGGAATGCAATTCCGGCATCAAAATGGGCGTTTTTTCCCTGGATGAAGTTCTGGATAAAACAGGTCGTGAAGACTTGAAAAAAATTTTAAAAGAATCCAAAGAAAAACACAGCGAACTCGGCAATAAAACCCATGCTATTCTGGCTCAATACGGTGATACGGACAAAGAACCTCCTGCTATGGCAAAAGGAATGTCCTGGATAAAAACAAACGTAGTGCTTACTTTAAATGACAGCGACAGGAAAATTGCAGACCTGATTACGGATGGCTGCAATATGGGAATCAAAACTCTGCACCGCTATTTAAATCAGTACCCCGCAGCAGAGGACCGGGTACAGGATATTGCCAGACACCTGATAAAAATTGAGAGTGAACTTGTAACAGCATTGCAATCTTATCTCTAGGTGTGTCCCTGTGCCAACGGATTTCCCCGTCAGTCTGGCACGTCTCCACGAAAACAGAAATGCCCGGATTTCATAGGTTGCCGCATCCTGCGCATCAGAATATGAAATCCGGGCACTCAGATATTTATACTACAAATTCCTTCAGTTCTTCCTCCACATTCTCGCAGTCGTTATAAATCGTCAACGTCAGCGGTGCGGAGAGATCCATACTGCAAATACCTAAAATTGATTTTCCATCCACCGTATAGCTCCCCTTTGCAAGATCAAAGGGACCTCTGTGGCTGCTTAATATCCGGCAGAACCGTTCTGCCTTCTCCGGCGCATTGATGAGTACTTGTACCTGTTTCATGACAATTCCTCCTAACTTGAACTGATCATATAGGTATAGTATTCCAAATTTTTCCGCCGGTAATCAATTTTACAAAAATTATTCCTCTGTTTTAAATACTTCAATCTCCCGTTTCAGACCGGTCATGTTTCCGCCAAGCGCTTCGGAGGTGCGGTTGAGCTTTTCCACCTTCTCATACATCCGGGCTGCAATCTCACCCACCGTCTCCGCATTGCCTGCATTCTCTTCAATGATATCAGAGATAATACGCACTGCTTCCACCGCACCGGAGCGTTCTTCATCCGCACGCTCCGTGCGTAAAGCGATATCCTTCAATCCATCGATGAGGGTATTCATGCTCTCACTCATATTGCGGAATACCCCGATAACCTCCTCCACGGAAGCTGTCTGAAGTGCAACCATTTCCTCTGCTGCTTTGGTATTCTCCACACTGATATTGGTCTGTGTACTGATATGTGCCACGTTCTCCCGAATCTCTCCGGCAGCAGCCGCCGAATCATCGGAAAGCTTACGAATCTGCTCCGCCACCACAGCAAAACCACGTCCCGCTTCACCCGCACGTGCTGCTTCAATGGATGCGTTTAAGGACAGCAGATTGGTCTGCTCCGCAATATCGGTAATGGTTCCCACAAACCGGTTAATCACATCAATCTGTTCCTTCAATTCGGCTACACTGCTTCCCACACGTGCCGTAATCTCATTGGTCTCATTACTGCGTTCTCCAAGGTTCTGGACAATCTCAATTCCGTGCTCAATCATTTCCTCCGTTTCGCCGACCATCTTCTCCACGTCCTGAGATACCCGGATAACCTCCTTAATCTCTGCGGAAAGAGAATCCGTCTTGTCCACACACTCCTGCGCATGGGAAGACTGCTTGCCCATACCCTCATTGATTTCATCGATAGCATGGGTAATATCGGAAGAATACTCACTCAACTCACGGGATACCTCATTCACATCCTCTGCTGACTGCTCTAACTGCTCTGTTGCACCGTTTACTTTACGCACAAGATTTCTGGTCTGGCTAATCATATCCGTTGCCGAGCTGGCAAGACTGTTGAATTCATCGCGCCCCTTTACGCTGACATTTCCGGTAAGGTCTCCTTCTGCCACACGCTCAAGTTTTCTGGAAATCCGGTTCATATTCCGCTTAATTCCGGTAATGATAAAGATTCCCACTGCCACCGCCACAAGCACAGCAATCACAACGATAATCGCGGTAAATACCTTAATCTCCTCCGCCTGCTTTAATACCGTTCTGCTTGGTACTAAAACACAGATAGTCGCCCCACTGTCTTTGCTGCGGCTGTACAAGTACAGATAAGAGCCTCCCTGAAAATGAACGGAGGAATAGCCGCTTAACTCCTCTGCGCCAAGACTGTTCTGGAAGAATTCCTGATTATAGAAAATGCTCCCTTCCTCAAGTCCCTCTGCGCCATCCCCGCAGAGCACTTCCCTGCCACGCGGTGTCACAAAGCCCACAATGCTTCCCTCGCCAAAATCCATTCCCGACAGGAAGTTCTTAACCTCATCTCCATTGATATCCACCACCACATAGGCATTTCCTGACCTTGAATTTGCCTGATATGCCATGATATAGCTGCTCTCCCGGATATTCAGCTTTTCATCCAGCACGTCATGGCTGTCAATCCAGTTGGTGGTCATGCCCTTTTCCAGAAGCTCTGCCGTATATTCCTCAAGAAAACCATCCGGCTTATTGGTATTGGCAGAGGTAAGGCTTCCCACCCCTGCCTTTGTAATAATATGTATATTGCTGATAAAATCATTCGATGACACGTCCAGATTGATGGAGGTTCGTGTATTTCTCACCGTCTCCGCAGTCTCCAGTTCATCCAGCGAATTGCTGAAATATTTGGCAAGGGAAGAGTCGAAGGCAAACTTGATTGCCTCCGTCTTCAGATAGGAATTGCTCAAATCAAAGTACTCTGTTGCCATATCCAGCGTCTGTAATGCGGACTGTTCAAACTTCTGGGTCAGACCCTGGGCGGATTTCTGATAAGCAGTCACTCCAACCAGAATCATGAACAGAATCGGAACAAGGAAGCCCCCCAGCATCTTCGTTCCGATTCCGAAGAAATTATAGTTTTTCTTCTGTCCCGGTTGTTTCATTTTTTTTGGCTGCTCACTTTTATTTCGCGGCTTCTTTTTTGACATTTTTTTTGCTTTTTCCATAGTTCCCTCTCTTTATGCTAACAGACTTTCCATCTCATCCAGAATACCGTTAAATACATCCAGCGCATCCTGCACCGGTTTCGGGCTTTCCATGTCCACCCCGGCAATTCGAAGCAGATCCAGCGGAGATTCCGAGCAACCGCCACAGAGGAATTTTTTGTAGCGCTCCACCGCCGGAGCACCCTCCTTTAAAATTCCCTTCGCCAGCGCCACCGCAGCGGAAAAACCTGTCGCATACTGATACACGTAGAAATTATAATAGAAATGCGGAATTCTCGCCCATTCGTAAGCAATCTCCGGATCCGACACAATATCCGGTCCGTAATATTTCCGGTTCAGTCCAAGGTACAGCGCATTCAGATTCTCTGCCGTAAGGCTCTCGCCCTGCTCAGCCATCCGGTTGCTCTCCATCTCAAACTCTGCAAACATTGCCTGGCGGTAAACCGTTCCCTTAAAGCTGTCCAGATAATGGTTCAGCAGATATGCCCGTTCCTTCTTGTCCGTGGTGTGGGCAAGCAGGTATTCCATCAAAAGTACCTCGTTGCAGGTGGATGCCACCTCCGCCACAAAAATCTTGTAATCGCAGTAGGTGTAGGACTGGGTCGTATTCGAGTGATAGGAATGCATGGCATGTCCCATCTCATGCGCCAGCGTAAACATATCATCTAATTTATCCGCATAATTCAGCAGTACATAAGGATGTGTGCCAAATGCTCCGGCAGAATAAGCCCCTGTGCACTTGCCCTCGTTCTCATAAACGTCTATCCAGCGGTTTTCAAAGCCTTCCTTCACCTTCGCCACATAGTCCTCGCCCAGCGGTGCCAGCGCCAGAAGTACGGTCTCCTTCGCCTCCTCATAGGAAACCTTCTTCGCCGCATCCGGAATCATGGGTGTGTAGATATCATACATATGGAGTTCGTCCAGCCCAAGGCACTTCTTACGCAGACGCACATAGCGGTGCAGCTTATCCAGATTCTGATTTACAGTCTCAATCAGATTATAATACACCTGGGAAGAAACGTTATTGGCAGATACCGCCGCCTCCAGTGTGGAATCATATTTTCTTGCCTTCGCATAAAAAATCTGCTGCTTAATCTGTCCGTTATACAGACCCGCCAGCGTGTTCACAAACTGCTGATAAACGCTGTACAGACCGGTGAAGGCATCCTTGCGCACTCTGCGGTCCGGCGATTCCATAAAAACACCAAAATTGCCATGGCTAAGCCGTACCGTATTACCTTCCCCGTCCTGAATCTCCGGGAAACAGACATCTGCACTGTTCATCACGGAAAATACCTGCTCCGGTGTCTGCGCCATCTCTGAGGTCATTGCCAGAAGCTTCTCCATCTCCGCAGAAAGTCTGTGCTCCCGCAGGCGCTGAATCTCGGCGATTTTCTTGCGATAATGTACAAGCCCCGGTTCCTCATTGTAAAACTGCTCCAACCGCTCCTTTGAAATCTCCAGAATCTCAGGATCGATAAAGGCTGTCTTGCCGTCAACCTCCGCATACAGTGCATACATCCGCTGTGACATGGCCTGATGCGTGGAATTCTTAAGATCCTGATCATACAGACGCTGCGCATAATTAAATGCCAGGCTCAAAATCTGTCCGTATGCATCACAGTCCTTTAAAACCTGATACAGATTTGCCGCACTGTCTCCAACCTTTCCCTCCATCCCGGCAATACGGTCTGCAATCTCCGTAATCTGGGTCAGCGCCTTCTCCCAGTCCTCCACAGACGCATACATATCACTGGTTTTCCATGTATTTTCCTCTTTTACTTCGCTTCGTTTCAATAACTCTTTTGCCATTCTTTTCTGCCTCTCTATCTATTAATTTCCTATATTATACTTTACGCTCTCACGCCGGAAAAGTAAATACTTTTCTCTCCCGGTAACGTTTCCAGCCCATAATTTTGCATTGTTTTTCCACCATGTATCGATTATAATAGTTGTCTGTAACGCATGGAAAATGCATTCATTTTTCCAGACGATTTTCATAAATAAGGAGATACTGCCATGGCATTTGATGGATTTGTAATATCGAACCTCGTCTACGAGCTGAACCAGACGATTCTGGGGGGCAAAATCAGTAAGATTGCCCAGCCGGAAAATGACGAGCTGCTTTTTACCATAAAAAACGCGGGGGAACAGTACCGGCTCGCCATGTCTGCCAGCGCTTCCCTGCCTTTTCTCTATCTCACCGAGAGCAATAAACCAAGCCCCATGACCGCACCGAATTTCTGCATGGTGCTGCGCAAGCATATTGCCAACGGGCGCATCAGCCGGATTTACCAGCCCCATATGGAGCGTATCATCCACTTTGAGATAGAACATCTGAATGAAATGGGTGACCCGGACACCAAAACACTGATTGTGGAGCTGATGGGCAAGCACAGCAATCTGATTTTCTGTAATTCCGACGGTATCATTATCGACAGCATCAAGCGGGTTTCCTCGGCGGTAAGCTCTCTGCGCGAGGTGCTTCCCGGCAGGGAATATGTCATTCCCGCCACACAGGAGGATAAGTTAAATCCGCTGACCGTGACGGAGGAGACTTTTCTGGACACGGTGATGAAAAAGCCCGTTTCCATCACAAAGGCACTTTACTCCTCCTTTACCGGATTAAGCCCGCTGCTGGCATCGGAAATCTGCCACCGGGCTTCCATTGACGGTGATATGCCGGTGGACTCTCTGGATGAGGATGGCAAAAGGCATCTGTTTCACAATTTCAGCTGGCTTATGGATGACACCAGAGAGCACAGGTATACACCGAACATTGTTTTTAACGGACGGGAGCCCGTGGATTTTTCCTGCTTTGCTCTCACTGAGTATGAGGGCTTAAGCTGCCGGGAATACGCTTCCGTTTCCCAGGCTCTGGAGCAGTTCTATGCCTCCAAAAATGTATATACGCGCATCCGGCAGAAGTCTGCGGATCTGCGCCGGATTGTCGCCACTGCCTTAGAGCGCAACCGCAAGAAATACCAGCTACAGGAAAAGCAACTGGCAGACACCGAAAAACGGGAGAAATACAGGATTTACGGTGAGTTGCTCCACACCTACGGCTACGGCGTCCCGGAGGGCGCAAAGGAGCTTGTGGCACTGAACTATTACACCAATGAGGATGTCAAAATTCCGCTGGATCCTACGCTGTCCGCCATGGAAAATGCGCAGAAATATTTCGACAAATACAGTAAGCTGAAACGAACCTATGAAGCGCTCACTGACCTGACCGTGGAAACAAAGGCTGAAATCGATCATCTGGAAAGCATCTCCGCCGCGCTGGACATTGCACTCTCCGAGGACGATCTGACACAGATTAAAGAGGAGCTGGCAGACTACGGCTACATCAAGCGCAAGCGCTCCGACAGGAAGGAAAAAATAAAAAGCAAACCGTTTCACTATATTTCCTCGGACGGTTATCATATTTATGTGGGAAAAAATAATTACCAGAATGAAGAACTGACCTTTAAATTTGCCACAGGAAATGACTGGTGGTTCCACGCCAAGGGGATTCCCGGCTCCCATGTGATTGTAAAGGCGGGTAATGAGGAGCTGCCGGACCGGGTATTTGAGGAAGCCGGAAAGCTTGCCGGCTACTACTCCAAGGGCAGGGAAAATGATAAAATCGAAGTCGATTACCTGCAGCGCAAAAATGTAAAAAAACCAAACGGCAGCGCGCCCGGCTTTGTCGTGTACTACACCAACTACTCTCTGACCATTCATCCGGATATCGACGGGCTGACGCTCGTCGAGTAGGGAATGAACGGGCTGCCGCAGGGAAAAAATATTCGGGAAGGTGATAATTCTTATAATAAGCATTATCACCTTCCGAATATTTTTTCCCTGCGGCAGCCCGGTTTCATTTATACTTCTACGGGAAGTCCTGCCCGGCGCATCTCCGTGTATGCCAGCAGGAAGGGACCTACGCCCTTGGCATCATCCTTTACCACCGGCTCCGACATATAGTAATCAAAGGTTCCGGAGCGTCTGGCAGCACCGCCAAGTCCTGCCACCAGGCAGATTCCATCCAGATGCAGTTCCCCATTTTCATCCTCGGTCAGATATTTCCTGCAAATACCATGAAATGCTTTTTCACCATAGCTGCGATAGCTCTCCGGCAGGAAACCAAGGCGCACTCCTTTTAACAGCGCATAGGATAAAATGGAGCTTCCGCTGGTCTCCAGATAGTTCTTATCCATACCGCCCACATTCACCACCTGATACCACATTCCGCTCTCATCCTGATATTTTAGCAGGGCATCCATCAGTTCCACGAAAACCTGTTTCAATTTCTCATAGGGCTCTCCCACGGAAGAATCTGCCTTGTCCAGCGTATCAAGCAGCGCCATGGAATACCAGCCCAGCGCCCGGAGCCAGAAATTCTGACTTAACCCCGTCACCTTATCACACCAGAACATTTCTCTGGAGGAATCATAGGCATGGTAGTATAACCCGGTTTTCGGGTCACGCATGTTCTTTACCACATTAAAAAACTGGTTAAAAATGTCATCATAGTTCCTCTTATCATGGAAACGTGTCTCATACTCCATATAGAAGGGCTGGCACATATAAAGTCCGTCCAGCCATACCTGGTTCGGATAAATGTTTTTGTGCCAGAAATTCCCCTCCTTCGTGCGGGGCATCTGCTCAATCTGGCTGTATACCAGGTCAATCGCCTTACGGTATTTCTCCTTTCCGGTCAGATCATAAAGCTCAAACAGAGTCTTTCCCGCATTCACATTATCAATATTCAGTTCCTCCACAGAATAGCCGTCGATGCTTCCGTCTTCAAATACCTTGTGGTCGATGAAATTGTCTGCGAATGCAAAATATTTTTCATCCTTTGTGATGGTATACATCTCAAGAATTGCCTTAATCATACAGCCATCGATATAATTCCAGGTGGATTTCTTACCCTGAAGAATCTTCTCGATATTCCAGATGGGACGATCCGGCGTGCTCTTTTCCAAAAGTTCATCAATATACTTTTCAATCTTATCCATAGTATCTCCTCCTTCTTTCTTTATCATAACGAAAAAAAATGCCGTTGTAAACCATATTTTTGAAAGCGCTTACACTTTTCCGTGTTTTTCATTTTCTGACAATAACTGCATGTTTATCCCTTCCGAAAAAACATATACTATCACTGAACAAAGCGGAACAAACACCGCAGCGTTCCATAAATAACGAAACCAAAAACAAAGGACTTAAGATTCACAACAAGGAGGAAACCAATATGTCAAATCGTTCATCTAACAAAGCAGTTGTACCGGAAGCAAAAAGCGCATTAGACCGTTTCAAGTATGAGGTTGCCAGCGAGATCGGCGTACCGCTTAAGGACGGCTACAATGGAGACTTAACCTCCAGACAGAACGGCTCTGTCGGCGGTTATATGGTGAAGAAAATGATTGAGGCTCAGGAGAAACAGATGGCAGGTAAATAGGGGGACGGGGACGTATCTTCCGCTAAAAAGGGGACACCTCTTGGTAAGATTTCTTACCAAGAGGTGTCCCTCTTTTTGTGGAAGATACGTCCCCGTTCTAAAACAGAATGTGTTTTACCTCTTCTGCCGCCTGCTCCGGTTCCTTGGTGCGTACAATATAGTCACATAACTTTGCATTCTCCAGTTCCTTTTCGATGGACAACAGACGATATTTTTTCTCATTGTTATCAATTTTCTTTTCCAGGATATCCGAAATCATATTTTCCCGGCTGTTCTTGCAGAAAATAATCACTGTGGAAAACAGACGCTTCATGGAAATTGCACCGCAGATATCCAATGGAATCACTGGGCATTTTCCTTTTCCAAGAACTTTGGAAATGTCACTGATTTTTACCCCATACTGGTTTCCCGCGTAAACCGTGGCAGTTACAAATTCGTCCCTGTGGCTGTAAAATTCCTGCTCTGAAATATACTGATGCATGGAATCGGAGCGGCCTGCCACATAGGAGTGTACCGGCTCCGCAATGCCCTCCGCCTCCAGAAGCTTTGCCACCTCATTCTTGTTGGAACCGGAAGGTCCCACAAGTGCAATGACACAGGGGCGTTTCACCGGCTGCTTGTCCTCCACCATGGATGCTTTGATCTGGTCAACAAGCTGCAGAAATTCATAATAATTGTTGACAGACAGCACGCCGCTTAAGTTCCGGTTCCAGGGTTTACGGTAAAGCACCGGATATTTCGCACCGCTCTTTAAAATATTGTGAGGTCCGTCATCTAAGGTCACATCAAACTGCACCAGGGATTTCTGAAATCCCATAATGATATTGTTCTCCGGGAAATCCGGAAATGCTTCCAGAATCTGTTTTGCCCGAAAGCTCATAAATCTCGGTCCGATGGCAGTGATGAAATATACATTTCCTTTTTTGCGCAGCGTATTCACAAAATCCTTTGCCTCATCGCTCACTGTCTGCTGCTCATAGAGCCGTATGTCATCGTAATACTTTAAAATGGAAGCCGCTTTTCCTTTCAATTCCCAACTGTCTAGATCCTGAATCGTAAGATCCAGCCCTTCCTCCTCATTCGCCATCCGCACCGCAATCTCATTCAACGGAGAAATCACGTCATCCCAGTCTAATCCAAAATTTAACATTTTCACTCATCTCCATTTTTCTTCAATCCGTCCGCTTTTCCGATTAAAGATTCAACCGGTTTTTCCGGTCTTCCTCAAACCGTTCCATGTAACGCCGCAGATTGGCATGCTCCTCCCGGGAAAGCTCCGGATCCTCCTTTAAAAGTGCTCCCACCTCCTGGGAGGCCTCCTGCAGGACTACCGCATCCTGGTAAATATCCGCCAGTGCAAACTGCATATCTCCCGACTGCCTGATTCCGAAGAAATCTCCCGGTCCCCGGAGTTTCAAGTCCTCGCTGGCAATCTTGAAACCATCGTTGGACTGATTCAGAATCTCCAGACGTTTTTTTGCATTTTTCCCGTCGGAGCAATTGACCATTATGCAGTAGGACTGTGCATCCCCACGTCCGACACGCCCCCGGAGCTGATGCAGCTGTGCAAGCCCGAACCGCTCCGCATTCTCAATCATCATCACGGTAGCGTTTGGCACATTGACGCCCACTTCTACTACTGTCGTAGATACAAGTATCTGGATTTCCCCACGCATGAAGCACTCCATCACATCGTTTTTCAGTTCAGGCTTCATCTGCCCGTGCAGCAGCCCCAGCCGGATATGTTCCGGGAAAATTCCCCGCAGCTTTTTTACATAATCCGTGACATTCTCCGCCTCCATGGCTTCGCTCTCCTCCACCAGCGGGCAGATAATATATGCCTGATGTCCCTTTTGAATCTCGTTTTCAATGAAAGCGTAGGCTTTGGGACGATAGCTTTTATCCACCACACAATTTTTGATGGGCAGACGTCTCGCCGGCACCTCATCCACTACGGAGATATCCAGATCCCCGTAAATAATAATAGCAAGGGTGCGGGGAATGGGCGTGGCGCTCATCACCAGGATATGGGGACTTGTCCCCTTCTCCGCAAAAATTTCTCTCTGCCGCACGCCAAACCGGTGCTGTTCATCGGTGATTACCAGCGCGAGATTATCATACAGTGCTTTCTCCTGAATCAGGGCATGCGTGCCGATGATCATGGCATTGGGATACAACTGCATCGCCTCGTAGGCAAGCCGCTTCTGCTTTGCTGTCATGGAGCCCACCAGAAGTACCAGCGGAATATGTAGGCCAAACTGCTCACACATTTTCTGAAACGATTCATAATGCTGTCTTGCCAGCACCTCGGTAGGCGCCATAATGGCGGACTGATAGCCGTTCTCCGCCGCATCTGCCATGGCAAGAAAGGCAATGATGGTTTTTCCGGAACCCACATCCCCCTGAATCAGCCGCTGCATCACATAGGGGCCCCGCATATCCCGCCGCACATCGGCGATTGTCCGAAGCTGGGCACCCGTGAGCTGATAAGGCAGTTTTTCAATAAGTCGATCCGTCACCTGTTCGTCCCCGAACACAAATTCATTTGGCTCCCTGATTCGTTTTTCCTTCTGGTACTGCATACTTAAGATAAACAGGAAAAATTCGTCGAACACCAGCCGTCTTCTGGCGGTAATCAGCGTGTCCATATTATCCGGAAAATGAATCTGCCTTACGGCATAATTGTACTCGCAGAGACAGTATTTTTCCCGGATTGCAGCAGGAATGTAATCCACAAAAAGCTGTTCGTCCCCAAGTGCCGCACGCACCGCCTTTGTGACCTGATTGTTGCTTAACCCTCCCGTCAGAGCATACACCGGCAGGAAAGCTTCCTCCATCGTCCGGTACTGTTCCTCCGAGTAAATTACCGGCTGTTCCATGCCAAGTCTTCCGTTCTTCCGGTTCACTTTTCCATAAAAAACGTAACAGATGCCGGGCTTTAGCTGACTTCTGATATACGGCATCCGAAACCACACCGCTTCCAGTGCCGCTTCTTCTCCCATGCCGTTTCCAATCCGGGCATCCTCCTCTTCCGGTTCCATACCTCCTAAAACGGCATCCTTTATCACCGCCACCGTAACCGACATATTTCCCCGAAGGTTCTTTACCACAGGCGTCTTTTTTACTCTGCCGAGCACCGCAGCAGTCTCCCCCTCCGTCAGTTCTCCTATCCGCTTACATTTCGGAAACTGTACATAATTCCGGGGATAATGAAGGAGTATATCGCCAACGGTGTATACTCCTAATTTGTGAAACAATTCTTCTGTTTTTGTACCGATCCCCTTAATCTCTGAAATAGCAGAGTTACGGTCCATAACATTTCTCCTATTCTACCGAAATCACATAATAGTAGATCGGCTGTCCGCCGTAGTGGATTTCCACCTCCACATCCGGATATTTCTCTGTAATCTGTTCACCGATGGCATCGGCATCCTCTTCCTTCATATCCGAACCGTAGTAGACAGAAACAATGGCAGAATCCTCATCCACCAGCTCATCCACCAGCTCCATTACCGTAGGCTCCAGCTCTCTGCCCACAGAAAGAATGCCGTGATCTCCGATTCCCATATAATCGTCCTGCTTAATCTCTTTGTCATCAATTACCGTGTCGCGGACTGCATAGGTCACCTGACCGGTCTTCACGGAATCCAGTTCCTCTGTCATCCGCTGTGCATTCTCCTCCACAGGAGAATCCGGCATGAAATTCACAAGCGCCGTAATTCCCTGGGGCACTGTCTTGGTGGGAATCACCACGATATGCTTCTCCTCACATAAGGCTGCCGCCTGATTTGCAGCCAGAATAATATTCTTATTGTTCGGCAGAATGAAAATATTCTTCGCATTCACACGGTCGATTGCATTGAGCATATCCTCTGTGCTGGGGTTCATGGTCTGACCGCCCTCGATGATGTAATCGACACCAAGCTCGCGGAAAATCTCATTGATTCCCTCTCCGATGCTGACAGAGATAAAGCCCATCTCCTTCGGCGGCAGGTCTGCTTCTGCCTCTTTTGCAGCTTCTGATGCATCTGTTGTCTGATTCTGCATAGATTCCTGCATTTCCTTCTCTTTGAGTGCTGAAATCTTCTCATCACGTTCCAGCTTCATATTCTCGATGATTATTGTAGTCAACCCGCCATACGTCAGTCCGCGCTGCATTGCCAGACCCGGATCATTGGTATGTACGTGTACCTTTACAATCTCATCGTCTGCAACTACTACAATAGAGTCTCCGATAGTTTCCAGATAACTCTTAAATTCGTTCTCTGCCTTACTGCTCATAGGCTGATCCAGCATAATCAAAAACTGGGTACAGTAAGCAAACTTAATCTCCTGCCCTGCCTGTGCCTCAATGTTATAGGAGGTTCCCTCAGAGGCTGCCGCAGTCCCGGATTCCACCTCAATGGAATAATCAATCTCTTTTCCGTGAAGGCTGTCGCTGGCACCCTTTAATACCTGCATCAATCCCTGACCGCCGGAATCCACAACCCCCGCCTGCTTTAAGACCGGAAGCATATCCGGTGTCTTTGCCAGCACGCGGTCGCCCTCTTCCACAACTGCCTCAATAAAGGTCAGAAGGTCATCTGTTTCCTCGCAGATTGCCAATGCCTTATCCGCCATACCCTTGGCAACCGTAAGAATCGTTCCCTCTTTCGGCTTCATAACCGCTTTATAAGCAGTCTCCACCGCCTTCTGGAACGCATCGGTAAGAATCTGTACGTCGATTTCCTCATACTCTCCGATCACCTTGGTAAATCCACGGAACAACTGGGAAAGAATAACGCCGGAATTTCCCCGCGCACCACGCAGGGAGCCTGAGGAAATTGCCTTTGCCAGAGCCTTCATATCTGCATGCTCCAGTGCGCACACTTCCTTTGCTGCCGACATAATCGTCATGGACATATTCGTGCCGGTATCACCATCCGGTACCGGAAATACGTTCAATTCGTTAATCCATTCCTTCTTCGCCTCTAAATTCTTTGCACCTGCCAGAAAAGCCTTTGCAAGTGCCTCAGCATTTATCGTAGTGATTTCCACCTCTAAAGTCCTCCTTAATCAATCACACGTACGCCTTCAACGTAAATGTTAATTTTCTTGATTTCCATTCCGGTAAATTCTTCTACCTTATATCTTACCGTCTCAATCAGATTATCAGTAACCGTACTGATGCTGACACCATAGGAAACTATAACATGAAAATCAATTACTATTTTATTATCCTCATCAATCGAAACATTAATACCATGGGTCAGATAATCTTTCTTCAGAAGCTTTACCAGTCCGTCCTTCATATTTACGGCTGCCATTCCCACAATACCAAAACACTCCACTGCAACAGATCCCGCATAGGTTGCAATTACTTCCGGATCGATTGTTACTTTTCCCAACTGAGTATCCATATGTCCTTTCATATACGCCATGCTCCTTTCAAAGCCATATTAACGCTAGTTTATTGTATATTATAACCGCTTTCCGGGAAAATTCATAGTCATAAATTGGATTTTTTATATTTTTTTTAAAATTTACTTGCAATATACATCTTAATCTGATAGAATATTCATGTTGCGAGCTTGTAGGTTCATGAGACAAGTCTTTAAACACTTGTAATGCAGGCTTAGGAAAATGCAAGGAGGTGCAAAACTATGGCAAAATGTGCAGTTTGTGGAAAGGGCGCTCATTTCGGTAACAATGTGAGCCATTCTCATAGAAGATCTAATAGAATGTGGAAATCTAACATCAAACGTGTTAGCTGTAAAGTAAACGGAACACCGAAGAAATTATACGTATGTGCTTCCTGTTTAAGAGCCGGCAAGGTTGAAAGAGCTTAATTAGTTGATGAAAGAAATCAAAACAAATGGCATCCACGATTTGTGGATGCCATTTTTTATTTCATAGGAAAGACCTTGTTATATTAACGTGTGAAAGTGAATGCCTT
>JBJEJC010000052.1:0-16756 GCA_051877675.1 Roseburia sp. | reverse complement strand
CAGTATTATTTCTAATACTGAGATCTTAATTCGTCATCTTAACTTAATGACATTGCTGTACCGCCCTGTTTTTTTAAACATTGATTTTCCCCTCATAGATTAGTGTCACGAAGGTGGATACCATGTCCGGGTCAAACTGGGTGCCGCTGTTCTTCTGCAACTCATTGATGGCATAGGCAACAGACAGCGGCTGTTTGTAGGGACGCTTGGCAGTCATGGCATCGAAACAGTCGGAGACGGTCAGAATGCGCGCCATGTAGGGGATATCTTCTCCGGAAAGCCCTCTGGGATAGCCCTTGCCGTCATAGCGCTCATGGTGTCCTACTACGGCAGGAATAACATAGTCCATGTTGGGCAGATAGCGAATCATTTTGGTAGAGTTCTCTACATGCGTCTTCATGATGGCATATTCCTCCGGCTCCAGGCGGGAGGTCTTCTGTAGGATGTGCTCCGGAATGCTGATTTTACCGATGTCATGGAGAAGCCCTGCTATGCGGACGATTTCCACGTCGGTGGCGTTCATGCCCAGAGCCTCTGCCAGAATAACCGCATATTTGGAAACATTCAGGGAATGTGTAAACGTGTAGCTGTCCTTGGCATCAATGGCGGCGGTCAGGGCGTAGACGGTAGGAGCAATCCGCTCGTAGGCATTTGCAATGTCGGGGTTTTCGGCGCGTTTTTCCATTCCTCGCTGATAAACGGTGATATGCCCTTTTCCTGCCGACTTGCCGTAATATACAGCCTGTTCTGCATTGTGGAGCAGTGCGGCAGCGTCCTCGGAAATATCCGGGAATGTGGAAATACCACAGGTGATGGAGGCATTCCATACGGTGCGGGACGAAGCGGCATCGGTAATCTTATAGACCAGCCATTCGGTAAATTCCCTGACATGCTCCAGATCGGTTCCCTTCTTCAGAATCAGGAATTCGTCCGCACCGTAGCGGAAAGCAATATCATCCGGCTCCATTTCGTGCAGAATGATCTGTGCGCTGCGCATGATCAGTTTATCCCCTTCTCTGGCGCCGTACAGCTCGTTATAGAGCTTAAAGTCATCCACGTCGAGTACCAGCAGGGTGGCAGGCTCCTCATCCCTGCAGTAGCGGTCAATGCATTCAAACGCATATTTGCGGTTGTAAAGGGAGGTCAGTTCGTCTGTGATGGAGGCGAGATATGCCTTCTGATACAGATTGGCGTTGCGCAGGGCATAGGTCGCATAGTGGCAGATTTTTTCCAGATATTCCGATTCTTCAGATGTCAGAGCTCGGCGATTGTCGTATGCAATAAAAATAAAGCCAATAATGGCATGGTTATATTTCACAGCGTAAAACGCAGAAATATTCTGCTGGGTGAGCCAGGCCTGTTTGCGGCTGGTGAGAGCGGCACAGACAGCGGCAGAACTTTCACTGGTTAAATCTACGAGGCTGTTTCCTTCGGAGATGAGAGCCATGGCAGCGCTGCAGGGCATGCTGTAGTTTTTCTCGCAGACGATGCTGCCCCGGGTGCGGATGACATCGAAGGTGTAACCGGTGCGCTGGTTTAATGTAAAAAGAAGCCCGTCAGGCTCAAGCGTCTTCATCAGGGCATCCATAAAAATATCGTAAATTTCTTCCGCATCCAGAGTGTCAATGGCGGCGGTCAAAAAATTCTGAAATATATCTTCTTTATTCTCCATGTGTCTCCTTGCCTTGCCGTATCGTAAAGTGCTTTTGCGCATTTGGAAAAAATTGGGCTTTCCAAAGCGCGTAGAAGTATTATACTATAAGAAAAAGTGGATGACAAGGTGACGAAAGTAACGGAAAGGCGGTAACATGCGCAGGGAAGAGTTTAAAATGGAACGGACGGGGCTGCTTGAGGTGGGGGATGTATTGCCTATTACAGAAGGAAAACTCCCCAATTCGTATTATTATACACTGGGAAAGGCATATGCCATGTCGGCAAATTATGCGGTGAGCCAGCGCATCAAGTCGAAAGAGGGAACCGTGGTGGATGTAAAAGAAACGCCAAAGGGGTACTTTGTGACAGTTGAATTTGACGAGTGAATGTTATAGAATGAGGGTATGTTTCAACAAAAGGGGAAAATGAATGCGTTACATACCGACCAGTAGGCTGGAATCGGGGATGGCGTTAGGGCATGATATTTACGATGGAGCGGGACGGCTTCTTCTTGCCAAACACCTTCTGCTGACAGCTGAACATATATCGAATCTGGAATTCTTAGGATTTCCGGGAATTTACATTGATGACAAGTTTACAAGAGGAATTGAAATCCAGCAGATACTGGGACCGCAGCTAAAGAGCCGCGCACTGAAGCTGGTGCATGATTTATTTACAATGGATGACGGTGAGACGGAACCTTCTGCTGCCGAAGTAAAAATCCGCGCAACGGTAGAACGGGTTGTGGAGGAGATTCTGTGTAACGGAGACGTCATGTGTAATATGATGGATATTAAGGACTATGACGACTACATTTATTTTCATTCCATCAATGTGGGGATACTGTCTGTTATGGTTGGCTCCCGTTACGGGCTGAGTCAGGAGGAACTGAATCTGCTGGCTATGGCTGGTTTTTTGCATGATCTGGGCAAACGCTTTCTTGATGCGGAGATTGTGAACAGTAGCTGGCCGCTGAGCGGTGAGGCGCGTGAGATGTGGAAGAACCATCCGCAATACGGGGTGGATTACCTCAAAAAACATTTTGATTTTCCGTCTGTGGTGTATACCGGTATTCTGGAGCATCATGAATGGTACAACGGGAAAGGATATCCTCTGGGCAAAGCAGGGGAGGACATTCAGTTGTTTGCCAGAATCATCAAGCTGACGGACTGCTACGATGCACTGGTATCCAGACGTCCTTCACGGAAGGCACATACACCGGCGGATGCCATGGAATATCTGATGGCAGGAACCGGGACAGAATTTGATCCGGCGCTGGTGAAAATATTTTCCAGAAAGCTTGCAGTGTACCCCCAGGGCTGCGAGGTGGAGCTTTCCGACGGAAGGCATGGCGTGGTGGCGAGAAATTTCGAGGACTTCCCGCTACGGCCGCTGGTGAAGCTGTTTGATACAGGAGAACTTTTGAATCTGAGGGATAGTCAGGAACTTAGGCATGTTACAGTTGGAAGGATCGTTGTGTAACAGTAAAGAGGGAAGATATGACTGGACAGGGAAAGCGTGCAATTGATATTCTTTTGGCGGAGAGCTTTAAGGAACTGGCGCAGAAACAGCCAATCGAGAAGATCACGATCAAAGAAATTACAGACAGGGCGGGGGTTATCCGTCCTACTTTTTATAATCATTTTCAGGATAAGTACGAGCTGTTGGAGTGGATTATATCGGAGGAGCTTTTAGCGCCGGTGGAACCGTTGGTGCAGAATGGAATGGTGAATGAGGCGCTGGTACTGTTGTTTACCAATATTGAGAAGGAAAAGGCATTTTTCTCACGTGCATGCCGTCTGGAAGGTCAGAACTCTTTTGGCAGTATCACGCAGAAATGTGTGGAGCAGCTTTTGCTTAAGATTATCAATAATGCCCGGACGGGGAAACCAGCGAAGTATGCATGGCTGACACCGGAGCGGATTGCAGAGTATTATGCGCAGTCCATGTGCTATGTGGTTATCACCTGGATTAAGACGGGGATGACAGCGTCTCCGAAGGAACTGGCAGAGATTTATGACTACATCATCAAACGCTCCATGGAAGATATTTTGCAGGAACTTTAGTATATACATTTTGCCTGTATTGTATATGGGTCTGTGACACACAGAAAGATTTGCATATGTTCAGATGCGGAATTTCTGCGTATAGTTTTAGACGAGGATTGAAAAGGAGGACGACCATGAACTGGATAGAGAATCTTTTGATTCTGGCTGGAATATCCCTTGATATTTTTGCGGCAATGGAATGTCAGGGCTCATTGGTGGCGAAGGTAGATAAAAGACATTTAAGCCTGATCTGCATTTTGATTGCAATATGGCAGACGGCAGCGCTGGTTGTCGGATATTACCTTTCGGTTCTGCTTTATTATGCGGATATTGTCAATGACGAGAAATTTGTCGGACTTGTCCTTGCAACGGCAATCTTCTTCGGTCTGGGTGTCCGGCTGATCGTAAAGGCAGTGAAGAATGAACGCATACTGGAGAAACGGGAAGAAAATCTTGGAATCAAGCGTTTCCTCCGGATGGCGGCGATTACCAGCGTGTATACGATTCTGGCGGGGATTGCATTCGGGTTCCTGCAGACGAGTCTTATGGCGATACTGGTCACGATTGCCTGCTGCACCGTGGTAGTGGTGGTGGCAGGCATGTACACAGGGTATCATCTGGGGTTTGTGCATAAAACAAAGGCGTATGCCGGCGGAGCGGTGCTTTTGTGGATTGCAGGGATTGATGTGATTGTCCGGCATATCCTGTAAGAAATAAGGGTGAGTATATTAAAATAAAAAACAGCGTTCCACGTCCGCGGACACCGGATGTGGAACGCTGTTTTGGCTTGCATAGACCGCATTGGTCCGATATAATATGGCATGAGAGCAGGGGGCTATTCCCGGATGTGGTTCAGCCCCTGCTCAATAATGGTAAACACATGGGAATCAAGCAGCGAGTAGTAAATCGTTTTGCCCTCCCTGCGATTCTTTACCAGACGATTCTGTTTTAGGATGCCAAGCTGATGGGAGATGGCACTTTGCGACATCTGCAATTCTTCTGCGATGTCAAATACACATTTTTCACCGTTCATCAGGACCGATAAAATGCGAAGTCTTGTGGGGGTGGCAAATATTTTGAAAAGTTCTGCTAAATCATCAAATTCGTCCGTTGTCATAGAAAATCCTTTCTGGCGTTCTGTAAAACGCTTACACCAATAAAATAGCATAAATGGCGCGATTGTGCAAATGAAGAATGGAAAAACGCGCCGGAATAGAGGAAATATGAAAGCTCTGTTAGTTGCCATTAACGCAAAATATATTCATTCGAACCTCGCGGTATATAATCTGCGGGCCTATGCCTGTGCCCATATCCCGGCAGAGGAGCAGGAAAATATCCGAATCGGAGAATATACCATCAATAACCGAATAGATTATATCCTGGAGGGAATTTACAGGGAGAAGCCGGATCTTCTGTGCTTTTCCTGCTATATCTGGAATATTGCTTATGTGGAGGAACTGGTGACGGAGTATCACAAGCTCTGCCCCGGGGTGCCCATCTGGGTAGGCGGTCCGGAGGTTTCCTATGAAGTGGAGCGATTCCTCGGGGAACACCCCCAGGTCACCGGAGTGATGATGGGGGAGGGAGAACAGACCTTTCTGGAACTGTACCGGCATTATGCGGACAAAAGCATAAAACTGCGGGATATCTCCGGCATTGCTTACCGGCAGGCACAGGGCGAAGAAGGCGGAAGTGACAGCGGGGGAGAAGAACTCCCGGCAGCGGGAGCCGTAAACGGCTGCAGACTGGTGGTTACAGCACCCCGCGACGTTATGAATATGGACGAGATTCCCTTTTGCTACGACCATGTGGAGGACTTTCGAAACCGGATCATTTACTACGAGACCAGCCGGGGCTGCCCCTTCTGCTGCAGCTATTGCCTGTCTTCCGTGGAAAAGAAGCTGCGGTTTCGAAGCCTGACTCTGGTGAAAAAGGAACTTGCATTTTTTCTGGAAAAGCAGGTGGCGCAGGTTAAGTTTGTGGACCGGACCTTCAATTGTAATCACGAGCATGCCATGGAAATCTGGCGTTTTATCAAGGGACATGACAATGGCATCACCAATTTTCATTTTGAGATTTCCGCGGATCTGCTCCGACCGGAGGAGCTGGAGCTTCTTGGCACCTTGCGTCCCGGGCTTGTGCAGCTTGAAATCGGCGTGCAGTCCACCAATGCCGCTACGATTGCGGAGATTCACCGGACGATGCGGCTGGAGCAGTTGAAAAAGACTGTTCGCCAGGTGCAGACCGGAGAGAATATCCATGAGCATCTGGATCTCATTGCGGGGCTGCCCTATGAGGGATATGAGCGCTTTGGAGAGTCCTTTGACGAGGTGTATGCACTAAAACCAAACCAGCTGCAGATGGGATTCCTAAAGGTGCTCAAGGGCTCTTATCTTTATGAGCATGCAGAAGAATACGGGATTATCTATCATTCCCGGGCACCCTATGAGGTAATGCAGACCAGATGGCTTTCCTTCGGGGAGATACTTGCGCTAAAGCAGGTGGAGGAAATGCTGGAGGTGTATTACAACAGCGGACAGTTTTCCATGACAATCAGGTTGCTGGAGCCATTATTTACAGGTGCCTTTCAAATGTACCGGGAGCTGGGACGATTCTATGATGAAAAGGGATATTTTGACATGAGTCATTCGAGACTGCGGCGCGCTGAAATCCTTCTGGAATTTATGGAGGAGCGGGGAACGACGGAGGAAATCCGGCAGCTTTTAGAGGAAAGTCTCATTTTTGATTTATATGCCAGGGAAAACTGCAAGAGCAGACCTGTCTGGGCAGCCGACATGAAGGAATGGAAGGAAATTACCAGGAAATATTGTGTCAATGGAAAGCAAAGCCATGTGGAACGGTTCCATTATGCGTTCCCGGAAAGGGGAGAGCACACGGTGAAGGAACTGCCCGTCCGGCTTAAGGAGCCGAAATATGTGCTGTTTGATTACACCCGGAGAGACCCGCTGGATTATCAGGCACAGATGCGGGAGTGCAGAGAGGACAGGGGAGCATGATAGAAGATTACGTGGTTATTGATCTGGAGATGACCGGGCTTAGGGCAAAGACAGACCGAATCCTTGAGGTCGCCGCCATCCGGGTACGGGGTGGCAGGAAGGAAGCGGAGTACGGCACGATTGTTTGCCCGGGCTGCCCGCTTTCCCGGGAGGTGCAGGAGCTGACCGGAATCACAGAGGCGATGGCGCAAAGTGGGCGGGAACCGGAGGCGGCGCTGGAGGAGTTCTTTTCGTTTCTGGGAGAGGACGTGCTGGTTGGACAAAATGTGATTTTCGACTACAGCTTTCTGAAGCAGTGGGCGATAAACCATGACAGGAGCTTTGAACGGAGTGCGGTGGATACGCTGAAACTGGCGCGGACATTTCTTCCGGCAGAGCAGAAAAAGGATTTGGAAAGTCTGTGTGCTTATTATGGAATTCGGCGTGAAAATGCGCACCGGGCACTGGATGATGCGGGAGAGACCTGGCAGATTCTGGAACGGCTGAAAGCGGAATACGGGGAGGAGCATCCCGAAGCCTTTATCCCCAGACCGTTGCAGTATAAGGCAAAGAAACAGACACCGGCGACGGAACAGCAGAAACGGTATCTGCGGCGTTATGCGGAATATTATGGAATCTCGCTGGAGACGGAACCGGATTCCCTCACCAGAAGCGAAGCGTCACAGCTCACAGACCGGCTGATTGCGCAGTATGGAAAAATGGGGCAGACAGAAGTCTAGGTGGCGGACGGGTATCTGGCTTCCAAATCCGCCACGATGGAATCCCGCAGCAGGGAATCCAGTTGCTTTGCAGATGTGGTGAGAGCGGCGATGGAATCGGTTTTACCGGTCTGCTGATACAAATCTGCCAGCAGATTATAGGTGCTGCGCAGATCGGAACCACAGGAGACGGCATATTCCAGTACCGGGATTGCCGGGACGGGATGATTTTCCTGCACAAGTGCCTTCGCGTAAGCATCCAGCGTGCGGCAGAGCACCGTAAAATTCTCATCGTATTCGGCGAGCTCGTTTAAGTTCGCGGCGCCGTAGTTCAGCTTGAGATCCGTATTGGTCTGCCCTCCGAGATTCAGAATCTTTTTTTGAGAAAGGGAGGTAAGGGTGTCCTCCAAGGCGTTTATTTCTTCTGTTTTGCAGATGCCTATTGGAAAATCTGCCAAAGGTATGGTAAGATAGGGTAAGCTGCTGATATCTTTCCGGCGGGTGTTGTTTGCCTGCTGCTCGCGTTCCCAGAACCGGTCTTCGGCTTCCTGCTGGGTGCGGGTGCTCCGTTTGCGGAGGTAAGCCAGCACGGAGATGAGAATAATAAACAAAGGTAAAAAAATAATCATAGGAATCCTTTCTTATGTTGCTTATGATATGAAACGAGGTGAAGGTCATGTATAATTTTGGAAGCAAAAAAAATAAAAAGCTGATGTCTGTCATTATTATCGTTGTGGTTGCCGCAATGCTCCTTACAACAGTGCTTGCTGCGCTTATGTAAAATATACTAAAAATACACGGATGCGTCAAATATATTCGTGGATATGCACCTTGAAAATAGAGGTGTTTGTGTTAAAATATCAAAATAACCGTAAACACAGCAATAAAAGGGGAAATTATGAAGAAATTTTTTAAAATGCTGCCACTGTTCGGAGTGATTCTGGTGGCTGCGTTACTTCTGATACCGGCGGTAAGCCCCCGCGCCGAGGAGACGGCGCGGATTGCCCAGGGTGTCTATATCGGCACTGTGGACGTGGGCGGAATGACCAGAGAAGAAGCGGAAGCGGCGGTGGAAGCCTACGTCCAGAGTGTAAAAGGGGCATCCATTACGCTACAGGCGGGAGAGAAAAGCATCACCGTGCCTGCAGAGCAGTTCGGAATTGCATTTTCCGGAGAGAATGTGGTAAATGCTGCAATGGACGTCTGCAAAAGCGGAAATCTGATCCAGCGCTATAAGGATATGAAGGACTTGGAGCATGGAAATAAAGTGATTGAGATGACACTGACCGTGGACCATGAGGCGGTGGCAAATCTGCTTGCCGAGCAGGCTGTGACACTGAATCAGGATGCGGTGGACAACGGTCTGGTCCGTGAAAGCGGAAGTTTTACTTTTATCGAGGGAGCGCAGGGAATTGCGGTCAACGTCGAGGAGTCGGTAGCGCGCGTGGAGGATTTTATCCGGACTGAGTGGAACGGAACGGATGCTACGGTTACGCTGGCGGCTGATATTGTAGAGCCGAAGGGCTCCAGGGAAGAACTCGAGAAGGTACAGGATGTGCTGGGAAGCTATCATACCAATTTCAGCGGATCGACGGAAAACCGTTGTGAGAATATCCGTGTGGCGGCATCCAAAATCAACGGAACTGTGCTTTACCCGGGAGAGGAATTCTCCGTACACGATACGATTGCCCCGTTGGATGCGGAGAACGGCTATAAGCTGGCGGGAGCCTATGAGAATGGGCAGACCGTGGAATCCTACGGCGGTGGTGTGTGTCAGGTTTCCACTACCTTATATAATGCGGTTCTCCTAGCGGAGCTGGAGACGACCCAGCGCTCTAACCACTCTATGATTGTCACCTATGTGGCACCTTCCATGGATGCGGCAATCGCGGGGGACTATAAGGATTTGAAATTTAAAAATAACCAGGATGCGCCGATTTATATTGAAGCGTATATTGTGGGCAAGGATCTGTACTTTAACATCTTTGGGGAGGAGACCAGACCGTCGAACCGGGTGGTTACCTACCAGAGTGAGGTGATTTCGGAGGAGGACCCGGGAACCCAGTTCGTGGCCACCGCAGACCCGGCAGGCTATCTGCAGAAAACCCAGGGAAAGCATATCGGATATGTGGCAAGACTCTGGAAGATTGTGACGGTAGACGGTGTGGAGGAGAGCCGCGAGGTATGGAATAACAGTACCTATCATTCCTCACCGAAAATAGTCAATGTGGGAACCGCTTCGGAGGACCCGAACGTAACTGCGGCTATCAATGCGGCGATTGCCACCGGAAGCGAGGCGGCTGTATATGCAGCGGTAGCGCCTTACAATGCGGCAGCATCGTCGGTGTTAAATCCCACGGTACCGGCTGCAGTGACGGAGACTCCGGCTGACGGAACGGCTCCGGCAGATGGCACAGCTCCGGCTGACCAGACCCCGACGGACGACCAGACTCCGGCGGAGAATACAGACACCCCTTCGGAGGACGGTGCACAATAATATAGAGAATCAGGTTGAGGCTGCCTCGAGAACGAGACGGCCTTGAACTGCAAAATGAGGTTTTACCATGAAAATAGGGAAAGTACCGGAGAATGTGCTGAAACGCTCCGTGTTTAAACAAATACATAACAGAAGACCGGAGGTCCTGCTTGGGGCCGGTGTGGGGGAAGACTGTGCTGCTGTGAAGCTGGCAGAGGATGAAGTCCTTGTCATGTCCACAGACCCTATTACGGGAACAGCGCAGGACATCGGAACCCTTGCCATTCAGATTACGGCAAATGATCTGGCAAGCTCGGGGGCAGAGCCGGTGGGAGTACTGCTGACAGTCCTTCTGCCGCCGGATGCCAAGGAATCCCATTTAAAGCAGATTATGCAGCAGGTGGAGGATGCCTGCATTGCCGCAAGGATTCAGGTGATGGGCGGGCATACAGAAGTGACGAACGTAGTGAGCCAGCCGGTAATCTCCGTCTGCGGCGTGGGAAAAGTGAAGGATGGACATCTGGTGTCCACCGCCGGGGCGAGACCGGGGATGGATATCCTTGTGACCAAGTGGATTGGAATCGAGGGAACTGCGATTCTTGCAAAAGAGAAAGAACAGGAGCTTCTGACACGTTTCCCGGCGCCCTTTGTGGAGAAGGCAAAGAGTCTGGATGCTTATATTTCTGTGCTTTCAGAGGCCGCAGTCGCCGTGAAGTCTGGCGTCAGTGCAATGCATGACGTCACGGAGGGCGGGATCTTTGGCGCTCTCTGGGAAATGGCGGAAGCATCTGGCGTCGGACTTGAAATCGATTTGAAGAAGATACCGATTCGTCAGGAGACCGTGGAGGTCTGCGAATATTTTGGAATCAACCCCTACGAACTGATTTCCAGCGGCTGTATGCTGATGGCAGCAGAGGACGGAAATACGCTGGTGCGGGAACTGGATAAGGCGGGAATTCCTGCCACAGTGATTGGAAAAGCGGTGGAGGGGAATGACCGCGTGATCTTAAACGGTGACGAGAAACGGTTTTTGGAGCAGCCTAAGACAGACGAACTGTACCGGGCGCTGGCATAAAGGCAGAAGGAGAGGAATTTATTCATGCGAGAGAAAATATTGACTTTTATAGAGAAAAACAGCCGGATTGATTTGAAGGAGCTGGCAATCGTGATGGGTGTGGATGAGGCATCCATCATCAACGAATTACAGCGGATGGAGGAGGAACACATCATCTGCGGGTACCATACTTTAATCGACTGGGACAAAGCCGGAATCGAAAAAGTAACGGCGCTGATTGAGGTCCGTGTAACCCCGCAGCGCGGCATGGGCTTTGACAAGTTTGCGGAGCGCATTTACAACTATCCGGAGGTGAATTCGGTATATCTGATTTCCGGCGGCTTTGATTTCATGGTGACTATCGAGGGAAAGACCCTGCGTGAGGTGTCTCAGTTCGTGTCTGAGAAATTGTCTCCGCAGGAGTCCGTGTTAAGCACAAAAACGAATTTTATTTTGAAAAAGTATAAGGACCATGGAACCGTGATGGCAGAGCCTGCAAAAGACGAAAGGATACAGATGATACCATGAGAGACCCGAGAAATAAGACAATTGTAACAATCCAGCCCTCCGGTATCCGCAAATTCTTTGATATTGTAAGCGAGATGAAGGATGCGATTTCCCTGGGCGTGGGAGAACCGGATTTTGACACGCCATGGCACATCCGGGAGGAGGGTATCTATTCTCTGGAAAAGGGAAAGACCCACTATACCTCCAATGCCGGTCTAAAGGAACTAAAAATTGAGATTGACCGTTTTCTGACAAGACGCTACGGTATTTCCTATAATCCGGACAAGGAGATTATGGTAACGGTAGGCGGCAGCGAGGCGATTGATATTGCCATGCGTGCCATGCTAGATCCGGGAGATGAGGTTCTGATTCCGCAGCCAAGTTATGTATCCTACCTGCCCTGTGCCGTTCTGGCAAATGGCGTTCCGGTCATCATTGAATTAAAGGCAGAAAATGAATTCCGCCTCACACCGGAGGAACTGGAGGCGGCAATCACACCGAAGACCAAGCTGCTGGTGCTGCCGTATCCCAATAACCCCACCGGTGCGGTTATGGAAAAGGAAGATTTGGAAAAGATTGCCGAGATTATCATCCGGCATGACCTGTTTGTGTTAAGCGATGAGATTTATTCGGAACTTACCTATCTGGATAACCACGTATCCATCGCATCCCTTCCGGGAATGTGGGAGCGTACCATTGTGATTAACGGATTCTCCAAGTCCCATGCCATGACGGGATGGCGTCTGGGCTATGCCTGCGGGCCGGAGATTATCATAAAGCAGATGCTTAAAATCCATCAGTATGCCATCATGTGTGCCCCCACCAACAGCCAGTATGCGGCAATCAGTGCGCTGCGGGACGGCGATCGGGATGTGACGGAGATGCGGGAGGAGTATAACGGCAGACGGCGTTATCTTATGCACCGTTTCAAGGAAATGCAGTTGGACTGCTTTGAACCCTTCGGCGCATTCTATGCCTTTCCCTGCATTAAGGAATTCGGCATGACCTCGGAGGAATTTGCCACAGCACTGCTCAATGCGCAGAAGCTTGCTGTGGTGCCGGGAACAGCATTTGGAGACTGCGGAGAGGGATATTTGAGAATCTCCTATGCATATTCGCTGGACAGCTTAAAGAAGGCAATGGATCGGCTGGAAAACTTTGTGACGGAACTGCGTGCGGAGAAAGAGGCATAGAGGTGGCGGAATGGCTGAGCTGAATATCGTATTGTATGAGCCGGAAATACCGGCGAACACGGGAAACATCGGGAGAACCTGCGTTGCCACCGGAACAAGGCTGCACCTGATTGAGCCGCTGGGCTTCCGGCTGGACGAGAAATCAATCCGGCGCGCCGGGATGGACTACTGGAATGATCTGGATGTGACGACTTATGTAAACTGGCAGGATTTCTGTGAAAAAAATCCCGGTGCAAAGATTTACATGGCAACCACCAAGGGGCGTCATGTATACACGGAGGTTTCCTATGAGCCGGACTGTTATATCATGTTTGGTAAAGAGAGTGCCGGGATTCCGGAGGAAATTTTGAAGGAGAACCCGGATACCTGTGTGCGGATTCCCATGATTGGGGAAACAAGATCGTTAAACCTGTCCAACTCGGTGGCAATCGTGCTTTATGAGGCACTGCGGCAGAACCGGTTTGATCATATGAAGCTGCAGGGAGAACTGCACCGTCTGAAATGGGACGAATAAGGAAGGAAAGAGTAACCGGAAAATGGGAATCATTAAGGCAAAACAGCTTGTGCATGAATATATCAGACGGGACGAAGAGGGCAATGTGGAGTCCATCCAGACCGCACTTGACCATGTGGATCTGGATGTAAAGCCCGGAGAATTTATTGCCATTTTGGGGCATAACGGCTCCGGAAAGTCCACACTGGCAAAACACATCAATGCCCTTTTGGAGCCGTCAGAGGGAAGCCTCTGGGTGGACGGTATGGATGTGTCCGAGGAGAAGAATGTGATGCCTGTGCGCCAGACGGCGGGCATGGTATTCCAGAATCCGGACAATCAGATTATTGCCAGCGTGGTGGAGGAAGATGTGGGATTCGGACCGGAGAATATCGGTGTTCCCACGGATGAAATCTGGCAGCGGGTGGAGGAGAGCCTTCGGGCAGTGGGGATGCTCAAATACCGCCATCATTCCCCTAATAAACTTTCCGGCGGACAGAAGCAGCGCGTGGCGATTGCAGGCGTGGTGGCAATGCAGCCGAAATGCATTGTGTTAGACGAGCCCACCGCCATGCTAGACCCCAACGGAAGAAAAGAGGTTATCCGCACCGCCCATGAATTGAATAAGAAAAAAGGAGTTACCATTATCCTGATTACGCATTACATGGAGGAAGTGGTGGATGCGGACCGGGTTTTTGTCATGGATAAGGGGAAGATTGTGATGCAGGGGACCCCCAGAGAGGTATTTTCCCAGGTGGATAAGCTGAAGGAATACCGGCTGGATGTCCCGCAGGTGACGATTCTTGCCGATCTGCTGCGGCAGTCCGGACTGGCGCTTCCGTCCGGCGTTCTGACCCGGGAGGAACTGGTGCAGTCAATTTTAAAGCTGGCGCAGATAGAGGATTGATAAAGGACAGCGTATTATGGCGATTATTTTAGACAAGATTAATTATGTATACAGCGAAGGAACCGCATACCAGATTCAGGCGCTTAAGGATGTGAGCCTGCAGATTGGAGACGGTGAATTTATTGGGATTATCGGACACACCGGTTCCGGTAAATCCACACTGATCCAGCATCTGAACGGACTGATGAAGGCAACCTCGGGACACATTTATTTTAACGGGCAGGGTATCTATGATGAGGATTTTGACCTGCGGGAGCTTAGAAACCGGGTAGGTCTGGTGTTTCAGTATCCGGAGCATCAGCTTTTTGAAACAACGATTTTTGATGATGTATGTTTTGGACCGAAGAATCAGGGGCTGAATAAGGATGAGGCAGGGCTGCGGGCGTTTGAGGCGTTAAAGCAGGTGGGACTGCCCGAGGAGCTTTATTATCAGTCCCCGTTTGACCTTTCCGGCGGACAGAAACGACGGGTCGCCATTGCGGGCGTGCTTGCCATGAAGCCGGAGGTGCTGATTCTGGATGAACCGACGGCAGGGTTAGACCCTGCCGGCAGGGACGAAATCCTTGACCTGGTGGCACGGATGCATCGGGAGCGGGGAATTACGGTGATTCTGGTTTCACACAGCATGGAGGACGTGGCAAAATATGTGCAGCGTATCCTTGTGATGAACCAGGGAAGCGTGATGTTTGATCAAACACCCAAGGAGGTTTTCCGGCATTACAAAGAGCTGGAAGCGGTGGGACTGGCGGCTCCCCAGGTAACCTATCTGATGCATGAGCTGAGGGAAAGGGGACTGGACGTGGATGTGGATGCAACTACAATCGCGGAAGCAAGGACAAGCCTTCTGGAGGCACTTTTGGGACGTAATCCGAAGAAGTCGGATTTTGCCGGGGGAAAGGCGTAGAATGCCGCGGAAACTGCGGCGGGAATGAGGAAATATATGTTAAGAGATATTACACTGGGCCAGTATTATCCGGCGGATTCTGTTATCCATAAGCTGGACCCGCGGGTGAAGCTGTTTGGTACCTTGATTTATATTATATCGCTGTTCTGCTTTCGGGGGATTGCAGCGTTTATTCTGGCAACGGTCTGCCTGATTGCAGTGATTAAGCTGTCAAAGGTTCCCTTTAAATTTATGGTAAAGGGCTTAAAGGCAATTATGATCCTGATGCTGATTACGGCTGTATTCAACCTGTTCTTGACGCCGGGTGAGACACTGGTGAGCTTCTGGATTTTTACCATAACAAAAGAGGGCTTAAAGAGTGCGGTTCTGATGGCAATCCGTCTGACGTATCTGATTCTTGGAACGTCCATCATGACACTGACGACAACGCCGAACCAACTGACAGACGGTCTGGAAAAAGCACTGATGCCCTTATCTAAGATTGGGATTCCGGTTCACGCGATTGCGATGATGATGTCCATTGCACTGCGTTTTATCCCGATACTGATTGAAGAGACGGATAAGATTATGAAGGCACAAATGGCACGGGGCGCGGATTTTGAGAGCGGCAATCTCCTCAAAAAGGTGAAAAACATGATCCCGCTTCTGGTTCCGCTGTTTGTTTCCGCATTTCGCCGTGCGGATGATTTGGCAATGGCAATGGAGGCACGCTGCTACAGCGGCGGAGAGGGACGAACCAAGATGAAGCCGCTGCGCTATCAGGCCGCAGACCGGTGGGCGTATGTCGTAATCCTGCTTTATTTTGCAGGAATAATTTGGGGACGTATCTTTTTTTAATTTGGGGACGTATCTGTTTTTTGTGGAGGGACGTATTTTTTTCTGGCGTAGGGACGTATGAAGCGGATAAAACTGGTGGTGGCATATGATGGCACGAATTATAAAGGATGGCAGATTCAGCCAAATGGAATTACAATTGAAGAGGTGCTAAATCGTGAGCTTTCCAGACTTTTGGGTGAAGAAATCACGGTGACAGGGGCAAGCCGCACGGATTCCGGGGTTCATTCCATGGGAAATGTGGCGATATTTGACACTGAGACCAGGATGCCGGGGGATAAGATTTCCTATGCGCTGAATCAGAGACTGCCGGAGGACATTGTGGTGCAGGACTCCTGTGAGGTGCCGCCGGACTGGCATCCGCGCTATCAGGTCAGCCGAAAAACCTATGAATATCGCATTTTAAACCGGAAAATGCGTATGCCGACCCGAAGGCTGGATACCTATTTTTATCATCACTCGCTGGATGTGGAAGGAATGCGGGAAGCGGCGGCGTATCTGGTAGGAGAACACGATTTTAAAAGCTTTTGTGCGGTAAATGCGCAGGTGAAGACGACTGTGCGTACGATTTATGCCTGTGATGTACACAAAGACGGGGATATTATTACGATAAGGGTCACCGGAAATGGATTCCTTTATAATATGGTTCGCATCATTGCGGGGACGCTCATTCAGGTTGGCGGAGGTATGTATCCGCCCGGAAAGATGCAGGAAATTCTTGCGGCGTGCGACCGCAGCGCGGCGGGACCTACCGCTCCGGCACATGGGCTTACGATGATAGGCTTGGAATACGAAGACCACGGAAATGACCGGACACCTTCCGAAGAAAATCCGAATTTGGATAAAAACTGAAATGACAGATGAAAGAATTTAAAATGGCAGGTGCAAAAAATCCTTGACACGCAAGGACTCGTGTAATATAATCCCGTTTTCGACAGTTAAAGAAACACAAAGTGGCGCGAACCCTTGATT